>JAUNKJ010000052.1 GCA_030532785.1 Cardiobacteriaceae bacterium
ACGATGCGTTGCGCGCGATTCTTGAACGGAAAAAAGGACGCAAGGCGGGGCAGGGGGTGTTGGTGGTGGCAGGCAGTGCGGCGCTGGCGCAAGGTTATGTTGCGGAAATAACAGACAAAGATTGGCAGGAAATGGTGGACGCGCAAACGGTGCGCGCCACGACGTTTTTATTGCCTGCGGGGGAGAAAGTGGCGCGGGGCGCGGTGGTAAACGGCAAAGTGGCGCTGCGTTTGACGCGCCATCCCTTGCTCGCGGCGGTGAGCAACGCTCTCGGCGCGCCGCTTTTTTCCACTTCTGCCAACCCGCACGGCTTGCCGCCTGCGCGCAGTGCGGAAGCGGTTTTGCAATATTTTCCCGATATTTGCCTGCTGGGTGGCGCACTCGGCGGAGAAGAAAAACCGAGCCGGATTGTCGATTGGGCGAGCGGGGTGGTGATTCGGGAGTAGGGTGCTTGCCGAATATCCCTGGAAAGAGTGTGTGAGAAGTTTTCTCATGATGAAGCGCTTTTGCTGAGAAATTTTCTCACGATAAGCGCTTATGAATGGTAAAAAATGATTATTTTTGATTGTTTTTTGAGATAGTCAGATTTTATGGCAAATAGTGCAAGCGCATCTTTGCACGATACTCAAGGGACGTAGCAGGCTACGTCCCTACAACAGGTAAAAAATCACTATTTTTGGAGTTGTTATGAAAATAGCCATGCTGGGCGGCGGACAATTGGGGCGGATGTTCATGCAGGCCGCAGCCAATTATCCGGCAGAGATTCATATTCTTGATCCGCAGGAAGTGCCGCCCTGTGCGGGGATGGGCGCAGCGGTGGTGCAGGGCGATTTCGCCGATTACGACACGGTGATGCGTTTTGCCGCCGATGCCGATGTGGTCGGCATTGAAATCGAGCATGTCAGCGTCAAGGCGCTGCGCGATTTGGCGGCGGCGGGCAAGCGCGTCATCCCCGCGCCGGATGTGCTGGCGCTCATTCAGGACAAGGGTTTGCAGAAGGATTTTTATGCGGCAAAAGGCTTGCCCACCGTGCCGTATTACCTCGCGGGTGGCGCGAAGGATATTGATGTACAACGCATTCCCCTGCCGTTTGTGCAAAAGGCGCGCACCGGCGGCTACGACGGCAAGGGCGTGCAAGTCATTCACAACGAAGCGGATTTGGCGAAATTGTGGGATGTGCCTTCTGTCATCGAGGCGTTTTTCCCGATCGAGTGCGAAATTGCGGTATTCGTGGTGAGCGATGGCGCGGGCGATGTGCGCAGCTATCCGGTGTTCGAGATGGTGTTTGATCCGGCGCTGAATCTGGTGGATGCGGTACGCTCACCAGCGCAAATTGATGAAAAAATAGCGGAAAAGGCGCAAATTATCGCACGCCAACTGGTGGCGGCACTGGGCAGCGCCGGGTTGTTTGCGGTGGAAATGTTCGTCACCGATACAGGCGATGTGTGGGTCAACGAAACCGCGCCGCGCGTGCATAACAGCGCGCATCTCACCATCGAAGCGCATGCCAGTTCGCAGTTCGACCAGATGTTCCGCGTGCTGGCGGGTCTGCCCTTGGGCGATACCGCGCAGTACCGCCATGCGGCGATGTTTAACGTCATCGGCGCGCCTGGCCACAGCGGCAAACCGCTGCTGCTCGGGACAGAAGAGGTGATGGCGGTGCCCGACGTGCATGTGCATTGGTACGGCAAAACGGAAACCCGCCCCGGACGCAAGATGGGGCATGTGACGGTGCTTGCGGCAAATGGCGAAGAACTCGCGGAAAAAATGGAACAGATTCAGGGAAAACTCAAGGTGGTGAGTCATGGATAAGGTACAAATCGGCATCGTCATGGGCAGCGACAGCGACCTGCGCGTCATGCGCGAGGCGGCGGAGGTGTGCCAACAATTTGGCGTCGGCTTTGAAGTGACCGTCGTCTCCGCGCACCGTACCCCGGAGCGCCTCCTCGACTACGGACGCACCGCGCACGAACGCGGTTTGCAAGTGATTGTCGCCGGCGCGGGCGGCGCGGCGCATTTGCCGGGGATGCTGGCATCGCTCACGCCCCTGCCCGTCATCGGCGTGCCGATTTTGTCGGGCAATTCCATCGACGGCTGGGACAGCGTGCTTTCCATCCTGCAAATGCCGGGCGGCGTACCGGTCGCGACCGTGGCACTCGACGGCGCGAAAAACGCAGGCCTCCTTGCTGTGCGCATCCTCGCTGCGAGCGATACGGCATTGCGCGAAAAAATGCAGCGTTATCAGGAAAACATGCGTGACGCGGTACTCGCCAAGGCGGAGAAAATGCGCGGGGAATTCCCGTGCGATTATCCGGGATAGTGTTTTTTTATCATGGTGAAGCGCTTGTGGTGAGAAATTTTCTCATGGCAAGCGCTTTTTGATGGTAAAAAACGACTATTTTAGATGTTTTTATGAAAATGTACGGTTGCGGCGTTTTGCGCCTAAGCGTACTTACCATCGCGGTGCGATTTTCTTTATCACCCCTCCCCCATCCCCTTTCTGCTTCGCAGCTCTTCGACTGGAACAGCTCGCACAAGCGAGAGTCTTGTAGGGAGATGGGCTTTTTGGTGTGTTGACACTCACCCTACGGATCGCTTCGCGATACCGCATGGGCGAGGGTTCCCGCGTCAAAACGCTTCGTGTTTTGCGTGGGTGCCCGGGGTTACGCCCATCCACGCTTTTGTTTTGTGTTTCGTGATGGTGGGCTGAAGCCCACCCTACGATTTTTTGTGGCGTTGGTGTGTCAGCGCTGGCAGTTTGGGCAGTAGGTGGTGGTGCGGCCGCCGATTTGTGCGCTTGCAAGCGGGGTTTGGCATTGCGGGCAGGGTTGGCCGCTTTTGCCGTAGACGTTCAGGGTTTGCTGAAAGTAGCCGGGGCTGCCGTCGCTGTGGATGAAGTCGCGCAGTGTTGTGCCGCCGACGGCGATGGCGTGCGTGAGGATGGTTTTCACGGCGGCGACGAGGGTTTCGGCTTCGTTTATGTTAAGGGTTTTCGCGGGGCGGCGCGGGTCGATGCCGCTTTTGAAGAGGGCTTCGCTGGCGTAGATGTTGCCGACGCCGACGACGATGTTTTGGTTCATGAGGCGGGTTTTGATGGCGCTTTCGCGGCCTTGCATGTGGGCGAGGAGGTAGGCGGGGGTGAAGGTGTCGCTCAGGGGTTCGGCGCCGAGTGTTTGGAGGTAGGCGGGCGGGGCATTGGGGTTTTCGACGTTGAGCATGCCGAAGCGGCGCGGGTCGTGGAGGCGGAGGATGTGCTGGTTGTCGAGGGTGATTTCGATGTGGTCGTGGGTTTTGCGTGGGGTGCGGGGCGGGTTGACGCGGAGGCTGCCGCTCATGCCGAGGTGGATGAGGAGGCTTTCTTCAGGGCGGTCGGTGTGTAGCCAGAGGTATTTGCCACGGCGGGCGGGGGTGGTGAAGCGGGCGTTTTTCAGGGCGTGG
The DNA here is from genome assembly GCA_030532785.1 of Cardiobacteriaceae bacterium. Classification (GTDB taxonomy): domain Bacteria; phylum Pseudomonadota; class Gammaproteobacteria; order Cardiobacteriales; family Cardiobacteriaceae; genus JAUMXB01. The sequence goes on from JAUNKJ010000052.1 coordinate 3,439, forward strand.
AGGCGGGTTTGGTCGACGGGGTGGCGCAGGCGCGGGTTGTGGATGGTGATGTGGGCGATTTGCCGGTTTTCGATGAGGGGCGCGAGGCCGCGGCGGGTGGTTTCCACTTCAGGGAGTTCGGGCATCGGGGTTCTCCAGCCAGAGGTCGGGGGGGAGGCGCAGCGGGGTTTTGACGGCTTCGTTGCAGAGGTAGACGCGGTTTTGGTGGTGGATGTAGTGGCCGTTGGTGAAGGGGTTGGCGGCGCCGAGGGTGTAGGGGGTGTTGTCGATGGTGAGGTGTATGGGTTCCGGGTTGGGGGTGGGGGCGATGTCGTGTTCGTTGTAGTTGCCACGGCAGGCGCGCAGTTCTTCGAGCCAGGTGTGGATGCGCGGGGTGTCGGCGACTTGGCCGTTGCTTAGCCAGTGTTGTTGCTGGCGTTGCCAGTGGAGGGTGTGTTGTCCGGTGTTGATGCGGATGTCTTCGGGGTTTTCGGGAACGGGGAGGTATTGCCGTTTTTCCGCGGCGTTTTGCCAGGCGAGGGTGGCGAGCATGAGGAGGAGGAGGGTGAGCCAGGCGAGGATCAGGGTGCGCGGTATCGCCATTTGAGTGTCCGGAAGTAGAGCCAGCCGCTGAGAGCGGCGAGGGCGGGGAGGCCGAGGAGGAGGAGGGCGGCGAGGGTGTAGAGGCGGGTTTGGCTGGCGTGGATGGCGTGGTCTTTGGGCGGGGTGGCGATTTTGGCGAGTGCGGTGTTGCCGCCGAGGAGGTGGGGGATGCTTTGTGCGAACCATTGGCGGTTGCCGCCGAGTTCGCGGTAGGGGGCGATCCAGGCATCGCTGTCGCCGGCGATCCACAGGGTTTGTGTTTTGCCGTGGTGTTCGCGGCTGAGTTGCCAGAGGATGCCGAGGGGGCCGCGGATTTCGTTGTCGTCGGCGGTGAGGGTGTCGGCGCGCGGGTGGTGTTCGCCCCAGCTTTTGTTGCTGCTGTAGAGGAGGGTGCTGCGTTGCCAGCCTTGGGCGGGGGCGGCGTCGGGGAGGAGGGCGATGGCGCCGGGGATGACGGGGAGTTGGCGCAGGGCGGCGAGGGCGGGGTGTTCGCCGACGGCGTCGATGACGAGCATTTGCGGGTTTTCAAAGCCGTAGCTTTTGGCGGCGGCGTCGACGAGGGGGTGCGGGTGGGCGGCAAGGCCGCTCAAGTGGCGCAGGGTTTTCGGGAGGTAGGCGTGGCGGGTGTCGGTGGTGTAGAGGAGGTTGCCGCCGTTTTCGAGGTATTGGTCGAGCCAGGGGGTGTTGTCGAGGCTGTCGCGGACGGGGTCGGCGATGACGAGGAGGTCGGTACCGTCGGGGATGTTTGCCACTTCGGCGGGGTTCAGGGTGCCGATCACGATGTTGTCGGCGCGAAGGGCTAGATAGATGCCGAGCCAGGAGCCGGCGGTGTCGCTCAGAAAGGCGCGTTCGCCGTGGCCCTGGGTGTGGATGATTTGTTTGTCGCCCTGGTAGAGGAGTTCGAGGATGGTGCGTTCGAGGGCGGCGACGCCGGGCGTTTCCAGGCGTTTGCCGCTTTGGCCGATGTGGACGTAGAGCTGGCCTTCGCGGGTGATGCCGCGATCCTGGACGCGGAGGGGGTCGGTGTCGGGGTTGATGAATTGCACGGCGAGTTGCGGCGCGGCGAATTGTAGGGGCTTGAGCCACTGCGCGAATTGGCGGCGCAGGCGCGGGTTGTGGCGCAGGTAGACTTCGATGGTGAAGGGGGAGCGGCTGGCGAGTTCGGCGCGTTGCGCGTCGTTGAGCGACCATTGCGGGGTGTCGCGCCATTCGTAGACGGCTTGCCAGCGCAGGGCGACGACGGCGCCTGCGATCAGGGTGCAGAGCGAAAGGCAGGCGAGCAGGATGAGGGAGGGCTTGTGTCGCATCGGCGGCTATGTTCTAAAATGGCGCATTTTAGCGTATTTGTGTGTCGATATGGCTTCATCAACCGACGCATCCGTGGATGCTTTTCTCGATCATCTCTGGCTGGAAGACGGCGTGAGCAACGCCACGCGCAGCGCCTATGCCACGGATCTCGCCGTGGCGCGCGCCCTGCTCGCAGAGGTGGACCTTTCTCAGGCGCAAGGCCACGATTTGCAGCAGCTTTTCGCGAAAATGCTGGAAGCGGGCAAGAAACCGGCGACGCTCGCGCGGATGCGCACCACGCTCAAGCGCTATTTCCGCTTTCTTTGCGCACGCGGCGAGCGCGAGGACAATCCCGTGCTGCAACTCGACAGCGCACGCGGCCGTCGCCAGACCCTGCCGCGCGTTTTGAGCGAGGCCGATGTGGAAGCGCTGCTCGCCGCGCCCGATACCGGCGACATCCTTGGCCTGCGCGACCGCGCCATGCTCGAAGTCCTCTACGCCAGCGGCCTGCGCGTCTCCGAGCTTGTCGGCTTGCCGATGGAAGGCGTACTCCTGCGCGAAGGGGTGCTGCGCGTCTGGGGCAAGGGCAGCAAGGAACGGCTCGTACCCATGGGCGAAGAAGCGCAGGCCGCGCTCGAAGATTATCTCGCCCATGCGCGCCCTGCTTTGCTCAACGGCCGCATTGCCGACGCCGTTTTCGTCAGCGCCCGTGGCGAAGCGCTCACCCGCCAGGCGTTCTGGTATCGCATCAAGCATTACGCTACCCTTGCCGGCATCTCGCGCGACATTTCCCCGCACACCCTGCGTCATGCCTTTGCCACCCATCTCTTGAACCACGGCGCGGACCTGCGCGCGGTGCAAATGCTCCTTGGCCATGCCGACCTTTCCACCACGCAAATCTATACCCACGTCGCCAAGGCGCGCCTTGCAGCCCTCCACGCCGCGCATCACCCGCGCGGATAAGCAAAAAAGCGAAAAAATCCGCCAGCGCATGACGTTGCAGTAATTATTAAGCACGAATTCATGCGTCTGCGTACACAAAGCATTATGATAAGCGCCTTTTCTGAACTGACGGACTGCCCATGCTGCGACACGTGTTATCGCTCTTCCTGCTGCTCGCCGCGAGCCACGCCGCCGTGGCAGAGCCCAACCTCGATACCGTGCGCGACATCCTGAGAATGGAACACGCCCCCAGCGCCCATCCCACTCCCGTTCCCGGCACCTACGAATTCTCCGTTGGCAACGACATCTTCTACGTCAGCGAAGACGGACGCTACCTCATCAAAGGCGAAATGATCGACCTCCACACCCGGCAGAACCTCGCCGAAGCCCGACGCCAGCAAAACCGCCTGCAACGCCTGCAACACATCCCCCCCGACGACATGATCACCTTCCCCGCGCGCGGCGAGCGCCGCCACGTCGTCTACGTCTTCATGGATACCGACTGCCCCTACTGCCGCATGGTGCAACAAGACATCTACCAATACAGCCAGCAAGGCATCGAAATGCGCTTCCTCGCCTTCCCGCGCGGTGGCCTGAACTCCCCCGGCTACCAGCGCGCCATCTCCATCTGGTGTGCCGAAGACCGCATCGGTGCCATGATCGCCGCCCAGGACGGCCAGCCCGTCCCCGAGCGCAAATGCCCTACCAGTGTGCGCGAACAATACGCCACCGGCCTGCAAATCGGCGTGACCGGCACCCCCGCCATGGTGCTTGAAGACGGCACATTGGTACAGGGCTTCATGGCACCGCCCAACCTCGCGCAATTCCTCACCAACCACTTCGGGCGCTGACCATGCGCATCCTCATTGCCACCTGCCGCCCCTGGCCGGACGGCAATGACGACCTCCGCCAACTCGCCCGCCGCCTCGACGCCGAACTGCGCCCGTGGCAAGACATCGTCCCCGACGCCGCAGAAAACGCCCTCATCCTCCCCCTCGCCGCCTGGGACTACAGCGCCAGCCCCGAAGAATACCGCGCATGGCTGCAAAACCTCGCCGCCCACGGCGTCCGCATCCAGAATCCGCCCGCGCTGCAACAATGGAACATGGACAAGCGCTACCTCCTGCAACCCGGCCTCACCCCCGGCATCGCCCTCCTCCCCGGTGAAGACTGGACAGCCGCGCTTGCCGCCTGCCCGTGGGACAACCCCGTCATCAAACCCCTCATCGGCCAAAGCGGACGCGGCGTGCGCCGTCTGGCAGAAGGACAGCCCGCCCCCGCCGACTACCGCGAAGGCATCCTCGTCCAGCCCTTCATCCACGCCCCCTTTGGCGAAGCCTGCCTCATCTACCTCAACGGCCAATACTCCCACGCCGCACACCGCAAACCACCGGCCGGCGAATGGCGCGCCAACTCCGCCTACGGCGTGGAAATCCTGCCGCTCGTTGCCGAAACCGCCTGGCGGCAACAAGCGGAAAACGCGCTCGCCGCCCTGGCGGAAGCGCCGCTCTACGCCCGCGTTGACGGCCTCATCGACGAACAGGGCGCATTCCACCTCAACGAAATCGAACTCATCGAACCCGCCCTCTACACCCGGGTGGACGACGCGGCACTGCCGCGCCTTGCCGCTGCCATCCTCAACTGCGCGGATGCTCAATAATCACCGGGCGTCTTTTCCCCGATGGCATTGCCGACGCCTTGCGCGCGCGCCACAAGGCCAGGGCGCTTCCCGCCACCACAAGCGGCAACAACGGCAGGAAAAACAACGCAAACAGCAACATCTCCCCCGCGAGTAGCGCAACGCCAACCACACGCGGCAGCACACCGCTGCTGGCAAAACGGTTTTTCAGGGCAGTGAGATGACGAGCGGTGAAAATCATGATGTTCTCCAAAAAATAACCAAAAATAGATGTTTTTTACCATAGTAAAGCGCTTTGGGTGAGAAATTTTCTCATGCAAAGCGCTTTGTCATGAGAAAATTTCTCATCATGCCCTGGGGTGGCGGTACTCGCCTCACACAGAGCATTTCAAAAACCGCACCATACCCCGCCATCATTAGCCCACGATGAGCAGGCACAAAAAAACCGGTCAGAGACCGGTTTTTTTATCGCCAATGGCGCGCTTACCAGCGGTTGTAGGCGGGGCGCGGCGCGCGGCGCGGGCGCTCTTCACGCGGCTTGGCTTCGTTGACGCGCAGTTTGCGGCCTTTGACTTCGTAGTCGTTCAATGCGCTGATCGCCTGTTGCGCAGCGCCTGCGTCCGGCATTTCCACAAAGGCAAAGCCCTTGGAGCGGCCGGAGTCGCGGTCGGTAATGATGTTGACATTGCTCACTTCGCCGTGGCTGCCGAAAAGCGCGCGCAATTCGTCTTCCGTGGATTGGAAAGAGAGATTGCCGACATAGATATTGATCATGTTTTCACCTGATATGCGTTGAAATTCAAACTCCCGAAATGCCAACGCTTGCTTCTCGACAGTCTTTTGCCCCGTGGCAAAGTGCCGTATCACCGATACGGCGGCGATACTTTACCGTTTTTTTAGAAACTTTGGGCAAAATAAATCGGAAAAAGCCTTATTTTTTCGCGCCCAATGTGGCAATCGCCCGTTCCATGCGGGCAAGGGCTTCTTGCAAAAGGGATTTGTCGCACGCCATGTTGAGGCGGACAAAGCCGGGCGCGCCATAATCCGCGCCATCGTTCAGCCCCACGCCGTGCGCTTCAAAGAAGCGTTGCGCGTTGTCCACCGGGAGTTCTCGCGCGTCGATCCAGGCGAGGTAAGTGCCTTCCACCGGGGTCATGCGCAAGGGCGGCATCGCATTGATGCGCGCGTGGGTGTATTCGGCATTCTCGCGCAGGGTGCCGATAAGCGCCTCTCGCCACGTTTCGCCGTGTTCGAGGGCGGCGAGCGCGGCATGGGTGCCGAGGACGTTGACGTCGTTCATGCCGAGGGTTACGCGGTTGAAATCGCGGCGCAAATCCTCGTTGGCGATGATGGCGAAGGCGCAGCACAAGCCTGCGATATTCCACGTTTTGCTTGGTGCCATCAGGGTGATGGTGCGGACAAGGGCATCGGCATCGAGGCTGGCGAAGGGGCGATGCCGCGTGCCGTTCAGGATGAGGTCGCAATGGATTTCATCGGAACAGACGATGAGGTCGTGCTTTTTGGCAAGGGCATGATAGGCATGGAGTTCTTCGTCGGTATGCACGCGGCCGACCGGATTGTGCGGATGGCAGAGGAGGAGCAGCCCGGTGTCGGCATCGACGGCGGCATCGAGTCCGGCGAAGTCCGGCACGAAGCGCTCGCCTTGCAACAGGCAGTCAACCCCATGATGGGTAAAGGGAAAGAGTGCAGGATGGTTGAAAAGGTGCGGATAGGTGGGCATGGACACCACGCCTGCCGCTTTGCCACGCAACACGCTGACCGCGCGCGAGAAATTGAGGCCGGGTACCACCCCGGGAAGGAACACGATCCACTCGCGTTCGATTGCCCAACCGTATTGCCGCGCGCAATGGGCGACGATGGCATTCTTCAGCGCTTCGGTTTCGCCGCCATAGCCGAAAACATCGTGTTCCAGCCTTGCCCCGAGCGCCGCGACAATGGCGGGATCAACGGCGAAATCGGCGTCGGCAATCCACATCGGCAGGATGTCCTGCCCGGCATATTTCTGCCATTTTTTGGAATCGCTTTGCGCGCGGTCGGGGCGGGCGTGAATCATGAAGTCTCCTTTATAAACGGGTTGTCATAAAATGATTGAAAATAGTGGTTTTTTACCATGACAAAGCGCTTATCGTGATAAATTTTTGCACGATAAGCGCTTATTGGTGAGAAACAACTCATGCGGTTAGTAGCCGATGATCTCGATCCAGTAGCCGTCCGGGTCTTTGATGAAGGCGATGTCTTTCATGCTGCCGTCTTCCGGGCGTTTTTGGTAAGTGACGCCTTCGCGGTCGAAAAAGGCGATGGCGGCGGCGAAATCGGGGACGCTGATGCACAAATGGCCAAAGCCGCGCGGCTCCTGGTTGCCGTTGTGGTAGGCGAAAGCGGGGTCGGCTTCGCTGCCCCAGTTGTGGGTGAGTTCGAGGATGCCGGGACGCCGGGCAATCCATTGTTTTCTTTCGATGTCATCGGCGGGCGGTGTTTCACCTTCGCCGAGATGGCAGAGGAAATACAGGCTGAATTTGCCGCCTTCGTAATCGCTCTTGCGCACGAGGTGCATGCCGAGTATGCGGGTGTAGAAATCGAGGGAAGCGGCAGGGTCTTTGACGCGGATCATGGTGTGGTTGTAGACGAATCCGCGTGTTTCTGCGGCGGGGGCGTGATTGCCGGGGGCTTCGATGGGGTAGCTCATGGCGGCTCCTGGTGATGAAAGGGGCGTATTGTAGGGGATTGCGTTCTTTTTGCGGATGGCGAATGTTGATGTGAGAAATTTTCTCATTAATAAGCGCTTTTCGTGAGAAAATTTATCATAATAAGCGCTTAAATATGGTAAAAAATAACTATTTTTATTGTTTTGATGGAATATGTCGTAGGGGAGGCGTTGGTCCGCCATCGCGCAGCGATTGTAGGCTGGGTTAGCCCGCAGGGCGTAACCCAGCAAAGACGTCAAGCATTGCGCTGGGTTACGCGACGTTGCCGCTAACCCAGCCTACGCTTTACCCTGCGGGTAAATGGTGGGTTGACACCCACCCTACGGGGTTGCTGTGCGTTTTTCCTTGACCTCAACGCCAATCTCTTGCTGCGGAGCAGGGAGGGGCTTTTTTGGTGGGTTGACACCCAACCTACGGCTCCGGCGTTTTTGTAGGTTGGGGTGCATCTCGACAGGCTCGATAACCACGTAGTGAACCCCAACCTGCGATGTTGATTGGATGTTGGGGTTCGCTTCGCGGTTATTGAGCTTGCCGAAATGCACCACCAACCTACCATCGCTTCACGATACCGCATGGGTTGACGTCCACTCTACGGATCGTTGTGCGAGGGTGGGTCGAGGGCGTGGTGTAGGGCTTGGCGCAGGGTGTCGAGTTGCGCGGGGGTGGGTTGGCCGCCGAGGTGGAAGATGTCTTGGGCTTTTTCGCCGAGGGTGGTGATTTTGGCGTGGTCGACGCTGATGTTGTGTTGGAGGAGGATGCGGCTGATGAGGGAGAGGAGGCCGTGTCTGTCCTGGCAGGTGATGTCGAGGGTGTGGCGGTTGCCGTTTTGCCGGGTGCGGATGCGGGTGGCGGTGGGGAAGTGGCGCAGGTGTGCGGGGCTTAGGCGTTTGCGTGGTGGGGGCGGGGGTTGGTTGTGGGCGAGGTGGGCGCTGAGTTGGGTTTGGAGTTGGGCGGGGTCTGCGGGGGGGTGTGCGAGGGTGTATTGCTGGAGGGTGAGGGTTTTGTTGTGGTTTTGGTAGAGGCGGGCTTCGACGATGTTGTGGTTGTGGCGTTCGAGGTAGTGGGTGGTGCGGGCGAAGGTGATGCCGGGGGGGTGGCTGGAGCGGATGTAGAGTTGCGGCGGGGTGCCGGGGAGGAGGAGGGCGCGGTGAGGTTGAATGGGGTTCATGAGGTCGCGGGTTTTGGCGGCGATGTTTTCGGGGGTGTCGTTTGAGAAGAAGGTGTCGGGGAGGGTTTGCCAGAGGGTGTCGGGGTTGGTTTGGAGGTGTGTGCGTGTTTGTTGTTTGCGTTTTTCGATGTGGCGGGGGAGGGCGGGTTGGGGGTGGTCGAGTTGGGCGGCGGTGTGTTGGTAGAGGGTGGAGAGGAGGGTGGCGCGCCAGTTGTTCCAGAGGGTGGGGTTGGTGGCGCTGATGTCGGCGATGGTGAGGAGGTAGAGGTGGTCGAGGTTGGCGCGGGTTTGGATGGTTTGCGCGAAGGTGGTGATGACGGCGGGGTCGGTGAGGTCTTGTTTTTGTGCGGTGTCGGACATGAGGAGATGGTGGCGGATGAGGATGGTGGGACGTTGGTGGTCTTCGGGGGGGAGGAGGGGGTTGTGGGGGCGGAATTGTTGGGCGAGGGGGGCGCGGATTTGTGAGTGGTCGCCTTCGCGGCCTTTGCCGATGTCGTGGAGGATGGCGGCGAGGTAGAGGGTGGCGCGGTCGGGGAGGTTGGCCATGATGCGGCTGGCGTGGGGGTAGGCGGGGGCGTCGTTTTTGAAGCTGTCGAGGGTGGCGAGGAGGTGGAGGGTGTGTTGGTCGATGGTGTATTGGTGGAAGAGGTTGTAGGGCATGCGGCCGATGATGTGCCAGTAGCCCGGGATGTAGCGGTGGAGGATGCCGTAGCGGAGCAGGCGGCGGATTTGCCGGTAGACGTTGCCGGGGTGGCGGAGGATGGCGAGGAAGTTGTGGCGGTTGGCGGGGTTGGCGCGGAAGGCGGGGGTGATGAGGGTGTCGCGGGATTCGTAGAGTTGGCGGGCGAGGAGGGGGTGGAGGCCGTCGAGTTCGGGGTGGTTTTGCAGGTGGGTGAAGATGGGCCAGAGTTGTTCGGGGTGGCGCTGGAAGTGGTCGGGGGCGGGGTGGCGGAGGTCGATGCGGCGGGCGCGGATGCAGTAGTGTTCATCGAGGGGGATGGGGGTTTCGGGGGGGAGGTGCCGGGATTCGATGAGTTTGACGATGAGGCGGGTGATGCGGCGGATGCGGCGGGTGGCGCGGTAGTAGTGGCGCATGAAGCGTTCGGTGGCGCTGCTGGTGGGGGTGTTTTGCCAGGCGAAGATGGCGGCGAGGGATTTTTGTCGTTCGAAGAGGAGGCGGTCTTTGTGGTCGGGGGGGCGGTGAGGTG
>JAUNKJ010000053.1 GCA_030532785.1 Cardiobacteriaceae bacterium
GCTCCAGTTTGTAGCCGGAAGGCGGCACGGCGGCAATCAGGCTCTTGCTGTAATCATGCTGCGGGTTGCCGAGAACTTGCGCGGTTTCGCCGATTTCCATCATGCGCCCGCGATAGGTGACCATCACGCGGTCGGTCACGGACGACACCACGCCCATGTCGTGGGTGACCAACATGCAGCCCACCTGCTGCTCGCGGCACAGCTTGCGCAGCAATTGCAGAATCTGATCCTGAATGGAGACGTCCAAGGCGGTGGTCGGCTCGTCGGCAATCACGAATTTGGGGTGGGTGGAGAGCGCAATGGCAATCACCACCCGCTGGCGCATCCCCCCGGAAAACTGGTGCGGATACTGATCCATGCGCGTTTCCGGGTCGAGAATGCCCACATCGTTCAGCAGCGCGATCGCACGTTCACGCGCCTGCGCCGGGGTCATGTCGAGATGCTCGAGCATCGGCTCCATCAACTGCTCGCCGATGGTAAAGAGCGGGTTCAGCGACGTCATCGGATCCTGAAAAATAAAGCCGATGTCCTTGCCGCGCACCCGGCGCATTTCCGAGGGAGAAAGGGCGCGCAAATCAACGCCATCGAGGAACACGCGACCGCCCGCGACATAACCGGGCGGGGTCAGAAGGCCGGCAATCGCGTTGCCAATCGTGGACTTGCCCGCGCCAGACTCGCCGACAATACCGAGAATCTCGCCCGCATGCAGCTCAAACGACACCTCTTGCACCGCGTGGAAATCGCCGTGCCGCGACGGGAACACCACTTGCAAATCTTCCACACGCAGCAGGGGAGAATCCGCCATTGCCCACTCCTCATTGTTCTTGTTCAAATCGAACGCGCGATGATACGGCGCACCTAACCAAAGTGCAATATTGCGGAAAAACAGGGGTGAGGAAGATTGTTGTTTTATAAAATGACCAAAAATAGTGATTTTTTACCATTGATAAGCGCTTATAGTGATAAAAATACACTATACAAAGCGCTTTGTATGGTGATTTTTTATCATTGCTTATCGTAGGGTTGGCTTTAGCCCCCCATCGATGCATCGCCAACCGACTATCGCTGCGCGAGCTGCAAAACCGTGTGCTAGATTACAACCCAACCCGTTTTTATGGATAACCCGTGTCTTTCGCCTATTTGATTATCACGTCGCAACCCTGCCCCGTCTTGAGCCAAACCCGGGGGGGATCGTTTGCCTTGCTTGCGACGACACCCGGGCAATACCTCTATTTCAGGTTTGACGAAAGCGGTTTGTATACGCGGCGCTCGGATGAAACGGAAGCCGTGATCACCAGCAGCGGCATGGATTTTTTGCGGCGGGTTTATCAGGCCAATCAGGGCAAATTCTTGTTTGCCGATATCTTGTTGCGCCATCGTGAAAGCGCGGCGGATTTCGCGCAATCGGTTGTAAAACAGCTGGCAGCAAAGAAAATCACCACGATTCACGCGCAAGAAAACAGGATCATCCGGTTGCGCCAGGCTTACTGGATCGAGGTGCTGGCGTAGGGTCAGGCGCAGCATTGATGGTGGGCTGAAGCTCACCATCACTGCAGGCACGGTTAGCGAAAATGTACGGTTACGGCGCGCTGCGCCTAACCGTACCTACACATGCTACAAATTACTTACCCCTTGCCCTGCTCCGCCAGCAAGGCGTTGTCGATGTCATCGGCACGCCGCGCGGCGGGGCGCTGGCTGTGCGCCTCTACAAAGGCGGTGAAGGCCGGGCGCGGCGCCAGCAATTTGAATTGCAGATACCAACCCACGAAGGCGGCCACCATCAGGTCGGCGGCGGTGAAGCCATCGCCCGCAAGATGGGTGCGGCCTTTGAGGGCGGCTTCGAGGGTGTCGAGCAGGTCGGCTTCCGTGCCAAAACCGGCCATTTCCGGCTTGGGCAGGGCGGCGCCGTTGGCTTTGGTCGTCATCAATTGTTCCAGCGGCGCCATAAAGCTGATCCAGCGGTAATAACTGCCGCGCTCCGGACTGCCCGGCAGCGGGGCGAGTTTTTTTCCGGGCACGAGGTCGGCGAGATACAGGCAAATCGCCGCGACTTCGGTGATGACGGTGTCGCCGTGCTTGAGCGCAGGGACTTTGCCCATGGGGTTGATGGCGCGGTATTCGGGGGCTTTCATCGTGGTGCCGTATTCGAGCAGCACGGTGTCGTAGGGCAGGCCGGTTTCTTCCAGCATCCAGCGCACGATGCGTCCGCGCGACATGGGGTGGGTGTAGAAGGTGAGTTGGGCAGACATGGGAACTCCTTGGTTTGAGGTGGGTGGCCAGTATGGCACAGCCGCCCGTCAGTTTTTGTCAGTAGCGCATGTAATCATCAAAAAATAGTGATTTTTTACCATTAATAAGCGCTTATTGCGATAAAAATACACCATAGAAAGCGCTTAAAATCATGGTTTTTTATCACAACAGTTATTTGGTAGGCTGGGTTAGGCGCAGCCGTAACCCAGCAAATACCGCAAACATCGCGCTGGGTTACGCGGTTACACCGCTAACCCAGCCTACCAGTGCTGCCGCATGGGCGTGGGTTACGCCCACTCTATGCTAATTCTCATAAATATAGTAAAAATAGTGATTTTTTACCATTCATAAGCGCTTATTGTGATAAAAATACACTATATGAAGCGCTTTATATGGTTATTTTTTATCATTCAAAACGGTTTTGCGCGAGGAGGTGGGCGTAATGCCCGCCCTGGTCGCGCAGTTCGTGGTGCGTGCCGCTTTCGACGATGCGCCCCTGGTCGAGGACGATGATGCGGTCAGCGTTGCGGATGGTGGAAAGGCGGTGGGCGATGATGATGGCGGTGCGGTTTTGTTGCAGGTTTTCTATGGCTTGCTGCACTTTGCGTTCGGATTCGCTGTCGAGCGCGGAGGTGGCTTCGTCCAAGATAAGGATGGGGGCGTTTTTGTAGAGGGCGCGGGCGATGGCCAAGCGCTGGCGCTGGCCGCCGGAGAGTTTGCCGCCCTGTTGGCCGATGTGGCTTTGGTAGCCTTGCGGGAGTTTGGCGATGAAGTCGGCGGCGTTGGCCGATTGTGCGGCGGCTTCGATGCGCTGTTCATCCGGGGTGTCATCGGCGTAGGCGATGTTGGCGGCGACGCTCGTGGCGAAGAGGATGGTGTCTTGGGCGACGTAGGCGATGGCGCGGCGGCGGTCTTTGAGGCTGATGCTGCGCACGTCGCGGTCATCCAGATAGAGGGTGCCGCTGTCGGGCGCATAGAACCCGGCCAAGAGGGCGGCGAGGGTGGATTTGCCGCTGCCGGAGGCGCCGACGAGGGCGACGGTTTCCCCGGCGCGGATGTGGAGGCTGAAGTGGGCGAGTACCGGCTGTTCGTTGTGGTAGGCGAAGCTGATGTTGTCAAAGCGGATGTCGCCCCGGGTGATGACGAAAGGCGGGAGTGCGGCCTGGGTTTCGTCTGCTTCATCGAGGAAGTCGAAGATGCTTTGTGTGGCGGCGAGTCCGCGCTGGATGGGTTCGGTGACTTTGCCGAGGCGTTTGATGGGGGGGAAGAGGAGCGCCATGGCTCCGAGGAAGGCGATGAAGGTGCCGGTGGTCATGTGCGCGGGGGCGTTTTGCGCTTTGTGTGCGGCGATGAGGATGATGGCGCAGAGCGCGGCGATGATGATGATTTCGACGATGGGGGAGATGAGTCCCGCGATTTTGCCGGATTTCAGGATGTGGCGGCGCACGGTGTCGGCTTGCTGGTTGAAGCGGCGGTATTCGTAGGCGTCGCCGTTGTAGATGCGGATGATGGCGCGGCCGCGCAGGGTTTCATCCAGCACATGGTTCATGCCGCTCATGTCGGCTTGCAGGGCGTGGGCGATTTTGCGCAGGCGGCGCGAGAAGCGGATGATGAGGAGGGCGAGGAAGGGGGCGCAGAGGAGGACGAGGAGGGTGAGTTTCCAGTCGAGCCAGAGGAGGTAGGCGAGGAGCGCGGTGATGGTGATGGTTTCGCGCACGAGGATGGCGACGGCGTCGGTGGAGGCGCTCATGAGTTGCAGGACGTCGTAGGTGAAGCGCGAGATGATGCTGCCCTGGCTGTGCTGGTCGAAGTAGCGCATGGGGAGCTTGAGGAGTTTGGCGAACATGGCGTCGCGCAGGGTATAGACGACGTTTTGCGAGAGCCAGGTCATGAGATACGAGGAGGTGAAGTTGGCAATACCGCGCACGGCAAAGCCGACGAAGAGGAGCGCGGTCATCAAATACACCGTCCCCATGTCGCGCGCGGCAAAGCCGCCGTCGATCAAAGGCTTCATCACCATCGGCACGAGGGGTTCGGTGAGTCCATAGACCACGGTGGCGGAGAGCAGCGCAAGTACCACTTTCCAGTGCGGGCGGATGTAGGAGAGCAGGCGCTTGTAGCGGGCGCGGTCGTCGGGATTGAAAAGCATCAGGGGTCGAGGGTGAGGGGGATGAGGGCATCGGCGCGGATGCGCGGCGGATGCGGGTTTAAGGTCTCGCCGTCCAACACGCGCGCGTAGCAGTCGAGATAGGCGCGGCTCATGGTGAGATGGTCGAAGCGGGTTTTGGCATATACGTGGCATTCGCGGCGGTCAAAGCGCGCAAGATCATGCAGGGCGTCGATGAGCGCGCTTTCGCGGTTATCGGCAATGCCGATGGCGTCGTGGAGGAGTTCGGGGAGCGAACCGTAAGCGCTCGCCACCACCGGGCAGCCGTAATAGAGGCTTTCGATGATCGCCAGACCAAAAGGTTCGTGCCACAAGACGGGGAACAGCAGCGCCTGCGAGCGGCTGAGCAATGCGCGCTTTTGCACGTCGCCGACCATGCCGTAAAAGGTGAGGTCGCGGCCAAGATAGGCATATTTGTGCGATTTGAGGCTCACGCGCTTGCCGCCCAACACATGCAGCGGCAAACCGGCTTTGCGCGCGATGCGTACCGCGCCGCGTATGTTTTTGTTGCTGTTGGCGGCCTTGGCGAGGAAATGGATGCCGTGGCGCGGCGTGTCCCATGACACTTCGCCGTAATCCGCCCAGTAGAGGCCGTTGTAGACAAAGCATTCGGCATCATGAATGGCGGCGTGTTTTTGCGAGAGGAAAACGGTGTTCTGCGGCAGAGGAGTCGCTTTGCCGGCGTTGATGTGCTGGGTGCAGAGGAAGGGGGTGGCGATGTCGTCCGCATACGGCCAATGGAAATGGACAACATCCGCCCAGCCATCCACCTGTGCGTCGAGTGGCTGCGCCGGATCAAAGCGCTGGAGGAAAGGCTTTTTCGCCGCGTTTTTCGTGAGCACCCGCACCTCATGCCCGAGCGCCTGCTGCCCGAGCATCAGCGCCCAAATCACGCGCTCGGTGCCGCCGTAATCCACGGGCGGAATCGGCATATCGCTGAGGTGGACATGGAGGATTTTCATGATTCTGCCCCGTGGGGGGGAAGCTGCGACAACCACAGACTGTAAAACACGCACAGTGGAATGGCGAGAAACATAAAGCCGCTACTGTGGATATAAATCGCCGCCTGGGTCAGGGAAAAACCGATGTAGAGCAGCGTGTGGCTGGTGGCGGCGAGTTGGCAGGCAAGCGCTTCTTGATCCCTTGCGCGCGGCGTGCGGCGCAGATAAAAGCACAGCGGCAGGGCAAAGAGGAGGATGACGGCGGCAAGCCCCACGCTGCCGCGCCGCGCAAAGGCATCGAGAAATTCGTTGTGCAAATGGCCGAGGGTGGCGATGAACGCGCGCGCCGGATGATCGGCAAACCATAGCGCCTTGTCGGCGAGCATTTGCGTGGTACCTGCGCCGAAGAGGGGGTAGCGCAGCCCTTCCGCCCATGCAAAGCGCCACAACTCGAAACGCGCGCCGATGGAGGTGGCGCTGTGTCCCTGTTCATACAGCAGCAAATCTTGCCGGATATCGGCCAGGCGCTTGGCGATGATTTCTCCGCCGGACAGGGCAAAAACCGCGACAGCGGCCAAGAGCGCAAGCGCAACGGCCATGTGGCGGCGCGACCATTGCATCCGGCGCAGATGCATCAACGCAAGACAAAAAAGGCACAGCAGCAGGCTGAAAAAGCTGCCGCGCGTTTCCGAGAGCAGGGCGGTATACAGTCCGGCAAGGACGCCACAGGCGAGCAGGACGCGCGCGTAGCGGTTTTTGTCGGCGATCAGGCCGCAGGCGGCAATCATGGCGAGGAGCATGGCGATATTGCCGAGCTGGATGGGGTGCAGATAACGCGCGCCGCGCCCCATCGTGAGCAATTCGGGGGTGTAGGTGCTGTAATACCAGGCGGTTATCGCGCCGAAAATGGCACCGGTTGCCGCGCCGAGCCATACCGCGCGCGCCTTGGGCGGGAAGGTGGCGAGGAAGTAGAGCAAAAGCGGCATGCAGAGAAATTTGCCGGGCAGGTTGTAGTGGGTAAGGCGCAAACCGGAAAACCACGCATCGGCGATGCCGACCAGCCCCATGGCACAGAAGGCAAGAGCGAGATGGCGCAATGCGGGATCGCGGCGGCGCACGCGCCACCACCACGGCACGCTGAACAGGGCGAAGCAAAAGAGCAGCGCCGCGCCGTGGTTGTAGCCGCCTTTCAGCCCAAGGCTCAAGGCGAAGAACAGGAAGGTGGCGGTGTTGACCCAGCGCGGGAAGAAATGCGTCATGTCTTGTGTCGGGCAAAAGCCAGCATCAGATATTTGTTGAAATGATAGGCGGCGGTGCTGGCGGCATGATAAAAGCCGTAGCGGCCGCCATAAAACGCGCCGCGCAAGAGATATTCACGCACAAAGGCATGCAGGCTCGCCAAAGGCAGCAGCCACAGGTTGGGCGCTTTTTTCCCCGCGCGCGCTTTTTCCTGCGCCCAGATGTCGCTGTATTGCAATTTCTTGCGCAAAAAATGCCAGAGGTTGTCATTGGTAAAGTGCAACAGCGCGCCGGAGAGGATGACGCTTTGCGCCGCGCGGCGATCCAGCGATTCGTGCACCTCATAAGGGTGGTAGTGGAAATCGCGGCCGTACAGGCGGTCCATATGGTCGCAATACCACGCATAAACCCTTGCACCGCAAAAGATATTGACGCGGCGCGGCGCAAATACCCGATCCGCAGGTGGCGCATGACGCAATTGTTCGCGAATCGCGGCTTTCAGCGCATCATCGGGCTGTTCGTCGGCATCAATCGCCAATATCCATTCGCCGCTGGCCAAGGCTTGCGCGCGTTGGCGCTGGATGCCGAAGCCCTGCCAGTCGGTGTTCACATGCCACTTCGCGCCAAAATGGCGGGCGATGGCCTCGCTTTCATCCGTGCTGCCGGAATCAAGGATAACGATTTCATCGGCCAAGTCGGCGATGCTCGCCAAACAGGCGGGCAGATGGCGCGCTTCGTTTTTGACGATCAGCACGGCGCTTAAAGGGTGCGGATTGTTGGGCGCGGGCGGGCGCGGCGGCAGATGGTGGCGGTTGATGTCATGCGGCTCGAAGTCGGCACGATAGCTTTGCGGGCGGCAGCGCATATCGTTCAGGAGCGCGTATTTGTTGAAGGTGTATTGCGCGAACAGCCAGGCGTATATCCAGCCGTGGCGTCCCTGGAGAAAGCGGCCGTCGGCGAAGTATTGCTTCAAAAACGCCCACAGGCTGCGCAGCAGCACCCCGATGGGCGAGACGTTTTTGCCGCGCGCGGCACGGTCTTGCGCCCAGGTGTGCGCGTATTGCAGGCGCTTGTCCAGCCAGAAATGCGGGGTGTCGGCGGTGTGGTGGTGCAAAAAGCCGGGGAGGACGGCGGTTTGCGCGCCGTCGAGTGCCACGGATTCGTGCACGGCATTGGCGTTATACCCAAAGCGGCGCGGATAGAGCCGCCAATGCGCCTTGATACGCCAGCGCGGGTGGTCGATCAAATGGCCGAAGGCGTCGTCCAGACGACGGATGCCGTAGACGGTGTCGCCAGGCGCTTCATTTTTTATCGCTTCCAGCGCGGCAAGCAGCGCGGCATCCGGCGTTTCGTCGGCATCGAGCGCGAGAATCCAGTCTCCCGTGGCCAGCGCTTGCGCGCGTTGCCGCTGGATGCCAAAGCCCTGCCAGTCGGTGTTTACATGCCAGTTGGCGCCATGTTCGCGCGCGACGGATTCGCTGCCGTCGCTGCTGCCGGAATCCAGTATCACGATTTCATCGGCGACGGGCGCAATGGCGGCGAGGCTGCGGCGCAGGTTGTGCGCTTCGTTTTTGACGATCATCACCACGCTCAGGCGATACATGTCAGCTCCAATGTTCGGCGAGCCACGGCGCGGGGCGCACATGGCGGTACCATTTGCCGCCGCCGCCGGTAATCGCGGAATCGGGGTTGATTTCGCCGTGGAAAATCAGGATGTCGCAATCGGGCTTGCGCGGGGTGAGGAAAAAGCCGAGCGGCACGGGATAGAGCGCGTGGTATTTGTAGCTCTTGCACCAGTCCTTCGGCCAGTAACGCAGGCGATCGCGCGCATGGACGTACCACGAGAGATAGGCCTGTTCGTTGCGAAAAGCGCGGCGAATCTCGGCAAAACGCGCGCGGAAATCGTCGAGCAATTCGGGGAAAGCGCCCAGGGCAAAGCGGTAGACGGAACTGTTGCCGGTGATGCGGCGCTTGAATTTCCAGTCCTTGATGATGAACAGCGCGTCGCTTTGCGCCTCATGGGTGAAGAAATGGTCGATATTGCGCAGGATGACGACATCGAGATCGAGAAAGAGCGCGGTGCCGGAAAGGCCATACAAATCGGCGCTGAAAGTGGTGAGTTTTTTCCAGCCGCGTTCGGGCAGGCCGTCCGGCAATTGCAGCGAGGGAATGGGGTGGCAGACCACGTTGGCATCAATGCCGCGCGCGTCGTCGGTCAGACAAATCATGGTAAAGGGCAGGGTGAGATGGCGCTTGACCATGCGATACAGGCGGTTCACAAATTCGGCGGGGTATTTGTCGCCCCATTTCATGCAGAGAATATAGCGCTGATCGGACATAAAAACTCGGTATAAAACAAATTCCTGCCAAAAGCTCCGCGCCGGGGCTTGCATCTGCCGCGCGCGGGCGGTACAACCGCGCGGCCAGCCCGCCGACCCGAAAAAAGATGCACAGTCTAAGCCATTTTGCCGACATCCCGAAATCGCCCGCCATCGCCGTCATCCACGAGGATGACGCCCTCGCCGTCGTCGCCAAACCGCCGGGGCTGCTGGTACACCGCTCGCCGGTGGATCGCCGCGCCCACGATTTCCTCCTGCAACGCCTGCGCGATCAGCTCGGGATGCGCCTCTATCCCGTGCACCGCCTGGACCGCCCCACCTCGGGCATCATGCTTTTTGCCAAAACGCCTGCCGCCGCACGCTTTCTTGCCGCGCAATTCGAAGGCGGCACGGTGCGGAAAACCTATTTGGCGCTTGCGCGCGGCTGGCCGCAAAGCCAGCGCATCGATTATCCGCTGCCAACACTTGATGCCGTTACCGCCAAAAAAAGCGGCGCGGCGCAGGCGGCACGGAGCCGGGTGCGCCTGATCGCCCGCTACGAACTGCCGCTCGCCAACGTGCGCCACCCCACCTCGCGCTACGCCCTGGTGGCACTTGCCCCCGACAGCGGACGGCGTCATCAATTGCGCCGCCACCTGAAACACATTTTCCACCCCATCCTGGGCGACAGCAGCTACGGCGACCTGCGCCACAACCGCGCCTTTGCCGCGTGGAGCGGGGTGCAACGCCTGTGGCTGCACGCGGCAAGCCTCGCCTTTGTCCACCCCGACGGGCAGCGCGTGCAGCATCGCGCAGCGCCCGACAAAGAATGGCAGGATATTTTGTATAAAATGCAAGAAAATCGTTATTTTTTACCATCATGAAGCGCTTGCCGCGGTAAAAAACAACCATTTTTCATGATAAAATGAGAATATCTATCATTTGCCGCCATCCGGCATTCGTGGCAAAATGAACGACAGTTAACAAACCCGTCATTTTTGCATGAAGATTGATGCCCTGATCATCGGTGGCGGCATGGCTGGCCTGTGGACACTCGCCACCCTGCGCGCACGCGGCTACGGCGCGGTACTCCTCGACACCGGCGCGCTCGGCGGCATGCAAACCCTCACCAGCCAGGGCATCATCCACGGCGACAGCCATTACCGCCCAACCGCCGCGCCCGACGCGGACAACCCCGCCACCAGCCTCATGCCCACGCGCTGGCAGCAAGCACTGCGCGGCCACGGCGAACTCAACCTGCGCGACGCCCGCATCCTCGCCGCCAGCCAATACCTGTGGACCCACAGCGGCAAACTCGGCGGCTATTTCCTTGCCCGCCGCCTCGGCCACCTCGACAAATGCCCACCGGAAGCCTACCCGCCCTTCCTCCCCGGTGCCTTTCGCGGCCAGTGCTACCGTTTGCACGCCGCCGTCCTCGACATGGAAAGCGTGCTGCAAACCATCGCCAAACAATACGCGCCGTGGATACTCGCCGACTGCTTCTGGCAGGAAAACGGCCGCAACATCAACGTCCTTGCCGCAGGCGCGATGTACCAATTCCAGCCGCGCCGCATCCTCTACACCGCCGGGCGCGCCAACAGCGAACTCACCGGCCACAGCCAGCGCCACCAGCCCTTGCACATGGCGGCGCTGCGTGTACCGCGAAACGCCCCCGACATCTTCGGCCACTACCTCGACGCCAGCGGCCACCCCGTCATCACCATCACCACCCACCGCGAAAACACCTGCAAAATCTACTACCTCGGCGGCATCCCCGCCGAAGAAGGCATCCACCGCAGCGCCAACGCCCACATCGCCCACCTGCGCGCCATCCTCCTGCAAGCCCTGCCGTGGCTCAACCCGGAATGGCTTGGCGACGACGCCTTCTTCCCCTTCGCCACCGAGCGGATCAGCGGCCACGGCGACGACGACGACGCCCACGAACCCGTCATCATCCAGCGCGGCCGCAAACTCATCGCCTGGCCGGGCAAACTCACCTTCGCGCCGCTGCTCGCCGAACGCCTCGTCGCCCTGCTGCCGCCCGCCAACGCCAACCCGGATTTCCACAGCCGCCAAATCCCGCGCGTCGGCACCCATCCGTGGACAGCGCAGCCGGATTTTTTGCAGTAAACAGCGTAGGGTGGGCTTTAACCCACCGCCGTAGGGACGTTGCCTGCAACGTCCGTGAAAAAACCGACGCCGCAGGTGTCAATCCACCAAAAAAACCATAAACACACCAAAAATCATCATTTTTTACCACCCTGAAGCGCTTATCATGAGAAAATATCTCACCATAAGCGCTTCATCATGAGAAATCTTCCCATTTACCCCGAGAATCCCATGCCCCATATCGACGCCGCCACCCTCCTCGCCCAGCTCCACACCCTCGGCCACATCGGCGCAGCCCCCGGACGCGGGCGCACCCGCCTCGCCGCCAGCGACGAAGACCAACACGCGCGCGACCAGCTCTGCGCCTGGATGCGCGAACTGGACATGACCATCCACATCGACGAAATCGGCAACATCTTCGGCGTCTACGGCGACGGCCTCGACGAGGCGCTGATGATCGGCTCGCATATCGACACCGTGCGCCAGGCGGGCATGTTTGACGGCTGCTACGGCGTCCTCGCAGGCCTTGCCGTCATCCGCGCCCTGCGCGCAGCAAACATCCGCCCCGCGCGCCCCGTCATCATCGCTGCCTTCACCAACGAAGAAGGCGTGCGTTTTCACCCCGACATGATGGGTTCCTTGGCGCACGCAGGCGGTGTCAGCGTCGCCGACATGCTCGACGCCCGCGATGACGACGGCAAACGCCTCGGCGACGAACTTGCGCGCATCGGCTACGCCGGCAACCTGCGCACAGGCACCATCCGCCCGCGCGAATACCTCGAACTCCACATCGAACAAGGGCCGGTACTCGAAGCGGAAAACCTCGCCATCGGCGTCGTTGACAGCCTGCAAGGCATCTCCTGGCAACGCGTGACCATCCGCGGCACCGCCAACCACGCCGGCACCACCCCCGTGCATCTGCGCCACGACGCGGGCTATGCCGCCGCTGCCTTCGTCGCTTATCTGCGTGAACACGTCGTTGCCCTCGACCCCGCCCTCATGCGCGCCACCGTCGGCAGCCTGCGCCTTGTCCCCGACGCCATCAACGTCATCCCCGGCGAAGCCGTCTTCACCATCGACCTGCGCTGCGCCGACGAAACGCTGCTGCAACAGGGCGAAGCCATGATCGCGCAATTCGCCGACGCCATCGCCGCGCGCGAAGGCGTGCAAGTGCAACGCGACACCCTCGCCCGCTTCGCCCCGGTGCAATTCGACGCCGCCCTTGCCGACAGCATCGAACAAGCGGTAAAAACCCTTGGCTACCCCTACCGCCGCATGACCTCCGGCGCTGGCCACGACGCGCAAATGATCGCGCGCATCGCCCCCGCCGCCATGATCTTCGTGCCGAGCCGTGGCGGCATCAGCCACAACCCGGCGGAACACACCGACGACGAACACCTCCACCAGGGCGCGGAAGTGCTGCTCGCAAGCGTATTGGCGCGGTTGGGATAAGGCGGCACGGATTTGCAATATTTCAAGAAATCATCATAAATAGTATATTTTTACCATTTAAAAGCGCTTATGGTGAGAAATTTTCTCATCATAAGCGCTTCATCATGGTAAAAAATCACTATGGTGGAATCATCATAAATGCACCACCAACCTACATCTTTTTGTTGATTTGGCTATATATCCACTGATATAGCGTTGTTCTCCAATCAGTTCCTTCCCCCGCTTGCGGGGGAAGGTGAGGATGGGGGTGTAAAATGCGCAGCATTTTTACGGCTATGGAATGAAAACTT
>JAUNKJ010000054.1 GCA_030532785.1 Cardiobacteriaceae bacterium
TGCGGATCGCCGCCCAGCGCCGCCATCGCATCGCGCATCGCCGCCAAATCCACCACGCACGGCACGCCGGTGAAATCCTGCAACACCACGCGGCTCGGGGTAAAGGCAATCTCGCGCTCCTCGCGCAAATCGGGCGTCCATTGCGCGAGCAAGCGCACATCGTCATCCGTAACCGAAACGCCATCATTGAAACGCAACAGGTTTTCGAGAAGAATCTTGATGGAATACGGCAGGCGCTGCAACTGCGCGGCATCCGCCACCGCCGTCAACGGAAAATAAACAAAAGACTGATTGCCGACCGGCAAAGACGCTTGATTCATCGTGCACCTCATGAAAGTTATGGATTATGAAGCGCTTATTATAAGGCATTCAGGCAAGGCGTACAGCACGGCAAATCTGACAATGGTATTTTTTCTCACCAACAAGCGCTTATCGTGAGAAAATTTCTCACAACAAGCGCTTCATGATGGTAAAAAATCACTATTTTTAAAGAATTCATGAATTATTTCACAAAACATCCTGATGCTGCGCACGCATGAACATCTGCACCACATTGTGCAGATGATGGTGCATTTTCTCGCGCGCCCGCTCCGGCTGCCGCGACTCCAGCGCAATGAGAATATCGAGATGCTCCTGCTGCGAGCGCATCGGCATGTCCTGCGGGGTATAAAGGCGTTGCAGGGTGCTGAAAAGGCTACCGTATTTGTGGCCGAGCAATTCGCGCAAAAAATAGGCATAGGCATCATTGCCGGACGCCTCGGCGATGCGGATGTGAAAGAGACGGTCGCCGACGTGGGTGGTCGAGCCATCAAGATTGTCGGCAACATTCATGAGATAAGCCTGCTTGATCGCGGCAAGATGTTCGCCGGTGAGGTGCTTCGCGGCCAAGGCGGCGGCTTCCGGCTCGATCAAAAGACGCGCCTGCAACAGGGAAAAGGGCGAAATTTCCTCTTGTCCGTCATCAAGATAACGGCTGATTTCCGGGTCCGGCTGCCATTGCGGGGCAAACTGGGTCTGCGCATTTTGCGTCAGCACATAAACACCACTGCCAATTTTCACCTCCACCCAGCCCGACACCTCCAGGGCAATGATGGCCTCGCGCACCGAAGTACGGCTGACATCCAGCTGTTTGGCAAGATCACGTTCGCTCGGCAATGCCGTACCCACCGGATACAGACCATTTTTGATCCCTGCCTGAATGGTTCGGACAATACCTTTGTAAATGCGCTGGGTCGTCATCTCGCCTCCTGATATTTGCCGGAAATGATACGGTAGCGGGCAGTTTTCGGCAAATTGGTCGGCACAAAAACATTGTACAGACCAAAATCCTGTGTTATGTTGCTTGCCAAACATTAATATAGAGGATAGCAATCGATGGAGACGCTTTTTTCCCTGCAGGGCAAAACCTGTATCGTCACCGCCGCCGGTCAGGGCATTGGCCGCGCCACCGCACTCGCCTTTGCCGCAGCAGGTGCGCGGGTGATCGCCACCGATATCAACGGCGAAACGCTTGCCACCCTCGCAAACGGCATCGACACCGCCCTGCTCGACGTCACCGACAGCGCTGCCGTTTCCAGCTTTTTCCAACAACACCAGAATATTGACGTACTCTTCAATTGTGCGGGCTGGGTCGCGGCCGGCAGCATCGCCGAATGCACGCCGGACGACATGAACAGAAGCTGGCAGCTCAACGTGATGTCGATGTACGCCACCATCCGCGCCGCATTGCCGGGAATGCTCGCCCGTGGCACAGGCTCCATCATCAACATGGCCTCGGTGGCGTCCAGCCTCAAAGGCGTGCCCAACCGCCTAGCCTACAGCACCACCAAGGCGGCGGTAATTGGTCTGACCAAATCCGTTGCCGCCGATTATGTCACCCAGGGCATCCGCTGCAATGCCATCTGCCCCGGCACCGTGGAATCGCCCTCTCTGCACGAGCGCATTGCCGCGCAGGCGGCACTCGCTGGCAAGGACAGCGCTGAAGTCTATGCAGAATTCGTATCGCGCCAACCGATGGGGCGCATCGGCCGCGCGGAAGAAATCGCCGCCCTTGCCCTCTATCTCGCCAGCGATGCCTCTGCCTTTGTCACCGGCAACTGCCACATCGTCGATGGCGGTTGGACCAATTGATTGCTACAGGAGAACCCCATGAAATTGTTGCGTTATGGCGAAAAAGGCCAGGAAAAGCCGGGCATGCTGGATGCAGACGGCAATATCCGCGACCTGTCGGGCATCGTCACCGACATTGACGCTGCCACCCTGCGCGAACGCCTGCCCGAACTCGCGCGCCTCGATGCCGCCACCCTGCCCGTGGTCTCCGGCGAGCCACGCATCGGCGCCTGCGTTGCCGACGTCGGCAAATTCATCTGCATCGGCCTCAATTATTCCGACCATGCCGCCGAATCCGGCATGGCCGTGCCCGAAGAGCCGGTGGTGTTTGCCAAATGGACCAGCGCCATCTGTGGCCCCAACGACCCCATACTCATCCCACGCGGCTCGCAAAAAACCGACTGGGAAGTGGAACTGGGTGTCGTGATCGGCAAGGACGGCCGCTATATCGCGGAAGAGGACGCCATGGATCATGTCGCCGGCTATTGCGTGGTAAACGATGTCTCCGAACGCGAATACCAACTGGAACGCGGCGGCACCTGGGACAAGGGCAAGGGCTGCGACCATTTCGGCCCCATCGGCCCGTGGCTGGTCAGCAAAGACGAAGTGCCCGATCCGCATCTGCTGGATTTGTGGCTGGAAGTCGATGGCAAGCGCTACCAGAACGGCAATACCCGCACCATGATCTTCAACATTCCCCACATCGTGAGTTATCTCAGCCGCTTCATGAGCCTGCAGGTGGGGGACATCATCTCCACCGGCACCCCGCCCGGCGTCGGCCTCGGACAACAACCGCCAGTCTATCTGCGCGCCGGGCAAACCGTGCGCCTCGGCATTGCCGGGCTGGGCGAACAATGCCAGCGGGTGGAAAACGCATGAACGCCGTCATCACCGACCTGGAAGTGCTCGACATCCGCTTCCCCACCTCCAGCCAGCTCGACGGCTCGGATGCCATGAATCCCGATCCCGACTATTCCGCTGCCTACGTCATCCTCAAAACCGACGCCGGCCTCGAAGGCCACGGCCTCACCTTCACCATCGGTCGTGGCAACGACATCTGCTGCACCGCCATCGAAGCCATGCGCCATCTCGTCATCGGCCTCTCTCTCGACGACATGCGGCAAAGCCCGGCGGCCGTGTGGCGCCATCTCACCGCCGACAGCCAGCTGCGCTGGATCGGCCCGGACAAGGGCGCGATCCACCTTGCCACCGGTGCGGTGGTCAACGCCCTGTGGGACCTGTGGGCCAAAGCCGAAGGCAAACCGCTGTGGCAACTGGTCGCCGACATGAGCCCGGCAGAACTCGTCAACTGCATCGACTTCCGCTACCTCACCGACTGCATCACCCCGGAAGAAGCGCTAACCCTTCTGGAAAAACAAAGCATTGGCAAAGCCGAACGCCGGGAAACCCTGCTCCGCGAAGGCTACCCCTGCTACACCACCTCCGCCGGCTGGCTCGGCTACGACGACGCCAAACTGCGCCGCCTCTGCCAGGAAGCCATCGACGCCGGCTTTTCCCACATCAAACTCAAAGTCGGCCGCGACCTCGAAGACGACAAGCGCCGCGTGCGCATCGCCCGTGAAGTCCTCGGCGAACACCGCACCCTGATGATCGACGCCAACCAGATATGGGAACGCGACCAGGCCATCGCCTGGGTACGCGAACTTGCCTTTGCCAAACCCTGGTTTATCGAAGAACCCACCTCCCCCGACGACGTCGAAGCGCACCGCGCCATCCGCGAAGCCGTCGCCCCCGTCCAGGTCGCGACCGGCGAAATGTGCCAGAACCGCATTCTTTTCAAACAATTCATCATGCGTGACGCCATCGACATCGTCCAGCTCGACGCCTGCCGCCTCGGCGGCGTCAACGAAGTGCTCGCCGTATTGCTGATGGCGGCGAAACACGGCCTCAAAGTCTGCCCGCACGCCGGCGGCGTCGGCTTGTGCGAATACGTGCAGCATCTGGCGATGATCGACTACCTCGCCTTCGCCGCCAGCAAGGAAGGCCGCGTCACCGAATACGTCGACCACCTCCACGAACACTTCCTCGACCCCTGCGTGGTGCAAAACGCCGCCTACATGCCGCCCAAAGCCCCCGGCTTTTCCATAGAAATGAAAAAAACCTCGCTCGAACAATATCGTTTCCGCCCCTGAATCCACCCCAAAGGAGATTGGCCATGCTGAAACCTCTATCTGCCCTTGTTCTTGCCGCAGCAGTTTCTGCCAGCGCGCATACCGCCGAAACCCTGCGTTTTGCCCATGTCTACGAAACGGGCGAGCCTTTCCATCAGTGGGCGCTGTGGGCTGCTGATGAAATCAAAACGCGCAGCGACGGACGCTACGCAGTGGAAGTGTTTCCCGCTTCTTCGCTCGGCAAGGAGGCCGATCTCAACGAAGGGCTGCAACTGGGTACGGTGGACATCATCTACACTGGCGCCGGTTTTCTCGGCCGCCAGTATCCGCCGCTGAATGTGGTGGGCGAGTCCTATATGTTCCGCGATTTCGACCATTGGCAGGCGTTCACCCAAAGCGATTATTTCCGCGAACTGGCCGATGGTTTCCAGCGCGAGACCGGGCATGTGGTGCTGGCGCTCAACTATTACGGCACGCGTCATGTCACGGCCAACAAGCCGGTGGAAAAGCCGGCAGACATGCAAAACCTGCGCATCCGCATTCCCAATGCCCAGCTCTACATGATTTTCCCGCGTGCCGTGGGCGCGAATCCCACGCCACTGGCCTTTGATGAAGTCTATCTCGCCCTGCAACAGGGTGTGGTCGATGCCCAGGAGAATCCGTTGCCCACCATTCGCGCCAAGGCGTTTTACGAGGTACAAAAGCATATCGCGCTCACCGGCCACATCACGGAATCGCTGGCCACCATCGTAAGCGCCACCCGCTGGAACAGCCTTTCCCCGCAGGATCAGGCGATGTTTCGCGAGGTATTTGCCGAAGCGGCGAAGAAAAACACTGCCGACACCCTGAAAGCCGAGGGCGAATTGGCCGCCTGGTTTGCCGAACAGGGCAATATTGTCCACGAAGTGGATACCCAGCCTTTCCGCGAGGCAGTGCTTGCCTACAAGAAAACGCTGAAAGACTGGGACGAAGCGGCTTACAACCGCGTGCAGGCCATTCCCTGATTTGTGCCGGAGTCCGCCCATGACAGATGCCGCTCCTGACAGAAAAGCGCGCCACGCGCCGGAAGACTGGCTGGCCTTTGCAATTTTCTGGGCGCTGGTTGCCGTGGTGTTCATCCAGTTCTTTACCCGCTATGTGCTGGGCGATTCCACGGTGTGGACGGAAGAAATCGCGCGTTACCTGCTCATCCTCCTCGGCTTTTTCGCCAGCATCATGGCGGTCAGGCGCGGCAGCCACATTGTGGTGGACTATTTCCGCGACCAGCTCCCCGCGCACACTGCCGCATCCCTGGCGCTTGCCACCGGGCTCTTGACGCTTGCCTTTCATGGTGTGCTTGCCTGGCTGTGCTGGAAGCTCGCCGGGCGTACTTCGGGGATGATGGTATCCATTGATATGCCGAAGAAAGTTCTCTATTACGCCGTGTTTGCCGCGCTGCTGTTGCTGACGCTGCGTCAGGCGCAGGTGCTGTGGCGGCAATGGAGGACACGGCCATGAAGCGCTTGCTGCTCCCTTTCTTCTGCCTTGCCGCGCTTGGCTGCGTCATTCTGGCGGTGAGCGGCCATTATCTGGCGCTGCTCTTTGCCAGTCTCTTCACCCTGCTCATCATCGGGGTGCCGGTGGCAGTCAGTCTTGCCGGGGCATCGCTGCTCTTCGTGCTGCTCTCTGGCAAGGTGCCGGATATTGCCGTGCCGCACCGCATGATCAACGGTATCGACAGTTTTCCGCTGCTCGCCATTCCCTTTTTCATTTTTGCCGGGGCGCTGATGAATACGGCGGGCATTACCGCGCGCATTTTCGATTTCGCCAAGGCGCTGATGGGCTGGATGCGCGGCGGGCTTGCCCATGTCAATGTCGGTGCGAGCATTGTTTTTTCCGGGATGTCGGGCGCGGCGGTGGCCGATGCCGGCGGTCTCGGCATGATCGAAATCCGCGCCATGCGCGATGCCGGCTATGACGAGGAATTTTCCGTGGGCATTACCGCCGCTTCTTCCACCATCGGCCCCATCATTCCCCCAAGCCTGCCACTGGTGATTTACGGGGTGATGGCTTCCGCGTCCGTGGGGCAGCTCTTTGCCGCAGGGTTGGTGCCGGGGCTGCTCATGGGCGCGGCGCTGATGCTGATGATTGCGGTGATGGCACGGCGGCGCGGCTACCAGCGCGATGCTGCCTTCGCCTGGACAACGCTTGGCCATACCTTCAAGCGCGCCTTTCTTTCGCTGCTGACGCCGGTGCTCATCGTCGGCGGCATTGCCAGCGGGGCGTTCACGCCCACGGAAGCGGCGGTGGCCGCCGTGGTCTACGCGCTTTTTCTTGGCCTTGTTGTCTATCGCACCCTCAGCTGGCGGCGTCTCGTCGAGGTGAGCATGGAAACCATCGAAACCACGGCGGTCATTCTTTTCATTGTGTCTGCTGCCGCCATTTTTGCCTGGATTCTGACCAGCAACCAGGTGCCGCAAAAGGCGGCGGCGCTCCTTGGCGGTTTTGCCGACAGCCGCGTCGCGGTGTTGGTTGCCATCAATCTCGTGCTGCTGGTGGTCGGCTGTTTCATGGAAACCATTGCCGCGATCACCATTCTCGTGCCGGTGCTGTTGCCGCTCGCGGTGGGGGTGGGGGTCGATCCGGTGCATTTCGGCATCATCATGGTGCTGAATCTGATGATCGGGCTTTTGACCCCGCCGGTGGGCATGGTGCTCTATGTGTTGTCGCGCGTCGCCAATATCCGCTTCGAGCGCTGCATGCGCGGCACGATGCCTTTTCTCATTCCGCTGTTTGCCTGCCTGTTGCTGGTAACGTTTGTGCCCGCGCTTTCCCTGTGGCTGCCGACTTTGGTGTACCGATGATTGATGCCCATATCCATTTCTGGCGTTATGCCGCTGCCGATTATCCGTGGATCACGGCAGACATGCCCATGCTGCGCCGCGATTTCCTCCCCGATGACGAAGCGCTTGCCGCAACGCCCGCGATGGTGGCGGTGCAAGCGCGCGGTTGTCTTGCGGAAAACGATTTTCTGCTCGCGCTCATGCGCGATTATCCGCAGGTGGCAGCGGCAGTGGGCTGGCTGGATTTTTGTGCAGCGGATATCGACGCGCGTCTCGATGAATATGCGCCGCCGCTCGCCGCTTTCCGCCATATCGTTCAGGACGAGCCTGATCCTTCCGCCTTTCTCGCCCGTGCCGATTTCAATCGCGGCATCCGCGCCCTGCAACAGCGGAGCGGCGTTTACGAGGTGCTGGTCAGGCAGCGTGATCTTGATGCCGCGCGCGCCTTTTGCGCCCGTCACGACCGCGCACCGCTCATTCTCGACCATCTCGGCAAGCCCGATTTTTCCTGGCCGTTTGCCGCGTGGCGCCAAGGGATGCGCGAACTGGCGGCGATGGATCATGTGGCAGTGAAGCTCTCCGGATTGCCGCTGGAAGCGGGCAGGGAGGCGGACTTTGCCGAGATGCGCCCCTATTGGGCAGAGGCGCTGGAGTTGTTCGGCGCCGGGCGTTGTCTCTGGGGCTCGGACTGGCCGGTGTCGCGTCTTGCCCATGAAGATGATGCGGTGCGAGGGTTGTGGCAGCGCTTTGCCGCGTCCCTGTCCGCGAGCGAACGGCACGCCGTCACCCATGCCACTGCCGCACGGCTCTATGATTTGGAGGACACCCCATGAATCTCGATTTGCACGACAAGGTTTTCATTGTTTCCGGCGGTGGCGCCGGGATTGGCGCGGCGATTACCCGCGTTTTGGCTGCCGAGGGGGCGAAGGTCGCGATTCTAGCGCGTTCCTGCACCGGGGATTTTCCCGCAGATCGCGTCGCCTTTTTCGCAACGGAACTCACCGACGAGGCCGCCTGCGCCGCGCAGGTCGCCGCCGTGGTCGCGCGTTTTGGGCGTCTGGATGGCCTCGTCAACAACGCCGGGGTCAATGACAATGTCGGCCTTGCCGCAAGCGTCGCCGACTTCCGCGCTTCACTGGAAAAGAATCTCGTCCATTATTTCACCCTGCTGCATTACGCCCTGCCCCATCTCGGCGCGGGGGCGGCGGTGGTCAATATCGGCTCGAAAACGGCGTGGACGGGGCAAGGTAACACCAGCGGCTATGCCGCTGCCAACGGTGGCCGCGCCGCGCTCACCCGCGAATGGGCGGCGGCGCTGTTGCCGCGCGGCATTCGCGTCAACGCCGTGATTCCCGCCGAGGTGATGACCCCGCTTTACCAGCGCTGGATCGCGTCTTTCCCCGACAGCGACGCGAAACTGGCGCAAATCGTTGCCAAGATTCCGCTGGGGTCACGCATGACCACAGCCGAAGAAATTGCGAATACCGTGGCATTTTTGCTCTCGCCGCGCGCCTCGCATACCACCGGGCAGTGCCTGTTCGTCGATGGCGGCTACAGCCATCTCGATCGCGCGCTGACCTGATTTCACTTCAAAAAGGAGATAGATGATGAAAAAAACCCTGTTCTTTACCGCCCTGTTCGCCGCAAGCGCCACTTTCGCCGCACCGAAAGTTGGCCTCGACCAGCCGCGCAACGACACCGATTTCTGGACGGCCTTCGCCCGCTATGTGCCGGAAAAAGGCAAGGCACTCGACGTGGAACTGTTCAACACCTCGTCCAACAACGACGCGCAGAAAATGATCGCCAACACCCAGCAAATGCTGCAATCGGGCGTGGCCGCCATCGTCCTCGCCCCGCAGGACACCGCAGCGGCGAAAAGCGCGCTTGACCAAGCGGAAAAGGCGGGCGTGCCGGTGGTCACCGTCGATACCCGCCCGGACGCGGGCAAGGTGTACATGGTGGTGCGCGCCGACAACAAGGCCTATGGCAGAAATGCCTGCATCGTCATCGGCGAGAAACTCGGCGGCAAGGGGCGCGTCGTCGAATTCCAGGGCGCGCTCAACTCCATCAATGGCCGCGACCGCTCCGAAGCCTTCGCAAGCTGCATGAAGGAAAAATATCCCGAGATGCAGGTCATCGAAATCCCCACCGACTGGAAGGCGGAACCGGCGATTGCCGGCTTGCAGACCGCGCTCGCCGGCGGTGAGGTGAACGCCATC
This sequence comes from Cardiobacteriaceae bacterium, assembly GCA_030532785.1. Lineage (GTDB taxonomy): Bacteria > Pseudomonadota > Gammaproteobacteria > Cardiobacteriales > Cardiobacteriaceae > JAUMXB01. Next base: position 9,283 of record JAUNKJ010000054.1, read on the forward strand.
TACATGCAGGCGGGCGGCGTTTACCTGCAACCGACGCTCGCCTTCCTGCGCCAGCAGAACAAACTCGTCCCCGCCGGTGAGGACGGCCACATCGTCATCGTCTCCAACGACGGCATCAAGAGCGAACTCGAAGCCATCGCCCGTGGCGACATCGACGCCACCGTATCGCAACCGGCGGACGGCTACGCGCACTGGGCGCTCTACTACGCAAAAGCCGCCGCCGAAGGCAAAACCTTCGCCGAAGGCGCCACCGACCACAACTCCACCATCGTCGCCCCGCGCGAAGGCCTGCTCGAAGATCAGATCGCCGCCCCGGTCGTCACCAAAGACGGCGCCACACTCGGCGAACTGCAAACCGTGGCCGTGGACAGCCAGGAACTCTGGGGCAATCAATGACACCCGCAGCATGAGATGAGAAATTTTCTCATACAAAAGCGCTTATCGTGAGAAAATTTCTCACGATAAGCGCTCAACAATGGTAAAAAATCACCATTTTTGGCAAAAATATGAAAAAACAGCATTCCACTACACCGCCACTCGCCGCCGTCTCCGGCGTCAGCAAGCGCTTCGGCCACACCACCGCACTCAACAACGTGCATCTCGAAGTGCTGCCCGGGCGCACCCATGCCCTCGTCGGACGCAACGGCGCAGGCAAATCCACCCTCGTCTCCATCCTCACCGGACTGCAAGCCCCGGACAGCGGCCAGGTATTCTTCAACGGCGAAGCCGCGCCACCGCGCCATGATCTCGCCGCGTGGCGCGCGCGCGTCGCCTGCGTCTACCAATACTCCACCATCATGCGCAACCTGAGCGTGGCGGAAAACCTCCTCATCAACCGCCAAAACCTCGGCCAGCGCCGCATCCACTGGCGCGAAGTCTACCGCGAAGCGCAACGCATCCTCGACACCTGGGAAATCCCGGTAGACGTGCGCATGGAAGCAGGCCTGCTCGATGTGGAAAACCGCCAGCTCGTGGAAATCGCGCGCTCCCTGTCCCACGGCACCCGCTTCATCATCCTCGACGAACCCACCGCCATGCTCGACGGCCGCGCCATCGCCCGCCTTTTCGAACGCATGCGTCGCTTGCAGGAACAGGGCGTTACCTTCCTCTTCATCTCGCACCACCTCTCCGAAGTCTATGACATCTGCCAAGATGTCACCGTCTACCGCGACGCGCGCCACATCATCACCGCGCCGGTCGAAGACCTGCCGCAGCACAAAATGATCGAAGCCATGACCGGCGAGCAATACGAAGACAAAATCTGGCCTGCGCGCACACCTTCCGACACCATCACCCTCGACATCCGCGATCTCAGCCACGAACACCGCTTCAAACACCTCAACCTGCAAGTACGCCAAGGCGAAATGGTCGGCATCGTCGGCGCCGGCGGCTGCGGCAAAGTCGGACTCGCCGAAACCCTCGTCGGCCTGCAAAGCGCCGTGAGCGGCGACATCCGCGTCAACGGCCACCCCTACGCGCGCGACAACGTCCGCGCCGCCCTCGACGCCGGCATCGGCTTCGTCCCCAAAGACCGCCACAAAGAAGGCTTCGTCCCCGACATGAGCATCGGCGAAAACGCCACCATGCCCATCTGGCCGCAACTCTCGCGCGCAGGCATCATCGACCGCCGCCGCGCCAACGCCCTCGCCCGCCAGTGGATAGACGACCTCGACATCAAAACCTACGGCGTGGAACAACCCGTCTCCGGCCTTTCCGGCGGCAACCAGCAAAAAGTCGTACAGGCGCGCGCCATGGCCAACCGCCCGCAAGTGCTCATCATGATCTCACCCACCGCCGGCGTCGACATCAAAAGCAAAGACACCCTCCTCGACTATGTGCGCGCGGAAAGCGACACCCACGGCACCGCCGTCCTCATCGTCTCCGACGAACTCGACGACGTGCGCGGCTGCGACCGCGTACTCGTCATGTACCACGGCAAAATCACCCACGCCTTCCCCCAGGGCTGGCACGACCACGACGTCATCGCCGCCATGGAAGGCCTCCATGACCACCCCGAACACCGCTACCAGGAACCCGCATGACCACATCCCGCACCTTCCACTGGGCCGCACTGCGCGACTTCGTTCTCATCCCGCCCATCCTCCTCATCCTCCTCGTCGGCCACCTCACCACCGACAACTTCATCAGCTGGGGCATCCTGAAAATCCCCATCGAACAAGCCACACAAATCGGCATCCTCGTCCTCGCGCAAACCCTCGTCCTCATCATCGGCCGCATGGACCTCTCCCTCGAATCCACCTTCGGCCTCGCCCCCGCCGTCGCCGTATGGATGACCGCAGGCATCGCCGGCATCGGCGGCACAAGCGGCGGCTTCCTCCCCGACTGGATGGCACTGCCCGGCGGCATCGCCACCGGCATCCTCAGCGGCCTCGTCAACGCCATCCTCATCGTCAAATTCCGTCTGAACGGCTTCATCGTCACCCTCGGCATGCTCACCGCCCTGCGCGGCCTGCAAACCTTCCTCACCGGCGGCGTCAGCCTCTACCAACTCCCCGACAGCCTGCAAGCCCTCGCCGGCATCGGCTTTTTCGGCATGTCGCTGAGCTTCTGGGTCTTCATCGCCATCGCCCTCCTCCTCATGCTCACCATGCGCTACCTGCGCGCCGGCCGCGCCCTCTACGCCATCGGCGGCAACGCCGAAGCCGCCCGCGCCGCCGGCATCCGCGTCAACCTCCTCATCAGCGGCGTCCTCATCCTCGCCAGCACGCTCGCCGCCCTCGCCGGCCTCCTCTACACCGCACAATACGCCTCCGTCGGCCAAAGCCAGGGATCAGGCTACATATTTACCGTCTTCGCCGCCTGCGTCATCGGCGGCGTCTCCCTGAACGGCGGGCGCGGCTCCATCTTCGGCGCGCTCACCGGCATCCTGCTGCTCAAATTCATCGACCAACTGCTCCGCTCCCTGCAAGTCTCCGGCACCGTCATCGACCTCATCACCGGCACCTTCATCCTCGCCGCCCTCATCATCTCGCGCATCGCCTCCGGCAAACCGCAGGATTGAGCAAAACACCATAAAAAATCGGTGATGTCCTGAAAATATAGCGGTCCCTCGAAAAATGGCATAGATAACTTTTTGAATAAATTCCCTTATTCAAACGGTTAAAAACGAACCCTATGCCATTTTTTGGGAAAGCGGCCATATAGCCAAATCAACAAAAAACAGAACGGAGATGTAGGTTGGTGGTGAGCCGTCAGGCGAACCCCAACATCATGAATTCTAAAATGTTGGGGTTCGTGCTACGCACTCACTACCAACCTACGGCATGGCTGCTTTTATGATGATTCCACTATACTTTCTAGGAGCTGTTGACAATTTAGATTCCTGCGCAATGAACTTTAAACAAAGCAATGAACTAAAGCCCCTCCCCCTCGAGGGGGAGG
>JAUNKJ010000055.1 GCA_030532785.1 Cardiobacteriaceae bacterium
CCCCCATCCTCACCTTCCCCCGCAAGCGGGGGAAGGAACTGATTGAGGAACAACGTCATACCAGTGGACGTATCCACTTTCCTTATCCCGAACTCAGGTTGTAATTACTTCTCCCAATGCAAAAAGCGCTTGTTGCGATAACCGCAGCAAGCGCTTTTTTTATGGCAGATGAATTATTGCGCAGCGGGAAAAGGGTAAAATTTACCAACAAAAAGCGCTTTATTTGAGTTGTTTCTCACGCGAAGCGCTTGATGGTGGTAAAAAACGTCTATTTTACGGCTTGTAATGTTTGACACCGCTTTCAGCGATGTCAGCCTTGCTCTCTTGCACTTCGTTGGCACAGACGTCGGTGCAGCCGCAGGCGCGTTCCACGCCGACGTTGCCCAGTCCGCCGCAGCTGCCCTTGAGCGGAGCGCGGCCAAAGATGACCCCGATGCCCATGCCGATGACGACGAGCATCAGCACCACGAAGACGGCGATGAAGGTTCCCATTATTGGCTCTCCTTGACGTTGTCGACGAAGGCGCGGCTGCGCTTGACCACAAATTCTCCCTTGCCTTCGCCAGCAAAGATGAGTTCGGCGGCAAGCCCGTGCGCATCGGCAAAGGCCATCGCCTTGTCGTCGCCGAGTACCATCAGCGCGGTGGCGTAGCCGTCTGCGGTCATGCAGTCGGCGGCGAGTACCGTGGCCGAAAGCAGCGACGAGGCGCGAGAGTGGCCGCTTTTCGGGTCAATGATGTGGTAGGCGACTTCGCCTTGGTGTTCGATGTAATTGCGATAGTTGCCGGAGGTGGCCATCGCGGGCAAGGCGGCTTCCATGGCGATGACGTTTTGCACCGCCCCGCGCGCGCCGCTTTGCGGGCGCTCAATGCCAACACGCCACGGTTTGCCGTATTTGTCGCCCCAGGCGCGGACTTCGCCGCCGATTTCGACGAGGAAATGCTGGTAACCGGCGGCGGCTATGGCTTCGCCGACGGCGTCCACGCCGTAGCCCTTGGCGATGGAGGAAAGATCGACAAAGACGCCGGCTTCGCTTTTGGCCAGCCCCGCATCATCGAGTTGCAGTTTGTCGTAGCCAACCAGTGCCAAGGCGGCGGCGATTTCTGCTTCCGCCGGTTTGTCCGCGCGGCGTTTGGGGCCAAATCCCCAGACGTTGACGAGCGGACCGACGGTAACATCGTAAGCGCCATCGCTTTGCGCACTGATTTCCAGGGCTTTGGCGACAACGCGGCGCAGTTCGGGGCTGATCGCCTGCACGGTGGTCTCGCTGCTGCGGTTGAAGCGCATCAGTTCCGAGTCTTCGCGGTAGGTGGACATGCCGGCATTGATAGCTTCGAGCGCGGCTTCGATGCGCGTTTGCAGGGCTTGCCCGGCGTTGTCGTCGAGTTCGTGGGCAAGGGTTACTTGCCAGAACGTCCCCATGGTTTCGCCGGAGAGTTTCGCGGTGCTTTGCGCCTTGTCCACCGTATCAGTGCAGGCCACAAGCAAAAACGCCGTTGCCAGAAGCAACAGCGTTTGGGTTTGCTGGATGAACGCATTCACCTTAGCCACCGAAGTCGTCCAGCATGATGTTTTCGTCTTCCACGCCGAGATCATGCAGCATATTGATGACGGATTTGTTCATGATGGGCGGGCCGCACATGTAGAACTCGCAGTCTTCCGGCGCCGGGTGGTTCTTGAGATGGTTCTCGTACACCACGTTGTGGATGAAGCCGGTAAAGCCTTCCCAGTTGTCTTCCGGCAGCGCGTCAGAGAGCGCGACGTGCCATTCGAAGTTGGGGAATTCCGCCGCGAGCGCGTCAAAATCTTCCTGATAGAAGATTTCCTTTTTCGAGCGCGCGCCGTACCAGAAAGTGATCTTGCGCTTGGTGCCGATGCGCTTCAGCTGGTCGAAGATGTGCGAGCGCATCGGTGCCATGCCCGCACCACCGCCGATGAAGACCATTTCCGCATCAGTGTCCTTGGCGAAGAATTCGCCGAAGGGGCCGGAGATGGTGACCTTGTCGCCCGGTTTCAGGTTGAAGATGTAGCTCGACATGATGCCCGGTTTCGCTTCCGGCACATTGGGCGGAGGGCTGGCGATACGCACGTTGAGCATGATGATGCCCTCTTCGAGCGGGTAGTTCGCCATCGAGTAGGCGCGCACCGTTTCTTCGGTGTTGACCGCTTCGATTTTGAAGAGGCCGAATTTTTCCCAGTCGCCGCGATACTGCTCTTCGATGTCGAAGTCGCTGTATTTCAGGCTGTAGGGCGGGCATTCGATCTGGATGTAGCCACCGGCACGGAACGGTACGGATTCGCCATCGGGAATCTTGAGTACCAGTTCCTTGATGAAGGTCGCCTTGTTGTCGTTGGAAATGACGGTGCATTCCCATTTCTTGACGCCGAAGACCGATTCTTCCACTTCCACCTGCATGTCGCCCTTGACCGCGACCTGGCAGGACAAGCGCTCCCCTTCGCGCGCTTCGCGCTTGCTGATGTGGCTGAGTTCGGTGGGCAGGATTTCGCCGCCACCTTCATGCACCTTGACCTTGCACTGGCCGCAACTGCCGCCACCACCACAAGCGGACGATACATAAATACCGCCTTCTGCAAGTGCGCCAAGCAATTTGCCGCCTGCCGGCAATTTGATTTCCTTTTCGCCGTTGACGGTGATGGTGACATCGCCTTCGGCCACCAGCCATTTGCGTGCCAGCAGAATCACCGCAGACAACAGCAATACCAGTCCGGTGAAGATCACAACACCATAAATCAGTTCCATGCTTGCTTTCTCCCGCTTACAACTGGATGCCGGAGAAGGACATGAAGCCCAACGCCATCAAACCGGCAATGATGAAGGTAATGCCAAGGCCTTCCAGACCTTTGGGCACGTCGGCATAGCGCATTTTCTCGCGCACCCCGGCCATCGCCACGATCGCCAGCGCCCAGCCGGTGCCGCTGCCAAAACCGTAAACGACGGACTCGGCAAAGTTGTAGCTGCGCTCGACCATGAAGAGCGAACCGCCGAGAATGGCGCAGTTCACCGTAATCAGCGGCAGGAAGATACCGAGCGCGGCATAGAGCGAAGGCACATATTTGTCGAGAAACATCTCGAGAATCTGTACCGAGGCAGCAATCATGCCGATGTAGGCAATGAGGCCGAGGAAGCTCAGGTTGACATCCATGCCGAGCGACGTCCACAACACGGCGCCATCTTTCAGCAAATACTGATAGAGCAGGTTGTTGAGCGGCACGGTAATCATCTGCACCACGATCACGGCAATGCCGAGACCAATGGCGGTGGAGATTTTCTTGGAGACGGCCAAAAAGGTACACATGCCCAGAAAGAAGGAGAGGGCCATGTTTTCAATGAAGATCGATTTGACCGCCAGACTGACGTAATGTTCCATGTTCTTTCTCCCGATCAGTGCGCCGGATGACCGCCAACCAGCGGCTTCGCCGCTTTGGCTTCCTGAAAGTCGCGCGCTTCGTTTTGTTCCGGCTTCCAGGTGCGCAGCGCCCAGATGAGCAGACCGATAACAAAGAAGGCGCTCGGCGGCAACAACATGAGGCCGTTGCTCTGGTACCAGTCGGGGCTGAGTACGGTCATGCCGAACCAGGTTCCGCTGCCGAAGATTTCGCGGATGGTACCCACGACCAGCAACATGACGCTGTAGCCCAGGCCGTTGCCGATGCCGTCGAGGAAGCTCGGCATCGGCGGATTCATCATGGCATAGGCTTCCAGACGCCCCATCACGATGCAGTTGGTGATGATAAGCCCCACGAAAACCGACAATTGCTTGGAAAGCTCAAAGGCGAAGGCCTTCAGCAGCTGATCAACGACGATAACCAGCGATGCGACGATGGTCATCTGCACGATGATGCGGATATTGTTGGGAATCTGCTTGCGGATCAGGGAAACGAACAGGTTGGAAAAGGCCGCAACCGTGGTCAGCGCCAGCGACATCAGGAAGGCCGTTTTCATGTTGCTCGTCACCGCCAGTGCCGAACAGATGCCGAGTACTTGCAGGCCGATGGGGTTTTGCGCAAAGACGGGATCGAAAACGATGCGCTTGTAGTCGTATGGTTTCTCGCTCATGTGAACTCCTATGACGCGCGTGCGGCTGCAACGTCCGCCGCACGGATTTTGCCTTCCTGAATACGCTTGATGAAGGCTTCGTAGCCTTGCTCACCCAGCCAGAAATTCATCAGGTTCTGCACGCCGTTGCTGGTCAGGGTCGCGCCGGAAATACTGTCAATTTCGTTGGCATGTGCCGGATTGGCACGCTTGGGTACCTTGATATGCGGTTTGCCTGCCGCATCATACGGACTCGCGCCCTTCCATTTTTCCTGCCACGCCGGGTTGGTGATTTCCGCACCCAGTCCCGGCGTTTCGCCGTGGGCGTAGAAGGTCAGCGCGGTAATGGTGGAAGTGCTGTCGGCAAAGTCGAGTGCGGTAAAACCGTACATGGTTGACCACAGGCCGTAACCCTGCACCGGCAGAATCACGCGCTTGATGGCGTCGCCTTCGACGAGGAGATAGGCCGAACCCTTGTGGGCAATGCGCTTGATGCTCGCCGGATCATTGTCGAGCGCGCGTCCGCTCTGGGCATTCTGGGCAGCGGCATACATGTCATAAGTATTGGCATCAGTGGTGCCATCAATTTCGCCTGTCGTGAAATCCACCACCACCGGCACGATTTCCGCGTAGCGCTTGTCGATTTCCGCTGCGGAGAGCTTCTCCCCGCTTTGCGCAAGACCAGCTGCCACCAGGATATTGATGCGCTTTTCATTGAGCGCGTTCTTCTCCTGAATGCCGCGCAGGGAAACCGCTGCCGCAGATACCACCAGCGAACACACCAGGCACACCAGGGCGGCAAAACGGAAGATGCTGAAATTGGAAGTTTTAGCCGACATGAGTTCTCACCTTGCGACGTTTGACGTTCGCTTGCATGACAAAGTAATCAATAATCGGGGCAAACATGTTGGCAAAGAGGATGGCCAGCATGATGCCTTCGGGGAAAGCGGGGTTGACAACGCGAATCAGCACGGTCATTACACCGATGAGAATACCGAAGACCCAGCGCCCGGCATTGGTGACCGAGGCGGAAACCGGATCGGTCGCCATGAAGAAGGCACCGAAGGCAAAACCACCGAGAACAAAATGCCACCAGAACGGCACGGCAAACATCGGGTTGTTGTCGCTGCCAACCATATTGAAGAGGATGGCTGTCGCCGCGCCGCCGAGGAAAACACCGGCAACGATGCGCCACGAAGCCACACCGGCCACCAGGATAAACACACCACCGAGAATGATGGCCAAGGTCGAGGTTTCGCCGATCGAGCCGGGCATATTGCCGATGAAGGCTTGCCACCAGCTCAAGGTACCGTTCAGGCTTTCCATGCCATTGGCGCTGATTTGCGACAGTGCGGTCGCGCCGGAATAGCCGTCCGGTTGTTGGCTCGCAATCCACACCGCATCCCCGGAAATTTGCGCCGGATAGGCGAAATAGAGGAAGGCGCGCGCCGTCAACGCCGGGTTGACGAAGTTACGGCCAGTACCGCCGAACACTTCCTTGCCGATGACCACGCCGAAGGAAATGGCGAGCGCCACTTGCCACAGCGGAATGGTGGGCGGCACGATCAGCGAGAACAGGATGGAGGTCACAAAGAAGCCTTCGCTGATTTCATGCTTGCGGATCACGGCAAACAGCACTTCCCAGAAACCGCCCACGGCAAAGGTCACCAGATAAATGGGCAAGTGATATTTCGCGCCATAGAGCATGCAGGCGATAAAGCCGCGTTCCACGCCATCCGCCTGTGCGGCGAGCGAACCGATGAAGTACCAGCCCATGAACATGGCCGGGAAGACTGCCATCCACACAAGAATCATCACCCGCTTCAAATCGATGGCATCGCGCACATGCGAGGGGCGTGCGGTATTGAACGTCGGGCTGTAGAAAATGGTGGCAGCCGCTTCGTACAGCGGATAAAGGTTTTCGAATTTGCCGCCCTTTTCGAAATGCGGCGCCAGTTTGTCAAAAAACGTCTGTTTGGCCATAAATCAACCTTCCTGCTCAATCAAAGTCAGGTTTTCACGCAGGATTGCGCCAAAGTCATGTTTGCCCGGATCCACATAGGTGAGCAGCGCCATGTCTTCTTCTGCCAATTCCAGGGCACCGAGACTTTTCGCCATGTCGGTATCCTTGACGATCAGCGCTTTCACCAGCAGCGTCGGCAACACGTCAAGCGGCATCACATCCTCGAAAATGCCGAAGGGCACGATGGGACGCGGCGAGCCTTGCACCGCCGTGGTCAGCGGGAAACGGATGCCCTTGAGGAAATGGCCGAAATAGGCGCGGGTACGCGAGTAGGTCTTGAAGCCCGGACGCACGAATTCGAGGAAAACCGGATCGTTGTCTTCCGGTACCACCGAAATCTGCTGGTCGTAATGGCCAAGATAGTGGGTATGCGCTTCCGCCTTGCGTCCGGCAAAAACCGAACCGGAAATGACGCGCTGCGTGCCGCCCTTGAGGTTGCCGGCCAGCAGTGCGTGCATGTCGGCACCGCGCACGGTGCGCACCAGCTTCGGCGTTTCTACGCCAGGACCGGCGATGGCGACGACTTTGCTGTTGTCGATCTTGCCGACACGGAAAAGATGGCCAATCGCCAACACATCCTGCAGGGCAATATGCCAAACGGTTTTGTGTTCGCCAACCGGCTCGATGAAATGGATATGGGTGCCGACCAGTCCGGCGGGGTGAATACCGGCAAAGACGTGCTCTTTCACTGCGGCATCAGACACACGCGGCAAGTTGGCATCCGGCGCGTGGCAGACATGCACGGCAGAAGCGGTGAGACGCGCGAGTACGCGCATGCCGAAGGTGTAATCGTCTTCACGCCCGGCCACTGTCAGCAGCGGATCGAAAGCCAGCGGATTGGTGTCCATGGCATTGACGAAAATGGCGTGCGGCACGCTTTCCGGCGCGGCACATTTGTCGAAGGGACGGGTACGCAATGCTGTCCACACGCCGCTGTCAGTGAGGCGCGCAACAATATCCTCGCGCGCCATGGCGGCCAGTGTGTCATGGGCGATGGCATCGTAGGTTTTTTCGCCGCCCTGCGGATCGGGCTTGATGACGACGGACAACAGCTTGCGCCGCTCGCCGCGTTCGATGGCCACAATCTCGCCTGCCACCGGTGCGCAGACTTTCACGCCTTTGATTTTCTTGTCTTCAAGAAGCGCCTGTCCTTTTTGCACCTTGTCGCCCACGGCCACGAACATACTGGGTTTCATCCCCATGAAGTCGTCGCCAACAATGGCAACATGAGCATCCGGCATAAAATCGTGAATCGTTGTGTCGGAAATGACACCAGAGATGGGAAGATCAATTCCCTTTTTGATCGATATCATGCGTTCAATACCTTATTACCTCAAGACGTTTGTCTGTCTTTAGTGTTGGTGCCGACGGCGAGACTCGAACTCGCACGAGCTAGGCTCACTACCCCCTCAAGATAGCGTGTCTACCAATTCCACCACGTCGGCTTTTATATCCCTTATTGCGACTGCTGTGCAGGTCCGGGAATATCGGCATTTGAAGCAGGCGCGCCATTATCCGCACCTTGCATGGGCACGTCAAGCGCTGCTTCAACTTTTTTTTCTTCGCTGCGGGAATCATTCAAAATACTGCCGCCACGGGCCGCTTCATTTTGCAGATACCCCAATCCCAAGGCCGTGACGAAGAACACGACCGCGAGGAAACGCGTCAGCTTGTACAGAAAGGAACCGGCACCGCGCGCCCCGAACACTGTGCCGGAAGCGCCCGCGCCGAAGGACGCGCCCATGCCCGCCCCTTTCGACTGCTGCAACAAAATCAGAACCCCCAGCGCGATGGAAGTCACCAGGAATACCACCTGCGCGATGGTGATGGTCAACATAGAAAAGCCTCAACAATTTTAACGAAAGACTGTACGTCCAGCGAGGCACCACCCACAAGAAAACCGTCTATATCTTCTTGTTCTGCAAGTTGTTTTGCATTGTCTGGCTTGACGCTTCCGCCGTACAGCACCCGAATTCGGGCGGCGAGTGTACCACAATTTTTATTAATAATCTTACGAATATCCTGATGCGCGGACTGCGCATATTCGGGCGTTGCCGCCTTGCCGGTACCGATTGCCCAGATGGGTTCGTAGGCGATGACGCTCGCTTCATCCAGCAGCCCCGCTTCGGCAATGGGCTGGATTTGGCGGCGGATGGCAGCTTCGCGCTCGCCCGCTTCGTATTCGGCGAGGCTTTCGCCGATGCAGTAAATCACGCCTACGCCTTGCGCTTTCAGCTGTTTCCATTTTTCGATAAGCAGCGCTTCGTCTTCGCCGAAGGCTTCGCGACGCTCGGAGTGGCCGATGATGGCATAGGCGCAGCCCATTTCTTTCAACATTTGCGCCGAGATTTCCCCGGTGTGCGCGCCGTTGTCATGCGCGCTGACATCCTGTGCGCTCAAACCCGGCAATCCGGCCTGTTTGCCCGCATCGAGCCACAAACTCGGCACGGCGATGACGACTTCCGCCTGCCCCTCCGGCCATTGTGCTGCGGCAAATTTTGCGATCAGTTCGCGTCCGCCATTCATTTTCCAGTTGGCTGCCACCATGGGTTTACGCATTGTCGTTCTCCTGTGAAATAACCTTGGCCAATTCGCTGACAACAGCATCGAGAAGCGCTTCGTCCTCCCCTTCCGCCATCACCCGTATTTTCGGTTCCGTACCCGACGGGCGCAGCAGGATGCGCCCGTCGCCGAGTTTTGTTTCCGCCGCTTGCAGCGCTTCCGCCAGTTTCGGCGAGCGCATCACTTTGTCTTTATTACTGACGCGCACGTTTTTCAGCACCTGCGCCGTCATGTGCAGATCGGCGGTGAGCTCCACCAGGCTCTGCCCCATCTCCAGCATCGCCGCCAATACCTGCAACGCGGCGATGATGCCGTCGCCGGTGGAGTTGCGGTCAAGACAAATAATATGTCCGGAATTTTCCCCGCCGATGCGCGCGGGCAGTTCCTGCAATTTTTCCAGCACATAGCGGTCGCCCACCTGGGTGCGGTGCAAGGTGATGCCCATTTTGCGGAAGGCGTGTTCGAGGCCGAGGTTGGTCATTTGCGTCCCCACCACATGGTGGAGCTTCTCGCCCTTGAACGCGCGGTATTTGGCGATGATGTAAAGAATCATGTCGCCATCGAGCAGGCGACCGTTGCGATCGACCATCACCACGCGGTCGCCGTCGCCGTCAAAAGCGATACCGGCATCGGCCTGTTCGTCGCGCACCCGGCGCTGCAGGGATTCGGGATGGGTCGAGCCGCAGCCGGCATTGATGTTGCAACCATTCGGCTCGGCATTCATCACAATAACCTTCGCGCCCAATTCGCGCAGCACCGCCGGCGCTATCGCATAGGTCGCGCCGTTGGCGCAATCGACCACCAGCTTCAAGCGCTCGAACGGCAGCCCCAACTGGATAGAATTCTTGCAGAATTCGATATAACGCCCACTCGCCGCCGCGATACGGAACGCCTTGCCAATCTGCGCGGACGGCACGATTTTCATCGGCAATTCCAGATAGCGCTCGATCTCCTGCTCCGCCGCATCCGGCAATTTCAGGCCGCCACGGGAAAACACCTTCACCCCATTGTCGCTGAACACATTGTGCGAGGCGCTGACCACAATCCCCGCCGCCGCATGAAAGGTGCGGGTGAAATACGCCACCCCCGGCGTCGGCATCACCCCGAGGAGCTGCGGCTCCATCCCGGCGGCAGACAAACCAGAAACAATCGCATTTTCAAACATATACCCGGAAATACGCGTATCCTTGCCGATAATCACCTTTTCCCCGGCAAAGCCGCTGTCAGCGAGCATTTTGCCCACCGCCCAGGCGAGATGCATGACCCACGCGGGCGTCATCGGCGCGGTGCCGACCTCGCCACGCACGCCGTCGGTGCCGAAATATTTACGCGCCTCACTCATGCACGTCTCCCTTTCCATTGACAAACAACCACACATACCCGGCCACCCCGGCAATCAGCGACGCCATGAGAATGGCAATCTTCGCCTCGGTCAAATGCAGGGCATCGCCCCGGAACGCCAGCTCGGAAATAAAAATCGACATGGTAAAGCCGATACCGGCGAGCATGGCAATCCCGGCGATATGGCGGTAATTCACCCCGTCCGGCAGCGCTGCCATCCCCAGCTTCACACAGAGATACACCGCGCCGAACACGCCGACAAACTTGCCGACAATCAAACCGGCCATCACCCCATGTACCACCGCGCTTTGCGACATCGCCCCCAGTTGCCCCATATCCACGGGCACGGCAGCGTTGAACAACACAAAGAGCGGAATAATCACGAAATACACCGGATTTTTCAGACCATGCTCCAACCGCTGCAACGGCGTCTGTGCCTTGTTGATCCCGGTGGACAGCGTATGCAGAATCCCGTTCAGGCGCTCGGACGAAAGAAATTCCTTGTCATTGGCACGATACACATCAAACCTGTCCAACAACTTGCGTGCATCGCGGCCGAACTCCGCCGGGTTGTACACCGAACGCGCCGGCGTCGCCAGCGCCCCCAGCACCCCGGCAATCGTCGCGTGCACCCCGGAAAACAGCATGCACACCCACATCACCAGCGCAATCGTCGCATACGGCCAAATCTGGCGCACCCCGGCCATATTGAGCGCCATCAACAACGCAAAACAGGCCAGCGCCCAGAAAAGCGGCACCAACGCCAGATTGTCGGTATAAAAAATCGCGATCACCAGCACCGCGCCCAAATCATCCACAATCGCAAGCGCCACCAGAATCGTCATCAACGCCTGGGGGATACGCTTGCCGAGCAGAATCAGAATCGCCATGGCAAAGGCAATATCGGTGGCCATCGGAATCCCCCAGCCCGCCATACTGTCCGTGCCGCGATTGATCAGCGCATACATCAGCGCCGGCACCACCATCCCGCCAATCGCCGCCATGATCGGCAACGCCGCCTTGCGCACCGACGACAACTCGCCCACCATCATCTCATGCTTGATTTCAAGGCCAACGAGATAAAAGAAAATCGCCATCAACGCATCGTTCACCCAATGGTGAAGACTCAAATCAATCTTCCACTGCCCGAACGACACCACCAAATGCTCATGAATGAAATGCTGGTACGCCCCGTTCCACGGCGAATTGGCAATCACCATCGCCACCACCGTCAGCACAATCAGCAAAATCCCGCTGCCCGTACTGCTCTCCACAAATTTTTCAAACGGCGTCAGAATCTTGCCAAAAGTCCTCTCCCAGGTATTGGCATCCTCACTGGTATAACGCTTGCGCTGAAAAGGTCTCGCCATCGTTTTCTTCCATCAAAAAACGTGCACATGATACGCACAGCCGGGCAAGCGGGCAAATCCTCCGCCGCGCCCGGCAACCCCGCAAAATCATTACAAAAAACACGCAAAAATAGTAATTTTTTACCACACCAAAGCGCTTATCGTGAGAAAATTTCCCACAACAAGCGCTTCATCATGAGAAAAAAACACCATCCTCTTTACCCACCCCGCAAATACCCATTCCGCTATAATGCCGCCCCCTTCCCCACCCGGACACCCGCATGAACCTCCAGCACATCATCGAAACCGCCTTCGCCAACCGCGACCACACCGACTTCGCCCGCCCCACCGCCGAACTGCGCGACGCCGTCGAAGAAACCCTGCAACAATTGGAAAAAGGCACCCTGCGCGTCGCCGAACCCACCGCCAACGGCTGGCAAGTCAACGAATGGGCGAAAAAAGCCGTCCTCCTCTCCTTCCGCCTCAACGACAACCGCATGATCGAACACGGCTACACCCACTACTTCGACAAAGTCGACAGCCGCTACGCCCAACACGACGAAGCCCGCTTCCGTGCCGAAGGCGCGCGCATCGTCCCCCCCGCCGTCGCCCGGCGCGGCAGCTACATCGGCAAAGGCGTCGTCCTCATGCCCTCCTACGTCAACATCGGCGCCTACGTTGACGACGGCACCATGGTCGACACCTGGGCCACCGTCGGCTCCTGCGCGCAAATCGGCAAAAACGTCCACCTCTCCGGCGGCGTCGGCATCGGCGGCGTCCTCGAACCCCTGCAAGCCGCGCCCACCATCATCGAAGACAACTGCTTCATCGGCGCGCGCTCGGAAATCGTCGAAGGCGTCATCGTCGAACGCGGTGCCGTCATCTCCATGGGCGTCTACATCGGACAAAGCACCAAAATCTACAACCGCATGACCGGCGACATCAGCTACGGCCGCGTCCCTGCAGGCGCCGTCGTCGTCCCCGGCACCCTCCCCGCCACCGACGGCACACACAGCCTCTACTGCGCCGTCATCATCAAACAAGTCGACGAAAAAA
>JAUNKJ010000056.1 GCA_030532785.1 Cardiobacteriaceae bacterium
ACCCCTCCCCCTCGAGGGGGAGGGGCTTTAGTTCGTTGCTTTATTTGAAGTTCATATTCCAAGAGTCTGAAATGTCAACAGCCCCTACGAAAATGGTAGGTTTACCGCCCTACGGGGCAAAAAATACGGGGCGTTGCAGGAACGCCCCGTGTGGTGGTGGGTGGCGGCAGGCGCTTATTGGTTGGCGCGGTTGGCGATGAGGTCTTCGACGACTTGCGGGTCGGCCAGCGTTGAGGTGTCGCCCAAGGTGTCGATTTCGTTGCAGGCGATTTTGCGCAGGATGCGGCGCATGATTTTGCCGGAGCGGGTTTTCGGCAGTCCCGGTGCCCATTGGATGATGTCGAGGCCGTAGATGGGGCCAAGTTCGTGGCGCACGAATTTGATGAGTTCGTTTTTCAGCGCCGGCGAGGGGTCGATGCCGTTCATGAGGGTGACGTAGGCGTAGATGCCCTGGCCTTTGATGTCGTGTGGGTAGCCGACGATGGCGGCTTCGGCGACGGCTTTGTGCAGCACGAGGGCGCTTTCGACTTCGGCGGTGCCGATGCGGTGGCCGGAGACGTTCAGGACGTCGTCGACGCGGCCGGTGATCCAGTAGTAGCCGTCGGCGTCGCGGCGCGCACCGTCGCCGGTGAAGTAGTGGCCGGGGTAGGGGGCGAGGTAGGTTTGGATGAAGCGTTCGTGGTCGCCCCAGATGCTGCGCATCATGCCGGGCCAGGCGCTTTCGATGACGAGGACGCCTTCGTTGGCGCCGTCGAGTTTTTCGCCTTCGCTGGTGAGGAGCGCGGGTTTGATGCCGAAGAAGGGTTTGCAGGCGGAGCCGGGTTTGAGGTTGGTGACGCCGGGGATGGGGGTGATCATGTGGCCGCCGGTTTCGGTTTGCCACCAGGTGTCGACGATTTGGCAGCGGCCGTCGCCGACGGTGTTGTAGTACCACTGCCAGGCTTCGGGGTTGATGGGTTCGCCGACGGTGCCGAGGATGCGGAGCGATGTGCGCTTGGTGCGGGTGACGTAGTCGTTGCCTTCGCGCATGAGGGCGCGGATGGCGGTGGGGGCGGTGTAGAAGATGTTGACTTGGTGTTCGTCGACGACTTCCCACAGGCGGCTGGGGTCGGGGTAGTTGGGGACGCCGCCGAAGATGAGGGAGGTGGCGCCGTTGGCCAAGGGGCCGTAGACGCAGTAGCTGTGGCCGGTGATCCAGCCGATGTCGGCGGTGCACCAGTAGATTTCGCCGTCGCGGTAGTCGAAGGTGTGGCGGAAGGTGGTGGCGGCGTAGAGGAGGTAGCCGGCAGTGGTGTGCATGACGCCTTTGGGTTTGCCGGTGGAGCCGGAGGTGTAGAGGATGAAGAGGGGGTCTTCGGCGTCCATGGGTTCGCAGGGGCAGTCGGCGGAGGCGTTGCGCATGACGTCGTGGTACCAGAGGTCGCGGCCTTCTTGCCAGTAGACGTCTTCTTTGTTGACCTGGACGACGATGACTTTCTGCACGCAGGGGGTTTTGCGCAGGGCTTGGTCGACGTTGCGCTTGACGTGGGTGAATTTGTCGCCGCGATAGCCGGCGTCGGCGGTGATGACGACTTTGGCTTCGGCGTCGTTGATGCGGTCGGCGAGCGCTTCGGGGGAGAATCCGCCGTAGACGACGGAGTGTACGGCACCGATGCGGGCGCAGGCGAGCATGGCAACGGCGGCTTCTTCGATCATCGGGAGGTAGAGGACGACGCGGTCGCCTTTTTCGATGCCGAGGGATTTGAGGACGTTGGCGAATTTGCAGACTTGGGTGTGCAGTTCGCGGTAGGAGACGCGGTAGGCCTTGCCTTTTTCGTTGTGTTCGAAGATGAGGGCGGTTTGGCGGCCGCGTTCGTCAAGGTGGCGGTCAACGCAGTTGTAGCAGACGTTCAGTTCTGCGCCTTCAAACCAGCGGATGCGGCCGGTGGCGAAGTCGGATTCGTGAACGTTGTCCCATTTTTTGTAGAAGGATATGCGTTCTTCTGCCTGTTTTGCCCAGAAGGTTTCCGGGTCTTCGATGGATTCGCGATAGAGCGTTTCGTAGCGTTCGGGGGTGAGCAATGCGCCTTCGCGGTCTTGTTCGCTGACGGTGTAGACGGGTGCTGTCATGATGTCTCCTCGTTTGTGATTTTTTCCTATCTTAAGGGAGGTTTTGTGGGCAGTTCAAACGGTGATGCGGGTGTTTTGCGCTTTTTCTTTCGATGGCATTAAATTGATTGCAAAATCATGACGGCGCTGTCATACGTTTTGCCCGGCCAGTGGATGGTGTCGCGCTGCACGAAGCCCCAGTTGGCGTAGAGGGCGATGAGGTGTGTGGCGGGGAGGGCGGTATCGAGGCCGATGGAATGCGCGCCTTGCGCGCGTGCCCATGCTTTGCCGGTTTGCCACAGTTGTCGTGCTAGGCCTTGGCCACGGTGTTGTGGGCAGACGGCGAGTTGGTTCAGCCATGCGCAGTGCTCTTGCCGCGCTTCGGGGGTGAGTTCCCGAATGCCTTGCGAGGGCGGGTAGGACATGGTGAGGGTGGCGATGGGGCGCTGGGCGTCGTCTTCCATGATCCAGCATTGTCCGGCGCTGGCGCGTTGCAGGGTGGTGGCAGCGTCTTGGTCGACGGCGGTGAAATTCAGGCCGCGTGCGCCGAGTTCGGCATAGGCGGCGTGCAGCAGGGCAGTGAGCGCTTCGGCGTCGTTGGGGAGGAAGAGGCGAATGTGCATGGCGGTGTTTCCTTGTGATGATGAAATCTTGTTTTATGGTGTTTTTTTACCATGATGAAGCGCTTCTTGCGGTAAAAAATGACGATAAAAGCGATAAAAATGATTTTTATCATGATTTTGTGTTTTGTGATGGTTTTTTACCATCATGAAGCGCTTGGTTTGGTAAAAAATCACTATTTTATGGTGTTTGATGATATATGCGGTTTTGCCCAAGGCGGGCGGTGTCCCAGCGTGCGGCGGCGGTGGCGAGGATGTGGTTGACGCTGTCTCTGGCGGCAAGGCCGTCGGTGCTTTGCCCGAGAAAATCGAGCGCGCGGAGGAGGTTGGCGGCGGCGTGGCGGTTGTCGAGGGCGGGGGCGTGGTTTTGTTTGCTGAATTTGTTGCCGTTGTCATCGAGTACCAGCGGCAGGTGCAGATAGCGCAGCGGCGGGTAGCCGAGCAGGGTTTGCAGATATTGCTGGATCGGGGTGGCGGCGAGGAGGTCGGCACCGCGGACTACGTCAGTGATGCCTTGCCGGGCGTCATCGACGGTGACGGCAAGGGCGTAGGCGATGTCGCCGTCGCGGCGCTTGACGATGGGATCGCCGATGTCGTTTTGCAAATCATGGGTTTGCGCGCCGAAGTGGCGGTCGGCAAAGCGGAGGGTTTGCGGGGGGAGGCGCAGGCGGATGGCGCAGTTGTCGTGCCGGGTCAACGGTTTGTTGCGACAAAAGCCGGGGTAGATGTTGCCGAGGTGGCCGACGCGCGCGGCGGCGTGCCAGACTTTGCGGGAACAATCGCAGGGGTAGAGGTGGGGGCGCAGTTGCGCGAGAACGTGTTCGTAATCCTCGAGATGCTCGCTTTGCACGCGCACCGGGGCGTCGCTGCTCATGCCGTGCGCGGCGAGTGCGGCGAGGATGCTTTGCGTGTATTCGCGGCGGGAGCGGGTGCGGTCGACGTCTTCAATGCGAATCAGCCATTGTCCGCCGTGCGCGCGGGCGTCGAGAAAGCTGCCGAGGGCGGCAACAAGCGAGCCGAAGTGCAAATGGCCGCTGGGGGTGGGGGCAAAGCGGCCAAGGTAGGGGGATTTGTGCATCGTTTTTTTGCCGGAAACGGTGAGGGAAACCAGAGTTTTAAAGGGGTTTGGCGAATTTTTGTTGTAGATATGATACTTGCGTTTAATCTTCCCTTAATGGTAAAACTTTTTCGCTTCGAACCCCAAGGGCTGCGCCCGGCGGGACGAATGATCCGCGATTGTCGTTTCCATATTGAGGAGAATTTCATGCGAAACCTGATGAAACTGTCTGTACTGGCTGCCGCCGTTTCCCTGAGCGCTGCGGCGGTTGCTGCCGAGCAGCAGTTCGTAACTTTCGGTACCGGCGGACAAACCGGCGTGTATTACGTCGTCGGCCAGTCGATCTGCAAGCTGGTGAACCGCGATACGGAAAAAACCGGGGTGAAGTGCAATGCGCCTTCGACCGGCGGTTCGGTGGACAATATCAACGCGATTGCTTCCGGCGAGCGGCAGCTTGGCATGGCGCAGTCCGACAGCCAGTTCCGCGCGTATGAAGGCCTTGAGGAATTCAAGGACAAGAAAGTGGACAAGCTGCGCGCGGTTTTCTCCGTGCATCCAGAGCCTTACACTGTGGTCGCCCGCGCGGATGCGAACATCAAGAGCTTTGCCGATTTGAAGGGCAAGCGCTTCAACGTTGGCAACCCCGGTTCCGGTACACGCACCACCACCGATATGCTGGTGGCCGCTGAAGGCTGGGGCGACAAGGCGTTTGCCGTGGCCTCCGAGCTGAAGCCTGCGGAAATGGCGTCCGCCCTTTGCGACAACAACCTCGACGCGATCAGCTATACCGTCGGCCACCCCTCCGGCGCGATCAAGGAAGCGGCCGCCTCGTGCAAATCGCATCTGGTGAGCGTGGAAGGCGCGGCAGTGGATCAACTGGTTGAGAAATATCCGTATTTCTCCAAGGTAACGATTCCGGGCGGCATGTATGATGGCACGCCGGATGCGGTGAATACCTTTGGCGTGTACGCCACGGTTGTCGCGTCTGCGGATGTGCCGGAGCAGGTGATTTACGAAGTGACCAAATCGGTCTTCGACAATTTCGACCGCTTCAAGAAACTGCACCCGGCATTCGAGAACCTGAAAGAAGAAGACATGATCAAAAACGGTCTGTCCGCGCCGCTGCACGATGGCGCCCTGCGTTACTACAAGGAAAAAGGCTGGATGTAATTCCGCCTCGCCGCACGGGCAGATCGCAAGGTCTGCCCGTTGATTTTCAACGACAACCAGGATAGCCCATGACGGCCAACACCCAGCTTCCCGCCAGCCACGACGATTTGCAGGAAATGGTGGCTTCCACCGACACCGGCGCACGCAACCCGCAAGGTTTCGTCAAGCAGCTGATGATTTGGACGGCTATCGCCTGGTCGCTTTTTCAGATTTACTACGCCTCGCCGCTGCCGTTTTTGTTGCAGGGCTGGCTGTTCGAGCTGGGCTGGACGCAGTTCAATGTGGTGGTTGACGACACCCGCGCCCGCTCCATTCATCTTTCCTTTGCGCTGTTTTTGGCGTTTTTGTCCTACCCCGCCATGCGTACCTCGCCGCGCCAGTATGTGCCGCTGCAGGACTGGGCATTTGCCATTGCCGGCGCTTTTTTGGCGTCGTATTACATTGTTTTCTATAGTGACCTGGTCGGCCGCATCGGTGCGCCCAATACCCAGGACATCATCGCTGGCTGCATCGGCATCGTGCTGCTTCTCGAAGCGACGCGGCGCAGCCTCGGGCTGCCTTTGGTGCTGATTGCCATCGTCTTTTTGCTTTACAACTATTTTGGCCAGTTCTTGCCCTTCGACTGGAGCATCCGCCACAACAGCGGCAGCCTGAACCAGATCATCAACCAGCAATGGATTTCCACCGAGGGCGTGTTTGGCGTCGCGCTTGGCGTTTCCACCAAATACGTTTTCCTGTTCGTGCTTTTCGGCGCTTTGCTGGACAAGGCTGGCGCGGGCAACTATTTCATCAAAACGGCCTTTGCCTATCTCGGCCATCTGCGCGGAGGGCCTGCGAAAGCGGCGGTGGTTGCTTCCGGCCTCACCGGCATCATCTCCGGCTCGTCCATTGCCAACGTGGTTACCACCGGCACGTTTACCATCCCGATGATGAAGCGCGTCGGTTTTCCCGCAGAAAAAGCGGGGGCGGTGGAAGTGGCGTCATCGGTCAACGGGCAGATCATGCCGCCGGTGATGGGCGCGGCCGCCTTTCTGATGATCGAGTACGTCAATATGCCGTACAACCAGTTGATTACCCATGCTTTCCTGCCTGCGGTGATTTCCTATATCGCGCTGGTTTATATCGTCCATCTCGAAGCGTGCAAGGCCAATATGCAGGGCTTGCCGCGTACTGATCCGCCGAGTCCGCTGCTGGTGATGCTGCTGCGGGCATTGACGGTCTTCATCACCCTGTGCGTGCTCTATTTCGCGGTGTATTACGGCCTCGGCTGGATGAAAACCGCGATGCCCAACGCTGCCGTGCCCGTGCTGTGCGTGGTGCTGCTTGCCGCTTACGTTGCCCTGATTTACCGCGTGTCGCAGTTCCCGGATTTGCAGGTCGATGACAATGAAACGGAAATTACGCGTCTCCCGTCGGTCAAACCCACAGTCAACGCCGGTCTGCACTATCTGCTGCCGGTCGCCGTGCTTATCTGGTTCCTGATGGTTGAGCAAAAATCGCCCGGACTTTCCGCATTTTACGGCACGATGACGCTGATGTTCATCCAGCTCACCCAGCGTCCGCTGCTCGCCTTTTTCCGCAAGCAGGGGCGCTATGTCCAAGGCTTCAAACAAGGCATGCTCGAACTGAAAGACGGCCTCGAAACCGGCGCGCGCAACATGATCGGCATCGGCCTTGCCACCGCCACCGCAGGCATCATCGTCGGCGTGGTGTCGCTCACCGGCTTCGGCATCCAGCTCTCCAGCATCATCGAAAGCCTCTCCGGCGGCAACCTCGTCATCATGCTGCTCTTGGTTGCAGTATTCAGCCTGGTGCTGGGCATGGGGTTGCCGACCACCGCCAATTACATCGTGGTGTCGTCGCTGATGGCGGTGGTCATCGTCGAAGTGGGGCGGCAGAACGGCCTCGTGGTGCCGCTGATTGCCGTGCATTTGTTCGTCTTCTATTTCGGCATCATGGCCGATGTAACTCCGCCGGTTGGCCTCGCCTCCTTTGCCGCCGCCGCCATTTCCGGGGGCGATCCGATCAAAACCGGCATGGTCGCCTTCTGGTACAGCCTGCGTACCGCGCTCCTGCCTTTCCTCTTTATTTTCAACACCGATTTGCTGCTGCTGAACGTCAGCTTTGCCCAGGGCGTGCTGGTGTTCATTGTCGCGACCATCGCCATGCTCGCCTTTACCGCCGCGACCATGGGCTGGTTCTTCGACCGTAACCGCTGGTGGGAAACGCTCGCCTTGCTGCTCGCGACCGCCATGCTCTTCCGTCCCGGCTATTTCATGAACTTCATCTCGCCCGCCACGCTTGACATCCCCGCCGATGAACTGCTCGATGCCGTAGGCAAGGCAAGACCGGGCGATGACCTGATGTTGCAGGTCAAAGGTGTCAACCCCTACGGCAAGGAAACGAGCTTCCATGTGCGCCTGCCGCTGCCGGAAGGCGAGGGCGGCGAAGCGCGCCTGCAGGGGCTGGGCCTGCAAATTGGCAGCACCGGCAAAACATTTGAATACGATGGAAAAACCTATTCCGAATGGCTGATTGAAGATGTCGCCTTCGACAGCCTCGCCGAGAAGAACAAGCTGGACTGGGATCAGCAGATTCTCGGCGCGACCTTGCCCAACGCCAACGCCTGGCGCAAGGAATGGATGTTCGTACCGGGAATCCTGCTGTTGGCAGGCATTGCCGGGATGCAACGCAAACGCCGCCGCCATCCGCCTGCGGCCAGCCAATCAGGAGAAGTGCATGTTTAAGCGTATATTGCTACCCGTTGATCTGGAACACCCCGCGTCCGCACAGAAAGTGGTGCAGAGCGCCCTCGAAGTGGGCGGCGAGGCTGCGGAATATCTCGTGATGACGGTGATTCCGCCGATTGGCGGGGGTATCGTCGCCTCCTATCTGCCGAAAAATTACGACAAGCGCCTGAAAGAAGAGATGGAAGCGCGGCTGAAGGACTTTGTCGCCGAACATTTCGCCGGCGTGGCCGAGCGCTTCCAGTATCTGGTGGCGCACGGGCCGGTGTATGAAGAAATCAACATGGCTGCGAAAAAGCATCATGCTGATCTCGTGGTGGTTTCCGCTGCCAAACCAGGCAGCTACGGGCTTGGCCCCAATGCCGCTCGGGTCGCGCGTTACGGCGAAAACAACGTATTAATTATTCGTTAAGGCAAATGAATTATCGTTTGTGTTTTTTGGGGATTGCGCTAAAGTGTCGCCGCACTCGCGACGCACAGCGGCGCTTTATTATTTAGACAAGGAGAAAGTTCTCATGATGAAACGTAAATCTTTGGTTTTGCTCAGCTCCATGGCCATTGCCGCTTGGGTGCATGCCCAGGAAGCCACCGCCACCGACGCGGCTGAAGCGCCCGCTGAAGACGCAGCTGCCGCCCCTGCGGAAACCACGCCGCCTGCCAATGCCATTGCCCTCAGCATCCCGCAGGTTGCGAGCGGTGAGTGCCAGGCGCTGGTCGTCGTGCCCGCCAAATTCGAGCCGCGCACCGAGCAGGTCGTCATCAAGGAAGCGTCCGAAACCATCGAACTCGTGCCTGCCGAATACGAGTGGGTGGAGCAGCAAATCGAAGTCAAACCCGCTGGCAAGGAATTGAAAGTCATTCCCGCCACTTACAAGACTGTCGAAGAAGAAATCGAAATCGAGCCGGCGTCTGTCGAGCGTGAAGTCATCGAACCGCAATTCAAGGAAGTCAGCGAAGACGTCGTTTCCAAGCCGGCCTACCTCTCCGCGCACAACGAAGGCGGTTCGCATGTGTTCTCCAGCATGGGCGAAGCCCTGCGTCTCGCGGAAGTTCCGGCAGAAACCAAGACCATCACCAAGCAAGTGGTCAGCGACGAGGCTTCCGTGAAAGAAACCACTGTGGACGCGAAATTCCAGACCATCCAGAAGCAGGTGATCGACGAAGAAGCGCGCATCGAAGAAGTGGAAGTGGAAGCGGTATATGAAACCGTGCGCGTCAAGAAACTCGTGAAAGAAGCGGAAGAAAAACGCATCGAAGTCCCGGCGGAATACGCCGAAGTCACAGTCTACGACAAAGTGGCTGACGCGCAAATGCGCTGGGAGCCGGTCATGTGCGGCGGCAACGACGCGCAAACCACCGCGAAAATCGAAGACATCCAGCGCGCCCTGAACGAAGCTGGCTATCAGGTTGGCAAAGTGGACGGACAAATGGGTCCGGGCACCAAGCGCGCTCTGGAAAAATTCCAGCGTGACAAGGGCTTGGCAGTTGGCGGCGTTACCCAGGAAACCCTGAGCGCCCTCGGCCTGTAAGCGGCAATTCTCGCCCGGAAAAGGGAAGGCTCGCCTTCCCTTTTTCTATTTGCCGGACGCATCAGATTGATAAAAACATAAAATCCCTAAAAATAGTCATTTTTTACCATCATGAAGCGCTTATCGTGATAAAAAATCACTATATAAAGCGCTTTATATGATGATTTTTTACCATTTGTGATGTAATCATACGGATAAACCATGCGATACGAATTATTGGCCAGCGACGGCGCGGCGCGGCGCGGCCGCATCACTTTTCCCGACGGGCAAGTGGTGCAAACGCCGATTTTCATGCCGGTGGGGACGCTCGGCACCGTGAAAGGCGTTTCCGTTGAGGAACTGGATGCGCTCGGTGCGGAAATCATCCTCGGCAACACTTTCCACCTGATGCTGCGCCCCGGCGAACAGATTGTGAAAGCCCACGGCGGCCTGCACGGCTTCATGCACTGGAAAAAGCCGATTCTCACCGACTCCGGCGGCTTTCAGGTCTTTTCGCTCGCGAAAATCCGCAAGATCACGGAAGAGGGCGTGCGTTTCCGCTCGCCAGTTGATGGCAGCGAAGTATTTCTGACCCCGGAACGCTCGATACAGGTGCAGCGTGATTTGGGCAGCAATATCGTCATGCAGTTTGACGAATGTACGCCGTATCCGGCGACGCACACGCAAGCGGCGGATTCCATGCGCCTGTCGCTGCGCTGGGCGAAACGCTCGAAAATCGCGCACGGCGACAGCCCCCATGCGCTCTTTGGCATCGTGCAGGGCGGGGTGTACGAAGACCTGCGCCGCGAATCGGCGCAAGCCTTGCGCGAACTCGATCTGCCCGGCTATGCCGTGGGCGGTCTTGCCGTCGGCGAACCGGCGGAATTGCGCAATGCCACCCTCCAACACACCCTGCCGCACATGCCGGTGGACAAACCGCGCTACCTCATGGGCGTGGGCAAGCCGGAAGACATCGTCGAAGCGGTGCTGCGCGGCATCGACATGTTTGACTGCGTCATGCCCTCGCGCAACGCGCGCAATGCCTACCTCTTCACCGCGACAGGTACGCTGAAACTGCGCAACGCGCGCTACAAGGACGACCTCGCGCCCATCGAAGCAGGCTGCGACTGCTACACCTGCCAGCACTACTCACGCGCCTACCTGCACCACCTCGACAAATGCAACGAAATGCTCGGCTCGCGGCTGAACACCATCCACAACCTGCGCTACTACCTGCGCCTGATCCATGGCCTGCGCCATGCCATTGAAACGCAAACGCTGAACGCTTTCGTGCGCGAGTTTTACCGCCTGCGCGAGAAGACGGATGGATGAAAATATCCATAAAATGAGTTTTTATGATAGTTTTTTATCGGGATAAGCGCTTGTCAGTGGTAAAAAACAATCATAAAAAGGGGTTTTTTAATAATATATAGTGGAATCATCATAAAAGCAGCCATACCGTAGGTTGGTGGCGCATCTCGACAGGCTCGATAACCGTGCGCAGCACGAACCCCAACATTTTGCGATTCATCATGTTGGGGTTCGCCTGACGGCTCACCACCAACCTACATCTCCGTTCTGTTTTTTGTTGATTTATCTATAGTGAAATCATCATAAAAACGTCCAAACCGTAGGTTGGTGGTGCATCTCGACAGGCTCGATAACCGTGCGTAGCACGAACCCCAACATTCTAGAATTCATTATGTTGGGGTTCGCCTGACGGCTCACCACCAACCTACATCTCCGCTCTGTTTTTTGTTGATTTAACTATATCGTCGCTACAAACAAAAAGCCGAATCGCGAAGATTCGGCTTTTTTCACAGGAGAGGGAAAATCAGGAATGATTGCCCGCCTGTGCGCTCAGGCCGTCAATGCCTGCCTTGCAGAAGGCGTCCTGCTGTTCGGCAGGGATGGCGGCGGTTTGGTCTTTCACGAGCTTCATCGCTTCTTCGGAGTAATTCCCTTCTTTTTTCAGGGTTTCTTCCATTTTTTGATGATACTCGCCACAGGAGGCAGGCTCCGCCAATGCGGGCAACGCGCTGGCCAGCAGGGCGGCAATCAGTACTTTTTTCATCACAAAATCCTTTAATAACGTAGTTGAGTCGCCAGATGCTGACGACGATTTATCCTAGCACGGGCGGAAAATTCCGGCATGGCGGTATTCCAAGAGCGTTTTTTAAAAAATATGTGATTTTTTATGTGGTTGACCATTCTTTTCATGGTGGGGTTTTGTTTATCCTTATGAAAATATTGATGTTCGTGATGATCGGGTTAACATCTTCTCATCTTGGCAATGGCGAAAAAATGATATTTAAATGATGCCGTTGCGATTTGTGTTGATTGGAAAGCCGATTTTGTTTGTTGGAATGCAATACGCGTGAACGTACGGGTTTATCCCGCTTTTCCCGCATGGGGGAGGGGGAATGACAATAAGCTGAATAAATGTTAATATCAGCCGTCTATATCACTTCGATTAGGGAGAAATCTGAATGAACAAAGTACCAGATATGGAAAAACCGGCCGGGGAATCCGAAGCGTTTGATCTGACTTATCAGGATGGGCATACGCGCCGTGTGTACATCACCGATGCGCAATTCCACCTGAACAATACCACGATCATCGTCTCAAGCTCTGATGAGAAAGGATTTATCCGCTCCTGCAATATTCCCTTTGTCGAGGCGAGCGGCTGGTCGAAGGAAGAGCTGATTGGCCAGCCGCACTATATTCTGCGCCATCCGCACATGCCGGCGTCGGCTTTCCAGGATTTGTGGGAGACCTTGCAGGCGGGCAAGCAGTGGATTGGCTGCGTGAAAAACCTGCGCAAGGATGGCGGTTATTACTGGGTACGCGCCGTGGTCGACCCCATCATTCAGGACGGCAAGATCGTCGGTTACAACTCTGTGCGCCGCAAGATTGATGCGGCGACGATTCGCGAGCATGAAGCGCTGTATGCGCAAATGCGCGGCATCGAGCTGTAATTTTCTGCAAGATATTTGCATTGAACGGCGGGCTGAGAGGCTCGCCGTTTTTTTGTGACAAACGGTGATGTGAAGGGCTGTTGCTATAGTGAAATCATCATAAAAACGTCCAAACCGTAGGTTGGTGGTGAGTGCGCAGCACGAACCCCAACATTTTGCGATTCATGATGTTGGGGTTCGCCTGACGGC
>JAUNKJ010000057.1 GCA_030532785.1 Cardiobacteriaceae bacterium
CGGTAGAATGGCGGGCTTGTTTGCAATCGGGGTTGTGGATGTCTGTTTTTTGGGCTGTGTTGCGGCGCGGGGCGGGGACGTTGGCGCTGTTGTCTGTGGCGGGGTTGCTGCTGGGGCAGTTGACGGGGCGCGGGCATTGGTTTTTCGAGTTGTTCAGCCATTTTGTGCCGCATTATGCGTTGGCGTTTTTGCTGGCGGCGGGGCTGTTGTCCGGGGTTTGGCGCGTGGGGTACGGGTTGCTGGCGCTTGTGCTGGCAGCGTGGCTCGTCCAGCCGTGGGCGTTGTGGCAGGGCGGGGGTGAGGGAACGTCTGCGTCGCGCAGTGTGCTCTGGTACAACGTGCATCTCGGCAATGCCCATGCGCGGGAAGAAAGCGCGTGGATGCTGGATGCCGCGCCAGAGGTGCTGGCGCTGGCGGAGATCGATTTTGCCGATCCGGGCTGGCAGGGTTTGCTGGAGGCTTATCCGCACGGTTGCGAGCATCGCGAGGCGAGTCCGTTTGCGCTCGCGTTGCGCAGCCGTGCGCCGCTTTTGGCGTGTGAGGTGCATTTTGTCGACGGTTTTCCCTTTATCCGTGCGCTGACAGCGGACGGGGCTGCGCTCTATGCGTTGCATCCGCCGCCGCCAATTGTGGGCGAATTGGCGCGGGCGCGCAGCGTGTATTTGCAGGTGGTGGCGCGGCGGATGGCAACGGAGGCGCGGGTGCTGGCGGTGGGCGATTTGAACAGCAGCCCGTTTTCGCCGCTGTTTCGCGATTTGTTGCGCGAGAGCGGGGCGGCGGCGTTGACGCCGTATTGGATGCCGACGTGGAAGCCGTTTTTCCTCAATATTGATCATGCCTTGCAACGCGGACTGGCGGCGCGGGCGCAGGCGTTGCCGTGGCGTTTTTCCGATCACCGGCCGTTGCAGGTGTGGTTTTAGTTTTTATAAATTTGCCGTTTATGATGCTTTTTTACCATGATGAAGCGCTTGTGGTGATAAAATTTCTCACCATAAGCGCTTTGTGATGAGAAAATTTCTCATTTTGTTGTTTGTGCGTCCATTGATAAAAGAAAAGTAACGCGGCGTTGTCTGGAGTTTATCCATACAATGCCGCCTTCTTTTTGTTCTGTTTTTTCCTTTTATGAATCCTCCTGTTTCCCGGCCGTTGCGCACGCTGGTTTTCTCTTTGCTTTTCATCATTATGACGGGGTGGCTGCTGCATATCGGCCAGGATTTGCTGATTCCGATTCTGGTGGCGCTGATTGCGGTGTATGTGCTGGTGGCGGCGGCGGACTGGTTGGCGCGGGTGCCGCTTGTTGGCCGCTGGCCGGTGTGGGCGCGGCGGGTGCTGGTGCTGCTCGGTTTTTTCGCGGCGGGGTTTGTGCTGGTGATGATTATCATCAGTACGGCGGAGCAGGTGGTGGCGGCTGCGCCCAGGTATCAGGAAAATCTAGGGAATTTGTTTGCCAGGGTGACGGCGTGGCTCAATCTGGATGCCCAGGAGAGTTTGCAGAAGTTGCGCGCGGCGACGCTGGACAAGGTCAATTTGCAGGCGCTGCTTGGCGGTGTGCTGGGGTCAGTGGGGTCGTTGTTCGGGATGGTAACGCTGGTGGCGATTTATATGGCGTTTCTGCTCGCGGAGCGTGGCAGTTTTGCCCACAAGCTGGCGGTGGCGATGCCGGGGGCGCGCGCGGATGAGGTGCGGCGCGTGATTGGCGAGGTGAACCAGAAAATCGGGCGTTATCTCGGGGTGAAGACGTTTGTCAACGCGATTCTCGGGGTGTTGTCGTGGGCGGTGATGTGGTGGTTCGGGGTGGATTTTGCGGTGTTCTGGGCGCTGATTATTGCGCTGTTGAACTATATTCCTTATGTCGGTTCGTTTTTGGGCGTGATTTTCCCGGTGCTGCTGACGCTGGCGCAGTTCGGCTCGCTGCAGACGACGCTGCTCGTCGCCGCGTTTCTCAGCGCCGCGCAGTTTTATATCGGCAATGTGCTGGAGCCGAAGATGGTTGGCAAGCAGGTGAATCTGTCGCCGTTTGTGGTGCTGGTGGCGTTGTCGCTGTGGGGCAGCCTTTGGGGCGTTGCCGGGGCGATTCTCGCGATTCCGCTGACGTCGATGATTGCCATCATCTGCGCGGCGTTTCCCGGCACGCGTGCCATTGCCGTGATGCTTGCCGAGGATGTTGATGGCTTCGACAGCCGCAATTCGTTGTAACCGAGGTTTGATATGTTGAAAAAACTCTTTTTTTTCCTGCTGTTCGTGGTGGTGGCGCTGGTCATCACCGCTTTTGTCACTCACCAGGGACTGCCGCCCAATGACAACCGCACCGCCTCGCAATGGCTGCCGCCCAACCCGGAAGGGCAGTTGGCGCAGGCGATTTTGCCGGGCAACGCCGCCCATCCGGGCATGAGTGGCGTGCATGTCTTTGCCGACGGCATGGAGGCTTTCCTCGCGCGTTTGGCGCTCGCGGAAGCGGCGCAATATTCGCTGGATGTTCAATACTATATCTGGCACAACGACACTTCCGGCCATCTTCTGTTGCAAGCCTTGCAGCGCGCGGCCGATCGCGGCGTGCGCGTGCGTCTCTTGCTCGATGACAACAACACCAAGGGCATGGACGGCGTGCTGCTGGCGCTGGATGCCCACGCCAATGCCGAAGTGCGCCTGTTCAACCCCTTCATGCAGCGCGGGTTTCGCCCGGTCGCCTATTTGAGCGATTTCTTCCGCCTGAACCGCCGTATGCACAACAAATCCTTCAGCGTCGATGGCGTGGTCAGCATCGTCGGCGGGCGCAACGTTGGCGATGAATATTTCGGCGCGGGCGACGGCGTGATGTTCGCCGATCTCGATGTTTCCGTGACCGGCGAAGTGGTTCCCGCCATCGAAGCGGATTTTGACCGCTACTGGCAAAGCGAATCCGCCTATCCCATCACCACCATCATCCCCGACGGCATCCCCGAAGTCTTTGCCACCACCCCGCGCAACGATGCGGCAACCAAGGCTTATCTCGACAAACTCGCCGCCGCCGACTATCTCGCGCGCCTCAAAGGCGACGCTCTGCAACCCGTATGGGCGCCCGCCACGCTCTACTCCGACGATCCGGCGAAAGGGCTTGGCAAGGCGCGTTATGAAGACACCGTCGTCGCCCATCTTGCCCCGCTCTTCCAAAGCGCCGAGCGCGAAATCATCATCGTCTCGCCCTATTTTGTGCCCACGCAAAATGGCGCGGCACTCCTCGGGCAAGCGGCGGGCAAGGGCATCGCCACCACCGTGCTTACCAACTCGCTCTCCGTCACCGATGTTGCCCCCGTACACGCGGGCTACGCCAAATACCGCAAAGAGCTGCTGAAAAGCGGCGTCAAACTCTACGAACTCAAACCCGAAGCCAGCTACGCCGTGCATCAGGAAAGCGACACCGGCATCAGCCTCGGCGGCAGCAGCGGCGCGAGCCTGCACGCGAAAACTTTTGCCGTTGACGGGGAAAAACTCTTCGTCGGCTCCTTCAACATGGACCCGCGCTCGGCAACGCTCAACACGGAAATGGGCATCGTCTTCGACCATCCGCAACTCGCCGGGGAACTCAAGGCAGGGCTGGAAGAGAAAATGGCCACCCACGCCTACCATGTGACGCTCACCACCGACGGCGAGCTGCAATGGCAATCCGGCAACGACACCTACGGCAAAGAACCGCAAAGCAGCGCCTTCAAGCGCTTCTCCGTGCTGGTGCTTTCGTGGTTGCCCATCGAGCATTTGCTGTAAGCCCGAAAGGGCCTACAAAAAACGCAGTTGTAGGTCAGCCACGTTGTGGCCGACATCCATATAGCATTGTCAGATGAGAAATTTTCTCATTATAAAGCGCTTATTGTGAGAAATTTTTCCACAATAAGCACTTATGGACGGTAAAAATCGACTATTTTTGCCGGTTTTGTGGAATGTTTATTCGTCGTCGCTCATTTGTACCGAGGAGAAGATGTTGTAGCCGCCGTCAACGTAGGTGATTTCGCCGGTGATGCCGCTGGCGAGGTCGGAGCAGAGGAAGGCGGCGGTGTTGCCCACTTCTTCGATGGTGACGCAGCGCTTCAAGGGCGCAGTTTTTTCAAAGCCTTTGAGCATTTTGCGGAAGTCTTTGATGCCGGAGGCGGCAAGCGTTCTGATGGGGCCGGCGCTGATGCCGTTGACGCGGATGCCGTCTTGCCCCAAGTCGGCGGCGAGGTAGCGGATGGCGGCTTCAAGGCTGGCTTTGGCAAGACCCATGGTGTTGTAGTTGGGGATGGCTTGTACCGCGCCGAGGTAGGTGAGCGCGAGGGCGGCGGCGTTTCTGCCTTGCATCAGGGGGTAGGCTTCGCGCATGAGGGCGGCGAAGCTGTAGGCACTGATGTCGTGGGCGATTTGGAAATTTTCGCGGGTGCAGCCTTCGAGGAAGCGGCCTTCGATGGCTTCTCTGGGGGCGTAGGCGATGGCGTGGATGAGGCCGTCGAGGCCGTCCCAGTGTTTGCCGAGTTCGGTGAAGACGGCTTTGATTTCGCTGTCGTTGCCGACGTCGCAGGGGAAGTAGTGGGTGGATCCGAATTCCGCGCCCATTTTTTCGACGCGCGGTTTGAGTTTGTCGTTTTGGTAGGTGAAGGCGAGTTCCGCGCCTTGGCGGTGCATGGCCTGGGCGATGCCGTAGGCGATGGAGAGGTTGCTGGCCAAGCCGGTGATGAGGATTTTTTTGCCTTGTAAAAAGCCCATGTGCGTTCCTGGTTTGTGGTAAAAGACGCGCCATTGTAACGCAAAGCGGAGGTTGTTATGGGGTTGCGCATGGCGCGGGATTCGGATGCGGCGGCGCTTGCCGCGTTGATGTGGCAGGCGATGCCGGAGGTGGTGGCGTTCTGGACGGGGTCGGATGATGAGGCGGTTGGCAAGGCGTTTTTAGAGCGCTGGTGCGCGGCGCGCGGCAATCTCTATTCTTATGAGAACACGATTGTTTTTGAGGAAGAGGGCGTGGTGGCGGCGTCGATTACCGGCTACGACGGCGCATTGTGGCAGGCGTTGCGCGCGCCGATTGCGGCGGCGACGGGGCGTACTTTGCCGGATGAAACGGAGGCGGGCGAGTGGTATGTGGATACGGTGAGTGTGGCACCGGCGCTTCAGGGGCGGGGGATGGGCAAGACGATGCTGGCAGCGTTTGCCGATCATGTGCGCGCACGGGGCGGCTCACGCGTGGGGTTGCTGGTGTCGCTGGACAAGGTGGCGGCGAAGGGGCTTTACGAGCGCGTGGGCTTTGTGGTCGCCGGGGAAAAGGCGCTTGCCGGGGA
Source organism: Cardiobacteriaceae bacterium (assembly GCA_030532785.1). Classification (GTDB taxonomy): domain Bacteria; phylum Pseudomonadota; class Gammaproteobacteria; order Cardiobacteriales; family Cardiobacteriaceae; genus JAUMXB01. The sequence goes on from JAUNKJ010000057.1 coordinate 5,280, forward strand.
GCGCTATTTTCATATGGTGCTGGAGTTTTAATTTTTATGTTTTGCTTGTAAATAGTAGTTTTTTATCATGGTTAAGCGCTTATTGCGGTAAAAAATGACTATAAGAAGCGCTTGGAGTGGTGGTTTTTTATCATTGTGATTGGTTTGAAGATGTGCGGTTACGGCGCTTTGCGCCTAACCGTACCTACTATCGCTGCACGTTCGCTTCCGGGGTGGTGTCGGGCAGCGGGATGCGGTAGACGCGCAGGGCGTTGCCGACGACGATGAGGGAGCTGGCCGACATGCCGAGTGCGGCGATCCACGGGGTGAGGTGGCCGAGCGCGGCGAGGGGGAGGACGAGGAGGTTGTAGGCGGTGGCCCAGGCGAGGTTCTGGCGGATGATGCGCCGGGTGCGGCGGGCGAGGTTGAAGAGGAAGGGTAGCGCTTCGGGGCCGTGTTCGAGGCAGACGATGTCGGCGTGGGTTTGCGAGAGGGGGTTGGCGCGGCCGACGGCGACGGAGACGCTGGCGCCTGCCATGACGGGGGCGTCGTTGATGCCGTCGCCGATCATGAGGGTGGGGGCGTCGAGGTGTTGCAGGTAGTGGAGTTTGTCTTCGGCGCTTTGTTCGCTTTGGTAGTGTTCGATGCCGAGGTGGTCGGCAAGCGCTTTGACGTTGTCGTGTTTGTCGCCGCTGGCGATGTGCAGGGTGTGGTCGCGAAGTTTGGCGAGGGTTTGCGGGATGTCGGCGCGCAGTGGGTCGCTCAGGATGAAGGTGGCAAGCAGTGTGTTGGGGGTGGCGAGGTGGACGGTGGTGGCGCGCGCGGCGGCGGGGGGGAGTGGGATGTTGGGGCAATGTTCGGCGATGAAGGCGGCGCTGCCGATGTGGTGGCGTTCGCCTTGCCAGTCGGCGGCGATGCCTTGGCCGCTGTGTTGGCGGATGTTGTCGAGGGGGAGGGTGGGGATGTCTTGCCGGGTGAAGTACCAGGCGATGGGGTGGCTGCTGTGTTGTTCGAGGCTTTTCGCGAGTTGCCAGATGTGGGTGGGGTCGGGGTGGTGGATGGTGGCGTTCTGGAGCTGGAAGCGGCCTTGGGTGAGGGTGCCGGTTTTGTCGAAGAGGATGTGGCGGATGGCGGGGAGGCGTTCGAGGGTGTCGGTGTTTTTGATGAGGATGGCGGCGCGGTGGGCGCGGTTCATGGCGGCGGTGAGTGCGGTGGGGGTGGCGAGTGAGAGGGCGCAGGGGCAGGTGGCGACGAGGACGGCGAGTGCGATGTCGAAGGCGCGGCTGGGGTCGATGATTTGCCAGATGAGGTAGCCGAGGGCGGCGAGGATGAGGACGATGGTGTGTTCGGCGAGTTTTTCGTTGCGTTCGATTTGCGGGGCGCGGTGTTGTTCGGCGCGCAGGATGATGCGGCGGATGCCGGCGAGGGTGGTTTGTTGCCCGGTTTGGCTGACGCGGATGTGGATGGGGCTTTCGAGGTTGGTGCTGCCGGCGAGGACTTTGTCGCCGGGGGTTTTGGCGACGGGGGTGCTTTCGCCGCTGAGCATGGCTTCGTTGACGCGGGTGTGGCCAGTGAGGATGTGGCCGTCGACGGCGATGGTTGGTGTGGGGAGGATGCGCAGGGTGTCGCCGGGTTGTACGGTGGCGAGTGGCACGAGGGTGGTGGTGGTGCCGTCCACGCGTTCGACGGCTTCGGGGAGGAGGCGCGCGAAGCGGTATTCGTTCAAGCGTGCGCGGCGGCGGGTGAGGAATTCGAGGAAGCGGCTGACGGAGAGGAAGAAGATGAACATGGCGACGGATTCGAAGTAGATTTCGCCGTGGCCGAGGAGGGTGTGCCAAGCGCTTGCGAGGTAGGCGCCGAGGGCGGCGGCGGCGATGGGGACGTCCATGTTGACGCGGCGGTTTTTGAGGGCGTGCCAGGCGCTTTTGAGGAAGGGCCAGCCGGCGTAGAAGATGACGGGGGTGGTGAGGGCGAGGCTGAGCCAACGCAGGTATTGGGCGAAGGTGGCGTCGATGCTTGCGGGGGCGGTGTAGAAGCCGAAGGCGAACATCATGATTTGCATGCTGGCAAGGCCTGAGACGATGAGGCGCAGGAGGTGCTGGTTGCGTTCGCGGTGCTGGCGCGCTTCGCCGGCTTCGGGGGTGAAGAGGTTGGGGGTGTAGCCGAGGTTGGCGATGGTGGCGAGGATGTCGGAGAGTTTTTGTGTGTGCCAGCGGATTTCGGCGCGGCCGGTGGTGGCGTTGATGAAGGCGTGTTCGATGCCGTGTTGTTGTTGCAGGGCGCCTTTGATGAGGTAGCTGCAGGCGGCGCAGTGGATGCCGTCGATGAAGAGGTGGATTTCTTTTTCGCCTTGGTGTTCATGGACGTATTGGGCGGCGACGGCGGGGAGGTCGTAGGCGAGCCAGTGTTCGTGCGGGAATTGGCGTTGCGGGCGCGGGGCGCGGGCGTTGCGGGTGGTGTAGTAGCGGGAGAGGCCGCCGCCGTGGATGAGTTCGGCCACGCCGAGGCAGGCGTGGCAGCAGAATTCGCGGGTGTCGCCCGCGAGTTCGGCGCGGATGGGGGTGCCGGCGGGGAGGGTTTCGCCGCAGTGGTAGCAGTGGCTCATCGCGGGCTGAAGAGGATGGGGGTGCCGGGGTTGGCTTCTTTGGGTGCGTAGGCGGCGCGTTGCTGCCAGTGGGTGTCGCTGTCGGCGTGTTGCGGCTCGATTTTGAAGTACCATTTTTGCTGGTAGAGCGCTTTTTGCGCGTCGGCCGGGAGGGGGTAGAGGCCGGGTTGTACCGGGGTGAGGAGGTATTGTTTGTCTTCGCTGGCGAGGGTGGGGTGTTCGAAGGTGAGGAGGAGTGTTTGCGGCTCGGGCAGGCCTTCGACGTGGACGATGCTTTTTTCGATGACGATGGCGAGGTTTTCGTGGGCGTAGTGGTGTTTGCCGGGGGTGAGGCCTTGTTTGTAGTAGCTGTCGATGACGCTGGATTTTTGCGAGGAGAGTGCGCGGTACAGGGTGTAGAAGCTGCCGCTGACCGAGAGCAGGGGGATGGCGATGATGAGGAGGAGGATGTGGTTTTTGTACCAGGGTTTTTGCGGGGTTTTGGTTTGCATGGCGGGGCGGGTCTGCGATTTATGGTCAAATCAATGAAAAACGGTATGGCGGCGTAGGTTGGTGGTGAGCCGTCAGGCGAACCCCAACAGGATGAGTTTCAATATGTTGGGGTTCGTGCTGCGCACGGTTATCGAGCCTGTCGAGATGCGCTGCCAACCTACGATGGGTTTCAGCTTTAGCGTTGGGGTTTGAGGAATTTGGTGGTTTGGATGGCGGCGTCGTCCGGGTTGTCTTCGGGGGTGGCGATGAGGCGGATGTCAGCGGAGGCGGTGGCGAGCGCGCTTTTCGGGGCGTTGATGCGCACGACGGTTTCGTATACGCCGGCGGGTTCGATGGCAAAGGCGGGGGCGTTGAGGATTTCGAGGCCGTCTATGCCGTCGGCGCTGAGGGTGAAGCGGCGGGTGGTTTCCGTTTTGTTCAGGACTTTGATGGTGTAGCTGTTTTGCACCATTTGTCCGGCGACGTTGCGCGCGAGGACGTTGCGGTCGCGCAGGATGTTGAGTTCCACGTTGCTTTTGGTGGAGAGGGTGATGACGAAGAAGGTGAAGACGATGGCGAGTACGAGGCCGTAACCCAAGGTTTTCGGGCGCAGGAAGCGGGTTTTTTTGTTGTCGCGCAGGGCGTTGGAGGAGGTGTAGCGGATGAGGCCGCGCGGGGCGTTGATTTGGTCCATCATGTTGTCGCAGGCGTCGATGCAGGCGGCGCAGGCGATGCATTCGAGTTGCAGGCCTTGGCGGATGTCGATGCCGGTGGGGCAGACTTGCACGCACATGGTGCAGTCAACGCAGAAGCCGAGGCTGTCCGGGTTGTCGCGGTCGGCTTTTTTCAGGCGGCGGCGCGGTTCGCCGCGCGCTTCGTCGTAGGCGATGATGAGGGTGTCCTGGTCGAACATGGCGCCCTGGAAGCGGGCGTAGGGGCACATGAATTTGCAGAATTTTTCCCGAACCATGCCTGCCTGCATGTAGCAGAAGCCGCCGTAGAAGGCGATCCAGAACCAGGCGGCGAAGGGGGCGTTGAAGGTGAAGATGTCGACGATGAGTTGGCGGATGGGGGTGAAATAGCCGACGAAGGAGAGGCCGGTGATGAAGGCGACGGTGAACCACGAGAGGTATTTGCCGCCGCGTTTGGCGATTTTTTCCCGGTTCCATGGTTGGCGCGCGAGTTTGAGTTGCTCGGAGCGGTTGCCTTCGAATTTTTGTTCAATCCAGAGAAAGACTTCGGTGTAGACGGTTTGCGGGCAGGCGTAGCCGCACCATACGCGGCCGAGGAGCGCGGTGACGAAGAAGAGGACGAGGGCTAGCCCCAAGAGGATGAAGGTGAGGAGGATGAAGTCTTGCGGCCAGATGTTGAGGTCGAAGATGTAGAAGCGGCGGTGTTCGAGGTCGAAGAGGATGGCTTGCCGTCCTTTCCATTGCAGGAAGGGGAGGAAGGTGAAGATGCCGAGGAGGACGATGACGGCGCGTTTGCGCCAGTTCTGCCAGTAGCCTTTGACGGGGCGCGGGCGGATTTTGACGTGTTTTTCGTAGGAGAGGTTTGCTTCTGCCATGATGATGGGGGTGTTTGTTATCGCTGTCGATTATACGCTTCGGGATTTATGTTTGGTAATGCATTTCATATTTGGTGGTTTTATGGTGATTTTTTATCATGATGAAGCGCTTATGGTGAGAAATTTTTGCATGGTAAGCGCTTGGTGGTGGGAAAATTTCTCATGCGGGTTTTCGGTAGGGTGTGTGCCGCGAAGCGGTACGCACGCGGTTTGCGAGGTTGCGTTTCCGCGTGCGTGTCGGCGTTGCCGCCACACACCCTATGGGGGATTTGGGGAGCAGTAGGGACGTAGCCCGCTACGTCCGTGTTTGGGGGAAGGGACGTTGCAGGCAACGTCCCTACATTAGCGCGCGATGGTGGGTTGACACCCACCCTACGAAAAACACGCGGTTTTGATTCTGTATTCGGGGGGACGTTGCAGGTAACGTCCCTACATTAGCGCGCGATGGTGGGCTGAAGCCCACCCTACGAAAAACACGCGGTTTTGATTTTTTATTCGGGGGGGGCGTTGCAGGCAACGTCCCTACGATCGCTGCGCGATTTCCCCTCTCTGCTCCGCAGCGCTTCGAGTCCCGTAGGGAGAGGGGCTTTAGTTCGTTGCTTTGTTTGAAGTTCATTGCATAAGAATCTGAATTGTCAACAGTCTCTACGGTGTCGAGGGTTTTTTACGGGTTGGGGGACTGGAGGATGGTGCAGCCCTGTTTGTCGATGTATATGGTTTGCCCGTCGAGGGCGACTTTGGCGAGGCCGTCGTTGAAGGTCAGGCGCCATTGGCCGCTGGGGATGGTGTAGCGCGGGGCGATGCGTTCGTTGCCGTCGGCGTCGATGAAGCCCCAGTGTTCGCCTTTTTTCACGGCGGCCATGTCGTCGGAGAAGTGGCGTTCGCCTTTGTCGTAACGGGCGGGGACGACGATGTTGCCGCTGTGGTCTTTGTAGCCGGTTTTTTTGAGGTCGTCGCTGTGGAAATGGATGAGGGGAGTGGGTGGGACGCTGTGCCACAGGGGGAGGGCGGTTTCGTGGCCGCGATGGTCGAGGGCGATGAAGTTTTTGCCGTTTTTGCTGACCGGCAGCAGGCCGCTGAAGTAGCGGTGGGCGCTTTGGTAGCGCGGCTGGACGAGGAGTTTGCCGCTGGTGTCGATGACGCCCCAGAGGCCGTCGAGTTTGACGGCGGCCTTGCTTTCGGCAAAGCCGTTAGTTTCTTCGTATTCGGCGGGGATGACGAGGCGGCCCTGGCGGTTGATGAAGCCCCAGCGGCCGTTTTTTTCCACGGCGAGGAGGCCGTCGCCAAAGCCGTGGATGCCGGTTTGGGTGTAGGCAGGGTCAAGGGTGGCCGGGGTGGGGCAGGGTTCTGCGCGAGCGGGGAGGATGAGGGCGAGGGTGAGGGCTGTGAGGATTTTGTGCATGGCGGCTCCTTGGGGGCGGAAGTGGTAATATCGTTGTGTTCTTCAATGATAAACGGAGTGAAAACATGATGCGAGGCTTGTGTTTGGCGGCGGTGTGGGCGCTTGCGGGCTGTACGGCGATGTTGTGGGAGGAGGATCACAAGGTGGTGTATGTGCCGGCGGGGGGCGACCGCATTCATGCGTTTGGCGTGGCGGGCGCGGCGGCGCGTGGGCAATTGGCGCCGGGGGATTTGGCGATGATGGGCGAGAGGTATTGGTATGTGATTTCGCATACGAAGGCGGATGAGATGCTGGCGGTGCTGAAGTCCGGGCTGCCCGCGCGTTTTCGCATTTTCAACGATGAGGGGCAGGAGATGCCGGCGTTGCGCGTGGAGGTGGGCGGTTTGGGGCAAAATGAGTTTTACAGCGATTTTTGTCTGCGTTATCCGGCGGATGCGTCGGTGAAGGATAGGCTGGAGGCGCTGGGTTTTTATCAGCGGAAGGGCGGCGATTATGAGCGTTGCTTTGCCACGCGCGGTTGGTTGTACGGCAGTCCGAAACAGGTGGGCGTGGATTACCGTTTCGAGGCGGTGGTGCCGGTGGCGTTGTTCAAGGAGGAATGGCAGCCGCGCGGCGGGGTGGGGCGGACGATTGGCAAGGTGTTGTTGACGCCGGTGGCGGTGGCAGCCGATGCGGTGGGCGCGGTGACGGTGTATCCGGCGACGGTGTTGGCGATTGAGGCGGGCGGTGGGTTGAAGATTGTGCAGTAGGGGCTTTTTTGGTGGGTTGACACCCACCCAGCCTACGAATGTGGTGTTTTTCACGGACGTTGCAGGCAACGTCCTGTAATCGCTGCGTGATGGTGGGTTCCGATTTCCTGCGGTTGCCAGCATCGCCGTACGAATTTTTATGTACGGTTACGCGCTGCGCGCTAACCGTATCTACGTTGACTGCATGGGCGAGGGTTCCCACGTCAAAACGCTTTGCGTTTTGCGTGGGTGCCCGGG
>JAUNKJ010000058.1 GCA_030532785.1 Cardiobacteriaceae bacterium
TTCACCGGATAACGGCGCCGCCAGGCGATGAAGCCCGCGACCAGCATGATGCCCAGCCCCATCAGAATCCCCGGCACATAGCCCGCAAGGAAAAGGGCGGCGACCGACGTGCCGCCGGAAATCGTTGAATAGACGATAAAGGTGTTGCTCGGCGGAATCAAAAGACCGGTGGGGCAGGAAGCGATATTCACCGCCGCCGAATAGCCCGGGTCGTACCCCGCCTTGCGCTGCATATCGCTCATGATGCCGCCCACCGCCGCCGCAGAAGCTACGGCAGAACCGGAAATCGAGCCGAAGAGCATGTTGGCGATCACGTTGCAATGCGCAAGTGCCCCCGGCAAACGGCCTGCCAGCACCAGGGCAAGATTGATCAAGCGCATGGCAATCCCGCCGCGGTTCATGATGTTGCCCGCGAGGATGAAAAACGGCAGTGCCAGCAGCGCGAAGCTGTCGAGCGCGGTAATCATCTTCTGCGCGACGACGAACATGGTGTTGTCAAACGGCATCGCGAGCAGAATCGTCGCCACCGTGGCAATGCCGATGGAAAACGACACCGGCACGCTCAAAAACATCAGCAAAAAGAAAGTGCCGAACAGCACCAGCACACTCAGCAGTTCGCTACTCATGACGCCGCCTCCGTTTGCCGCACAATGCCGTGTATCGCCACCAGCGCGAAAAACACCATCAGCACCCCCGCCACGGGAACGACCATATACACATAGCCCATCGGCCATTGCAGCGCGGGCGTCACCTGCTGGTTGGCAAACGTCTTCGCGGTCAGCGTCCAGCCGCCGCCAATCATCACCAGCGCGGCAAAGGCGGCAATCACGCATTCAATCAGGATGTTGAGCGTTTTTTTCGCCTTGCCCGTGAGTTTCATCGCGAGCAGATCAATTGCCAAATGCTGCTTGTGCGCCGAGGCCTGCGCCGCGCCGAGCAGCCCTATCCACATGAAGGTAAAGCGCGCCAGTTCGTCGGTCACGGTACTCGGCTTCGCGCTCACATAGCGGGAAATCACCTGCCACACCACGCACACCACCAGCAAAAAGGCGAGCAGCGTCAACACGCTGCCATTCACCTTGCGCACCAGCGCCGCCAGCCGCTCCGGCCACGGCAACCTTTGGGCATCCTTCACGGCAATCCTCCCGCAGCAATTTGACACGAGGCACAGATTAACCATTTGCCGGGAATTGGTCAACCAATCGTTGACATTGGTCGGGCAGCGCGGCAAGATAGCCCGCGTCCATTCCACAGGAGACCCTCATGACCGCCCTGAAAAAAGCCCTCGCCGCCGCCGTCATCGCCGGCCTGTCCGTCGCCGCCAATGCCGCGACCACCCTCAAACTCTCGCACAACCAGAGCAAGGACATCCCGGTACACAAGGCCATGCAATCCTTTGCCGACAAAGTCGGCGAATACACCGGCGGCGAAATCAAAATCCGCATCTACCCCAACGCCCAGCTCGGCACCCAGCGCGAATCCGTGGAACTCGTGCAGTCCGGCGGATTGGCGCTCGCCAAAACCAACGCCGCCGAACTCGAAGCCTTCGAGCCGCTCTACGGCGTCTTCAACCTGCCCTACATCTTCAAAGACGTTGACCACTACTACAAGGTGATCACCGGCGACATCGGCGAAGAAATCCTCAACGCATCCAAAGACAAAGGCTTCATCGGCATCGCCTATTACGACGCGGGCGCGCGCTCCTTCTACGCGGGCAAGGCCATCAAACACCCGGATGACCTCAAGGGCATGAAAATCCGCGTCCAGCCCAGCCCCACCGCAGTGAAAATGATCGAACTCTTGGGCGCGAGCCCCACGCCCATTGCCTTCGGCGAACTCTACACCGCGTTGCAGCAGGGCGTGGTTGACGGCGCGGAAAACAACGAATCGGCGCTCGTCGACAACCGCCACGGCGAAGTCAGCAAATTCTACAGCTACGACCGCCACACCATGATCCCCGACGTCCTCGTCATGAGCCTGAAAGACTGGGAAAAACTGACGCCGGAGCAGCAGGAAGCCTTCAAAAAGGCGGCACGCGAATCGATGATGGTGCAAAAAGACCTGTGGGTGGAAAACACCAACAAAGTCATTCAAGAGGCCAAAGACAAACTGGGCGTTACCTTCGTGGAAGACGTGGACACCGCCGCCTTTGCCGACAAAGTGCTGCCCATGCACGAAGACGCCGCCAAAGCCTCGGACAAAGCGGCGGAACTCATCCAGCGCATCAAGGATGCCGCGAAGTAATCCGAAATAGCCCCTCTCCCCACGGGAGAGGGGTTGGGGAGAGGGGTAAAAAACGCTTCATCCCATCATTGACTGACCAAAACCGTAGGGTGGGCTTCAGCCCACCATTCGACAAGCACACTTCGACAGGCTCAGTGAGCTTGTCGAACTGACCTGTCGAAGTGTGATTGGCAACCCACCCACATCAATATTTCATAAAGCAACCAAAAATCATCATTTTTTACCATTATGAAGCGCTTATCGTGCAAAAATTTCTCACCATAAGCGCTTCATGATGAGAAAATTTACCATTCACCTAACCCCATGCACATCGCCACCACCCGCCGTTATCCCGAAGTCGCCGCCGAACTGCGCCACTACATCGCCCAGGAAAAACTTGCCCCCGGCGACAAACTCCCCGCCGAGCGCCACTTGGCCGAACACTTCGACGTCAGCCGCGCGCTGCTGCGCGAAGCGCTGATCATGCTGGAAATACAAGGCCTTGTCGAAGTGCGCCAAGGCTCCGGCGTCTACATCGTGCAACAACCGGGCGCGGAAAACATGGCGGAAGACGACATCGGCCCCTTTGAACTTCTGCAGGCGCGGCAAGTGCTGGAAAGCGCGGTGGCGGAAATGGCCGCCCTCACCGTCACCAAAAGCGACATTGACGCCCTGCAACACATCCTTGAACTGCAAGAAAAAGAAGTCCAGGGCGGCATCACCGACTACGGCACCGACGAGCAATTCCACCTGCGCATTGCCGAAGCCACGCAAAACAGCGTCCTGGCCGAGAGCGTCCGCCAACTGTGGCTGCAACGCAAACGCAGCCCCATGTGGGAACAGCTGCACCGCCACATCGTCGACAAAACCTACTGGCAACGCTGGCTCGAAGACCACCGCGTCATCCTCAATGCCCTGAAACGCAAAGACCCCGTCGCCGCCAAACACGCGATGTGGCAGCATCTGGAAAACGTGCGCGACACCGTCTTCAAACTCTCCGACGTCGACGCCCCCGAATTTGACGGCTACCTCTTCCAAAGCCCGCCCCTGCCGGGCTTCGCCAAACATCCCGATTTACCCCCAACCAAGGAGACCATCCGATGAAAAGACGCACCTTTGCCACCCTTGCCGCCGCCGTGCTGCTCGCCTGCACCCCCGCCGCGTGGGCGAAAGCGGAGAAAGTGATCAAGCTCGGCCATATCGCGAACGAACAGCATTCGTGGCACAAAGGCTCGCTGAAATTCGCCGAAGAAGTGGCGCGCCTGACTGACGGGCGCATCGAAGTGCAAGTCTTCCCCAACGATTCGCTCGGCAAGGAAATTGATCTGGTGAACGGGATGCAGCTCGGCACCGTGGACATGACCATCACCGGCGAAAGCCTGCAAAACTGGGCGCCGAAAGCGGCACTCCTCGCCATCCCCTACGCCTACAAATCCTTGGAACACATGGATAAAGTGGCTTCTGGCGACATCGGCAAGGACATCGAGGCGGAAATCCTCGCCAAGGCGCAGGTGCGCCCGCTCGCCTATTTCGCGCGCGGCCCGCGCAATTTGACATCCAACCGCGAAATCCAATCGCCGGACGATCTGCAAAACCTCAAGCTGCGCGTGCCCAACGTGCCGCTCTTCGTGCAGACGTGGAAAGCGCTCGGCGCGTCCCCCACGCCGATGGCCTTCTCCGAAGTGTTCACCTCCTTGCAGAACGGCACCATCGAAGCGCAGGAAAACCCGCTGTCGCTCATCGAATCCGCGACGTTCTACGAAGTGCAGAAATTCGTGAACCAAACCGAGCATGTGCGCTCATGGATTTACCTCGCCATTTCCGAGATCACCTGGCAGAGCCTGTCCGAAGCCGATCAAAAAGCGCTGATGGACGCGGCAAAAGCGGCGCAGGCGCATGAGCGCGAAGCCTTTTTGGCAGACGAAGAACGCTTGCAGAAAACGCTGGAAGACAAAGGCATGACGTTCGTCACGGTTGACCAGAAAGCCTTTGCCGACAAGGCCAAGGCAGCGGTGATGCAAAACGCCGCGCCGGAAATCCTGCCGATGGTCGAGCGGATTTTTGCGGAGCAATAAAGCGTAAAACAGTAGCCCGTAGGGTGGGCTTCAGCCCACCATGCGATTTTTCCAGCACCTCAACGGTGGGCTAAAGCCCACCCTACACCACCATAAAAAAACCACGGAAAACCCCATGCTGCACCAAGGAATGCTGTTGATCGCCCGCCTGTTGCGCTTCGCCACCGGGCTTGCCTTCGCCACGCTGATGGCGGCGGTGCTGATTCAGGTCATCACCCGCACTTTCGGCCAGGGGTCGCCGGTGTGGACGGAAGAACTCACGCGCTACGCCCTGCTCTATGTCGCGGGATTCGGCGCGGCGCTGTCGTTGTGGACGGGCGATATGGTCAATGTCGATCTGCTCTCCGCGCATCTGCCGTCGCGGGTGTCATGGACGCTGCGCCTGCTCTCCACGCTGGCGGTGCTGTTTTTCGCCGTGATCCTCATCGCCCCGGCGTGGCGGTTTACCAAGATCGGTTTCATGCAAAGCTCGCCGTCGATGCCGTTCATCAAGATGGCCTATGTTCATGCGAGCGTCCTCGTGCTCCTCGTCATGCTCGCGATAGCGGCAGCGATTCGCCTCATCGGGATGCTTGCGGGCAAGCTCGACGGCCATCCCGAACTGCGCCACGGAGGTGAAGAATGAGTCTGTTTTTGCTGACGTTCGTGTTTCTCACGGGGCTTGCCATCGGTGTGCCGGTCGCGATTACCCTGGGCGTGGCGTCGCTCGCCTATATTCTGTCTGCCGGGATTCCGCTCGTCGTCGTGCCGCAAAAAATGTTCGCCGGGATGGATATTTATGTGCTGCTGTGCATCCCCGGCTTTGTGTTGGCGGGCAATTTGATGAACGGCGGCGGCATTACCCCGCGCATCATCCATTTCGCGCAAGCCGGTGTCGGCTGGATGCGCGGCGGGCTGGGGATGACGAATGTGGCGTCGTCGATGCTCTTCGGCGGCATTTCCGGTACGGCGGTCGCCGATGCCGCGTCCATCGGCGGGATGATGATTCCGGGGATGAAGCGCGCGGGATATCCGGCGGATTTTTCCGCAGCGGTGACCTCGGCTTCTTCCACCATCGGGCCGATTATTCCGCCCTCGGTGCCGATGATTATCGTCGGCGCGCTCTCCGGCATTTCCGTCGGGAAAATGTTCATCGCGGGCGTGATTCCCGGCCTCCTCCTCGGTGTGGGGATGCTGATCGTGACCTATCTCATTTCGGTGAAACGCGATTTCCCGCGCCAGCCGTGGCAGGGGTGGCGCCATTTGCTCCACGCTTTTGCCAGCGCGTTCTGGGCGCTGGCGATGACGGCGCTGATTGTCGGCGGCATGGTTTCCGGCATTGCCACGCCGACGGAAACCTCCATCGTCGCCGCCGTTTACGCCATCGTGATCGGTTGCTTCGTCTACCGCGAATTGCCGCTTTCACGCGTGCCGAAAATCCTCGTCGACAGCGCCGTCGCGTCCGCCGCGATTCTGCTCCTGGTCGGCACCGCCAACGTCTTCGGCTGGATTCTCGTCTCCGAACACATTCCGCAAATGATTGCCAACGCGGTGCTTTCCGTCACTGACAACAAATATCTGGTGATTTTGCTGCTGAACCTCGTGCTGGTGTTTGTCGGCATGTTCATGGAAACCATCGCCGCGCTCATCATTCTCTTCATCCCGCTATTGACGGTGGCGCAGGGCGTGGGCATTGATCCGATTCATTTCGCGGTGTTCGCGGTGCTCAACCTGATGATCGGGCTGTCCACCCCGCCGGTGGGCGTGTGTCTGTTCGTCTGCGCCAATATCGCGCGCGAACCGTTGACGCGGGTGGTACGCGCGCTGGTTCCCTATTTGCTGGTGAACCTTACGGTGCTGCTGTTGGTGTCCTATATTCCGGCGCTGTCCACCTGGTTACCATCTTTGGTCAAATAATCGTTATTTTTTACCATCACAAAGCGCTTACTGTGAGAAAATTTATCACCATAAGCGCTTCATGATGAGAAAATATCTCACACAAGGAAAAACATCATGAAAGCCGTACTCGTCAAGGAACCGCTAAACGTCGCCATCGTCGAACTGCCGATGCCGGAAATTACCGGCCCCGATGAGGTGCTGATCAAGGTCGTCTCCGGCGGCATTTGCGGCTCCGACATCGGCATTTTCAGCGGCGGCAATGCGCTCGCCACCTATCCGCGCGTGATCGGCCACGAATTCGCGGGACACGTCGCCGCCGTCGGCAGCGGCGTCAAGGATTTGGCGGAAGGCGATCTCGTGGTTGCCGACATCGTCAACAGTTGCGGGCAGTGCTACGCCTGCCGCAGCGGGCATCACAACGTCTGCGCCACCTTGCAGGTAACCGGCGTGCATCGCGACGGCGGCTTTGCCGAATATTGCAAAACCACGCGCGACAAAATCTACAAACTCGATGCGGCCAAAATCCCCGCGCATTTGGCCTGCCTCGTCGAGCCGTATTCGGTGGGCGCGGAAGTGAACGCCCGCGCGAACATTACGGCGGACGACAAGGTGGTCGTCCTCGGCGCAGGCCCCGCGGGGCTGGCGATCATGGAAGTGGCACGCGCGCGCGGCGCAGACGTGCTGATTACCGACATCTTCGACCGCCGCCTTGAACTCGCGCGGCAAATGGGCGCGACCCGCAGCGTGAACGTGCAGCACGAAGATTTGCGCGCCGCCGTGAAAGACTTCACCCAGGGCGACGGCGCACATGTGGTGGCGGATGCCGTGTGTTCGACGCAAAGCGTCTTGGATGCGCTCGACATCGTTGCCCCCGCCGGGCGCTTCGTGGCACTCGGCACCGGCGCGGAACCCGTGCCGATTCCGCAGATTGCCTTCACGAAAAAAGGCATCAACGTCTTTGGCACCCGCGTCAACAACCACCGCTTCCCCGAAGTCATCCGCCTCTTTGAAGAAGGGCGCGTGCATCCGGCGATCATGCACACCCACACCTTCAAATTCACCGCCATCGCCGACGCCTTCGCGCTGCTGCGCAGCGACAAGAGCCAGGTGTGCAAGATTATTCTCGAGTGGTAAGTATGCCCGCATGTTGCATTTTCCACGGGACACTATCCCCCTCCCCCGCTTGCGGGGGAGGGTCGGGGTGGGGGTGTTGAAATAACATGAGCCGCGCCAACCGCGATCCCGGATTGCACGCTTTTGCCCGAACCATGCGGCAAAACATGACGGATGCCGAACAATGCCTGTGGCGAGCCTTGCGCCATAAACAGCTAAGTGGCATCAAATTCCGCCGCCAGCAAGTCATTGGTGCGTACATCGTCGATTTCGTCAGCATGACGCACAAACTGGTCATCGAACTGGATGGCGGACAACATGCCAGCCAACAGCATTACGACGCCCAAAGAAGCGCTTTTCTGCACAGCCAGGGCTACCGTGTACTGCGCTTCTGGAATCATGAAGTACTGCAACAAACGGACGCGGTTGTGGAAAGCATTTTGCAGCATTGCCAAACACCCCCACCCAACCCTCCCCCGCAAGCGGGGGAGGGCTAGAAACAAACCCTTAAAAAAGGAGCCTCTATGAAAACCACATTCCGCTGGTACGGCGACGGCAACGACACCGTCACCCTCGAACACATCCGCCAGATTCCCTCAATGAGCGGCATCGTCTGGGCGCTGCACGACTTGGCCGCAGGCGAAGTCTGGCCGGAAGCGCGCATCGCCGCCGTCAAAGCGCAGGCCGACAAGTACGATCTCAACATCGACGTGGTGGAAAGCGTCAACGTCCACGAAGCGATCAAACTGGGGCTGCCCGAACGCGAGCAGTACATCGCAAACTACAAGCAAAGCCTCGAAAACCTCGGCAAACACGGGGTCAAAGTCGTCTGCTACAACTTCATGCCCGTCTTCGACTGGATGCGCACCGACCTCTTCCACCCGATGGAAGACGGTGCCACCGCCCTTTTTTATGACGCCTCGGCGATGCAAGGGCTGGACCCCAAAGCGCTGGTCAAAAGCGTGGAAGAAGGCTCCAACGGCTTGACGCTGCCCGGCTGGGAACCGGAGCGCTTGGCGCATCTCGACAAACTCTTCGACGCCTACCAAAACGTCAGCGAAGACGATTTGCGCTGCAACCTCAAATACTTCCTCGAAGCCATCATCCCCACCGCGGAAAAAGCGGGCATCAAAATGGCCATCCACCCCGACGATCCGCCCTTCTCCATCTTCGGCCTGCCCAGAATCGTGAAAAACTACAACGACCTCAAGGCGATACTGGAGATGGTCGACAGCCCGGCCAACGGCTTGACGCTGTGCAGCGGCGCGCTCGGCCCCAACCCCGACAACGACATCCCGCAAATGATCCGCGACTTCCGCGAGCGCATCCCCTTCGCCCACATCCGCAACATCAAGCGCTTTGCCAACGGCGATTTCATCGAAACCTCGCACCTCTCCTCCGACGGCTCCCTCGACATCGCCGAAATCGTGCGCGCCTATCACGACATCGGCTTCACCGGCTACTACCGCCCCGACCACGGCCGCCACATCTGGGGCGAGCAATGCCGCCCCGGCTACGGCCTCTACGACCGCGCGCTCGGCATCATGTACATCCAGGGCGTGTGGGACATGTGCGAAAAAGCACGTCGTACCTAACGACAAAACTAGAAAACATGCACCAAATCAACCCCTCTCCCTACGGGAGAGGGGAAGGGGAGAGGGGTTGAACACGAAAATCCACACAAACAAAACCCTGCATTTCATGATAAAAACACACCATACCAAGCGCTTCACATCGTCATTTTTTACCACCATGAAGCGCTTATCGCGGTAAAAAAACACCATCCCGGCCACCAAGCGCCCTCCGCGACATAGCCGCTTCCCAAAAAATGGCATAGCGTTCGTTTTTTAACCCTTTGAATAAAGGCTTTATTCAAAGCGTTGTCTATGCCATTTTTCGGGAGCCCCGCTATATAATCCGCGCATCCCCACCGGAGAACCCCATGAAAGCTGCCCTCCTTCTCGCCCTTGCCACCCCCGCCGCCCTCGCCTTCGACAGCCTGTCCATCGGCTACGGCGACTGGACCCTCGCCTGCGACAACACCGGCCGCTGCATCGCCGCCGGTTATCAGGCCGACAACGCCGCCTCGCCGCCCGTCTCCCTCGCCTTCTTCCGCGACGCCGGTGCCGACGCCGAGCCAGGCGTCGCGCTGCAAGCGCTGGACAAACACGGCAATCCCCCGCCCGAACTCACCCTCCTGCTCGACGACGCCCCCCTCGCCACCCTTAAGAACGACAGCGAACTCCCCCCCGCCGCCCGCGACGCCCTCCTCGAACGCCTGCGCCGCCTGCCCCTTCCCGCCATCCGCATCCGCGACGCCCAAGACAACCACTGGCAACTCTCCACCCAGGGCCTGCGCCCCACCCTCATGCAAATGGACGCCCACCAGCGCCGCACCAACCACCAAAGCGCCCTCGTGAACCCCGGCGCGGGCGACGCCCCCATCCCCGCCGCCGAACCCCTGCCGCACATCCGCCGCACCATCCCCCAAGGCGAACCCCGCACCCTCGCCCCCGGCAGCGCCGACCAGCAAAAACTCGCCGCCCTCATCCAGCGCGACACCCCCGCCCCCTGCCGCGCACCGCTTGCGCAATACCCCATCACCCTGCATCCCTTGGGCGACGACCGCCACCTCGGCGAAATCGAAAGCTGCCTCCTCGGCGGCGGCTACCAGCCCATCAACCACTACTTCATCACCGACAGCGCCCTCGCCACCCTCATCCCCGACGTGCTTGACCCCAGCATCCCCTTCAACGACTACGCCAGCGGCATCCTCACCGCCAACGAACGCGAACGCGCCACCGCCGACTGCTGGCAAGAGCGCCAATACGCCTACGACGGCCAACGCTTCGTCAAAAGCGCCGACACCGTACACGGCCTCTGTCGCGGCTTTACCGGCGGCGCGTGGGAAATGCCCCTCTACCGCAGCGACCTCCATCCACCCGCACAATGAGAAAAACACACCATAACAAGCGCTTCATATCGTCATTTTTACCACCATAAAGCGCTTATCATGATAAAAAAACACCATAAAACCCCAAAAAACAAATCACCCACAAACCTTTGCCAACCTGCCAAGATATAACCCTCCCCCAAGCCACAACAGAGAAAAGCCATGAAATACACCCTCCCCCTGCTCCTCGCCCTCGCCCTCGGCGGCTGCGTTAACGTCAACACCCCAAACGCCGCGCCCGCCACCCTCTCCGCGCAAAGCGCCCCCGGGCAAATCCTCTACGGCGGCGATGCCGTCATCGAATGCCGCTACCACCAAGGCTGCCGCACCGTCCGCCAGTAAGGAGCGCCCACATGAAAAACCTCCTCCTTCTCCTGCCATTCGCGCTCTCCCTCGCCGCCCACGCCAACCCCCACCAGCCAGGTACGCATGCATGGCATGCTTGGAACGGCATGGCACATATCGAAACGGAAAAAATGAACGCGCGCGTCGCCGCTGAAAGAGCCGCAGCCGCCAGACCCAAACCCGAACCCTTCACCGGCGCCAAACCCGTCATCACCGGCCTCGCCGACCGCTACGGCGCCATCGTCGTCGAATACCGCAACATCCCCCCGGACGAAGGCATCGCCCCGCTCACCATCCACAGCTCGGGGCAACGCCACCGCGCAGACTACGCCACGCCGCAGGAAGCCGAAGCCGCCGCGCGCGACCTCTGCAACAGCCCCCACTGCGAAGTCGCCGCCATCTATGCCAACGGCTGCAACGCCGTCGCCGCCGGCTGGCTGAAAGACCGCAGCGGCTCACGCATCTACACCGCCCGCCAGGTCTATTTCCCCACCAGCTACCGCCTCGGCTTCAACCACGACAACATCACCGCCGCCGTCGAAGCCGCCATAGAGGACGCCCTGCAACGCTGCCAGCGCGACCCCGCCGTCGACCCCGCCACCTGCATCAGCGACGACTTCCGCGAACAATACAACCGCTGCGCCCTCCCCCACATCCACAGCGGCCACCAGGCCTGCGGCCATGGTACAAACACATCATGCTAAGCGCTTAACATCGTTATTTTTTACCATCATGAAGCGCTTATCACGGTAAAAAAATCACTATAAACGAGACAAAAATGAAAAATATCCTTTTAACCCTCCCCCTCTGCCTTGCCCTCGCCGCCCACGCCAACCCCTACCAGCCCGGCTCGCAACAATGGCACGGCTACAACGCCCTCGGCGCACAAATGACCCAGGAAATGAACCAGCGCAACGCCGCGCAACAAGCGGCACAACAAGCCACCCAATCCTCCACCACGCCAATCGTCCCCCACCACCAGCGCCCGCAATGGCACCCCGCCGACAACTTCGGTGCCATCGCCATCGGCCACAACCCCCACGCCGACCCCGACCGCGCCGACAACCCGCCCGGCGTCGCCGCCTTCTACGAACACCAGGACCCGCGCGTCGCCGAAGAACAAGCGCGCTACCGCTGCTTCGACAGCGGCGCGACACACCCCGAGCAATGCCAAATCCTCCTCACCATCCGCAACCTCTGCGCCGCAGCCGCCCAGGGCCGCCTCCGCGACCAAAGCGGCGTGCGCTTCCATCCCGCCGCCGCACACAACGAACCCGACGCACAACAAACCGCCCTTGCCCAATGCCAGCGCGACCCCGCCATCCACCCCGCAAGTTGCACCATCGCCGTGAGCGGCTGCGCCCTGCCCACCAAAACCTTGGCGCATGTTGACCATTCAGATTCTTATGCCATGAACTTCAAACAAAGCAACAAATTAAAGCCCCTCTCCCTACGGGACTCGAAGAGCTGCGGAGCAGAGAGGGGTGGGGGTGAGGGGTAATAAAAAGCCGCGCAGCGACAAAACCCTCAAAATTTCAAATGACTTCCCGAACCCTTGCAAATTCCGTTCACCAATTGCCAACACCCCCTAGGGGCTGTTGACAATTCAGATTCTTGGACGATGAACTTCAAACAAAGCAACGGACTAAAGCCCCTCTCCCGTGGGA
>JAUNKJ010000059.1 GCA_030532785.1 Cardiobacteriaceae bacterium
GCATCACTCATGGCAAGAAGCGGAACGTAAGCGTCATCCCACTCGGCGGCAAAATACAATCCGCGTTCCTTGTCCCATCCTTGCCAATCTTCTTCGCTGATTTTATTGGGGTAATTCAAGAGGGAATGGTCGGGGGCGAGGTGGGTGACGGGCGCGTTTTCGTCGGTGACGCGGTAGCGGATGGAGGGCGAGCCGATTTTGAGGTAGGCGGGCGGTACACTGTCGGCTTTCCAGCCGTCGGACGGGCGATGGTAGAGGGTGAGCAGATGGCCGCCGTTTTTCACCCATTCATGGATGGCGGGCAGCGCCTGTTGCAAATCCGCGCGTTTGCCGAAGGCGAAGACGCCGATGACGAGGGTGTCAAATGCCTGAAATGCGCCGCTTTGCACGTCGCGTGTGTCGAGTTCGGCGACGTCCACGCCCATGCGTTTCAGCCAGGTGGCGACGTGGTCATTGTTGGAGCCGATGTAGGCGACGCGCGCTTTCGGCAAGGCGGCGTCAACGATTTGCAGCGCCAGGGTTGCCAGCGTGGGGACGATGACGCGCCCGGTGTGCGGGTAGGAAAATTCTTCGATTTTCCAGGCGTCTTTGCCCGCAATTTGCGGCACGATGGCCAGCCGCCCGTCGGCAAGTTCTTCCGGCGGCAGGAGGCGGAATTCGCTTTGTGTGCTACTGATGTGGCGTCCGGGTTGGATGTGCCACGCAGGCGGCAGCACGAATTGCAGTTCGTCCACGGTGGCACCGCGCAGCAGCGCATCCACTTGCAGCGGCAGGCGTTTGGCGCGGTTCAGCAGCAGCGCTTGCGGGTGCAGTTGCACGCTCGCCTGCGGCACGATACGCAGCGGGTCTTCCAAATCCAGTTTTATATCAAAACGATGCTCGCCCACTTGCAGACGGATTTGCGTCCACGCATCGCCGTTGCCGCCCATGGGGTCGAACACGGCGGGCATGGGGTTGGTGAAAACGGCATCGGCGGGGATGACGATGCGCTCGCCTTCGACGGGCAAATCGCCGCGCGCGATGATGGTAACACCCTGTACCTGCACGCTTTCCGGCGCGTCAATCAGGGTGGTGATGCTTACTTCGCCGCTGTGCGCCGGGGTTTTGCCTTCGATGAAGCTGCGCGCCTGCACCCCTGCGGCCAGCGCGATGACGGCATCGGTTTCGCGTTTCTTGCGTTCGAGGCGCTGCGCATGTTCTGCGGGCAATGTTATCTTTTTCAGAACTTTGGCGAGTTTGAGCGCTTTTTCCAGCACCAAACCCGGCTCGGCGTAGCGCCCCGCCATGTCATCCACCAGTTGCTGCGCGTCGCGCAGCGCTTGCGCGCTGGCCGCGTCCACGCCCGGCACGTCGGCAAGCGCCGCCAGGGTTGCGGGCAGATGGTCGCGGATGTCCTTTTCCTCGCCGTAACCGCCGTGGCGCAAGGAGAGCGGCCAGTCGGTCTGCGGCTCGGCAATCCAGCGCCCCATTTTTTGCGTCAAATGACAGGCGCGCGACCATTCGCCCATCTGTGGCCAGGTTGCCCCGGAAATGGCGTCGCGCAGCGGCGCATTGACCACGAGCGTGGTTTTCGGCGGCGGATTTTCGTCGTCATAGGTGCTGCCGCCGCCGCCCCACGACGGATCATAGACCTTGGCCACGCGCCACGGTTTCAGGCCGTCGATGAAATGGCGCGGATAGGCGTCGTCGCGCGCGGCCAGATCCACCGCCTTGTCGGTTACGAGGACGGCTGCGCGGTGATGCCCGTGCTGACCGGGTACATCGTTGAAACAGTTGAAGATGATGTCGGGACGGTATTCGCGGATGGCGCGCACCATGCGCTCGACCACGATGTCCTCGTTCCAGCGGTGCAACGTATCGTGCGGGTCTTTGGAAAAGCCGAAATCGGTGACCGTGTCATGCATGTCCTCGCCGCCAAAGACAAGACGGGCATCGAGCGCGCGGCAGGCTTCCTGCATCTCGCGGGTGCGCAACACGCCGAGCGCCACGCCGCGCTCGGGGCCGATGTTGTTCTGCCCGCCTTCGCCACGGGTGATGCAGTAAATGACGGGGCTTACGCCATAGTGATAGCGCAAGGCGGCGAGCATCGCCGAGGGTTCGTCATCGGGATGCGCGCCGGTGGTCATGAAGGTGAGCGTCGACGTCAGGCGCTGCATGGCGCGCGCGAGCTGCACCATGAGCGGCGCGCCCTGCTGGCGGGCGATGAGGTCAAGATCGCTGCGCGGCACTGCCCAGGCGGGAATGGCGCGGGTCATCGCGCTTGCGCCGAGGGTGGCGAGAAAGGTTCTGCGGGTCATAGGGGGCATAACTCCTCCGAGGGTTCGGATTGGGAAAGGGTTTTACGACTCTCTGATATTCCACAAATCTTGTCATCAGCGCCGTGTCCGTTCCCCTCTCTGCTACGCAGCTCTTCGAGTCCCGTAGGGAGAGGGGCTTTTATCGTTATTTTTTCTCACAAAAAGCGCTTCATCATGGTAAAAATCAACTATCCAAAGCGCTTATCATCGTTATTATTTACCATTCATCATCCCCGCCCGTGCCGCGCCGATTGCGCCGGCGTAAGCGCCCAGGCGCGCGGCGGCAATCGCGGGCGGGTGGTCGCTGTAACGCGAGAGCGTCCGGCGCAGCGCGTCCTGCAATGCGGGTTGCAAACCAATCGAGCCGCCGAGGCACACGGTTTGCGGGTCAATCACGGCGGCGATGGCAAGCACGGCGAGCGCGAGGCGTTCCGCCTGTTCCGCCAGTACCTCGCGGAAAATGGCATCAGGCGCGGCGAAGCAGTCGGCAAGCGTTTTTTCGCCACCGCCGCGCGCGTGGTAGGCGTCTATCCACGCCTTGCCGTCGAGCCGGTTTTCGAGCATGGCGGCGCGGTACTCTGCGGGCGTGGGGGCGACGGCACCGAGCGGCAGATAGGCGATTTCGCCCGCCGCGCCGTGGCGTCCGCGACAGAGCGCGCCGTTCATCACCAAGCCCATGCCGATGCCGGTGCCGAGCGCCAAAAACACGAAGGGATCGCCCGCCCCGCCCTGCCACGCTTCGCCAAGCGCGGCGGCATTGACGTCATTTTCCAGCGCCACCGGCAGGCCAAAGGCGGCGCGCAGTTTTGCAATGAATCCCGCACCCGCCACGCCCTGCACATTGGGCATCATCGAGAGCGATTGCGTCTTCGGACACACCGCGCCCGGCATGCCGATGCCAACCGCCTGCACGGCAACCCCGGCGTCGCGGGCAAGCGTTTGCCCCATTGCCACGAGTTGCGCGGCGAGCGCCGCTTCGCCCTGCTGCGTCGTGGCGGCGCGGTGTTCGCCGAGGATGTCGCCCCTGGCGTTCACGAGTACGGCGAGGGTTTTGGTGCCGCCAACGTCGATGCCGAGGTAGTGTTTCATCTGTTTTTCATCATTCATGTTTGGGCTTATCTTGGCACACGAAAAAACTCGAAAATACGCGCTAAATCAACCCCTCTCCCTACGGGAGAGGGGCAGGGGTGAGGGGTGAAACAAACATCTCGAACCAACTCTAAAATCCGAAAAAATTGTTTGTTTGCTACCCTCTCCCCAACCCCTCCCCCACCGGGGGAGGGGCTTTAAAACTGCATGGGCTTACGCCCATCCTACGTTATGCCATTCAGTGCGTATCCATCCGCAATTCCGTTTCTGGATCAAAGCGGTGCAGGCGCTCGGCGGCAAGCGTTGCCACGATGTGGCTGCCCACCTCGGGGATGTGATGCCCCGGCGCGGAGGCAATCACGGTTTCGCCGTCGACGTCCATATGCACATAAGTCTCGGGGCCAAGGGGTTCGACGGCGCGTACCACGCCCGCAATGCGCAGCCCTTCGCTCTCGCCGACGCGCAAATCCTGCGGGCGCAGGCCGAGGAGGATATCGCCTTCACGATCAAGGGCATAACTGCCATCTACCGCCCTGCCGCGCACGATGTTCATCGACGGGCTGCCAATGAAGCGCGCGGTGAAGACGTCCGCCGGGGCGTCGTAGAGCGCCATCGGCGCACCCGCCTGCAAAATCTCCCCGGCTTTCATGACGACGATGCGGTCCGCCATGGTCATGGCTTCGGTTTGGTCGTGGGTGACGTAGATGATGGTGGTGCCAAGGCGTTGATGCAGCTTTTTGATTTCGATCCGCATTTGTGCGCGGAGCTGGGCGTCGAGGTTGGAGAGCGGTTCGTCGAAGAGGAAGACCGCCGGGTCGCGCACCATCGCGCGGCCAATCGCGACGCGCTGGCGTTGCCCGCCGGAAAGCGCTGCCGGGCGGCGATCAAGATAGGGCGCAAGCCCCAGAATTTCCGCGGTTTCTTCGACGCGAGCGTTTTTCGTTTCCTTGTCCACCTTGGCGGTGTAGAGGCCGATGGCGATGTTCTGGCGCACGCTCATGTGCGGGTAGATGGCGTAATTCTGGAAGACCATGGCGATGTTGCGCGCTTTGGGGTCGAGGTCGTTGACGCGGGTCGCGCCGATGTGGATGTCGCCGTCGCTCACTTCCTCAAGCCCGGCAATCATGCGCAGCACGGTGGATTTGCCGCAGCCGGAAGGCCCGACGAAGACGACGAATTCGCCATCGGCAATTTGCAGGTCAATGCCGCGGATGACGTGGGTGCGGCCAAAGCGTTTGTGCAGTTGTTTCAGGGTGATGGCGGCCATCAGCGCGTCTCCGTGAGTTGGTGGAAGGCTTGCGCCAGGGCAAGCGCGGCGTTGTCTTCTTTTTTGCGGATGACTTCGGCGCGTCTTGCCCGCAAGTCCAGTTCAGTGCGGTAACGGCAAAGCGCTTCGCCGAGCGCTTTTTTACCGGGGCCGCCGAAGCGCTCGCGCACGGCAACGAAATGTTCGGGCGAGACGATGTGGGCAAAGGTGTCGGCGTCGATTGCCGTTTCCCTTCCCACAACCTCCTGAAACGCTTGGCGGAATGGCGCAAAGCCGCCCTGGGAGAGGCTTTCTTCGCGCGCGACCACCGCTTTCGCCACCACCGCCGCGATTTCATGCGCGGCGCGGAAGGATAAATCTTCGCGGCGCACCAGTTCGTCGGCGAGTTCGGTAATGGTAACGCAGGCGTTATCCATATGCCCACGCACGCGTTTTTCATTGATTTGCAGGGCGGGGACGAGGCTTGCGAGAAGGCGCAGCACGCGATGGGCGCTCGCGAAGGTTTGGTAGCCGGTCTCTTGCGTTTCGCCCTCGCTGTCGTTCATGTCGGTAAACGGGGTGTTGTGCACGATGTCGCGCATCATCCGCGCGCGCGCGACCGTTTGCGACGCCAGATGGCGCAGATGCTCGATCGGCACCGGGTTGCGCTTTTGCGGCATGATGGATGAGATTTGCACAAAGGCATCCGGCACATGGATTTGCCCCACTTCAAAGGCGGTGTGGAATTGCAAATCCTGAATGAAGCGCCCGAGATGGAGGAAAACGAGTTCGATGGCGCTGTAGGTCGCGGTTACATAATCCACCGCCGCGATGCAGCCGTAGCTGTTTTCCTGCGGCGCGGCGAAGCCCAGGAGTTCGGCGACGCGGGCGCGGTCGATGGCAAAGCCGGACGTGGTAATCGCCGCCGCCCCCATCGAGCAGAGGTTCACGGTTTCGCGTGCGGATTCAAGGCGTGCCATGTCGCGCAGGAGGATTTCGATGAGCGCTGCGAGATAGTGGCCGAAGGTGGTGGGCTGCGCCGGTTGCCCGTGGGTGTAGGCCATCACCAGCGTTGCCTTTTCCGCCTCCGCCTTGGCAATCAGCGCCGCAAGGAGCGCGCGCAGATCAGCGAGCAGCGCATCGATGCGCGCCTTGAGCGCCAGTTTGAACACGGTGTGGTCGATGTCGTTGCGCGAACGTGCGGTGTGCAAACGGCCGCCGGTGTCGACACCGAGGCGCGCTTTAAGCGCCTTTTCCCGCGCGAAGAAGTAATCCTCCACTTCTCCCGTGTATTCCAGGGTTTGTGGGTCGATTTCCTCATCAATCGCCGCCAGCGCTTCGGCAAGTTTTTTGGCAATCTCGGCATCGAGAATGCCGCTTTCCGCGAGCATCACCAGATGCGCGCGGTCAATGGCGCGGAAGGCGTCCGCGTGGTAATGCTTCGCGCCGTCAAAGAGCGGCTTGAGAACGGTATCGCGGTAAACGGGGTCGGGAAATTGTGCATAATCCATGGCTTATCCTTTAAGACCTGCAAGCATCACCCCGCGCACGATGTAGCGTTGCAGGGCGAGGAAAAGGACGAGGGTGGGCAAGGTGGCGAGCGCCGCGCCGGTCATGATCATCTCCCACTGCACCGATTGCTCGACGGCGAAAGACGTCAGCCCCACCGGCAGCGTGTACAGCTCGGGGCTGGTGGTCACAATCAGCGGCCAGAAGAACGCCGTCCAGTTGCCGAGAAAGGTGAAAATCGCGAGCGCGGACAGCGCGGGCATCACCAGCGGCATCGCAATCTTCCACCAGATGGTGAACTCGTTCATGCCGTCAATCCGCGCCGCCTCGAGAAAATCGTCGGGAATGCCCTCGAAAAACTGTTTCATCAAAAACGTGCCGAAGGCGGTCATCATCCCCGGAAACATGATGCCCCAGTAGGTATCGAGCCAGCCGAAATGCGCGCTCATCACATACCACGGAATCACCAGCATTTCCGTGGGAATCATCAGCGTCGAGAGAATGGCGATGAAAATGATGCCGCGCCCGCGAAAGCGGAATTTGGCGAGCGTATAGCCGACAAGACTGTCGAAAAAAAGATTGGACAGCGTGACCACGCAGGCGATGAAGAGCGAATTCTTGAACCAGTCCATGAAATGGCCGTTTTCCAGCACTTTCAGATAGTTCTGCAAGGTGGGCGCGGCGGGAATCAGGCGCATGTCGTAAATCTGCCCGGCGGTTTTGAGCGAAGTCGAGAACATGTACAAAAGCGGGGTCACCATCACCACCCCGCCCAAAAAGAGCAGCGTCCAGAGAAGGATACGGGTCGGGCGGATGTTTTTCGCAGTCATCGTGAATACCCTGAAAAATATGCTGGAGATTTATGTCCCCTCCCCCGCTTGCGGGGGAGGGTTAGGGTGGGGGTGTAGAGAACCGCATTCCATAAGTAAATCAAAAAAATGCTGCGCATTTCACCCCATCCCATCAATCTCTCGCTGACGCGAGCAATGCTTGTCGTCCTTGCGGACGAGCTGTTCCAGTCCCCCGCAAGCGGAGGAAGGAGTTGTTTTGCCGATATTTCAGAATTTACGCCCTCGTTACCCATTGTTTTTCCAACTCTGCACACCCGTCCAAAATACTGTTTCATCATGTTCTCTCCCGCATGATCCACAGTTGCAACAAGGAAATCGCGAGCAGCACGAGAAACAGCACCGTCGTCTGCGCCGCCGCCGCGCCCATTTGATACGACTTGAAAGCGGTTTGATAAATCATCAGCACCAGCGGCTTGGTCGAACCCAAAGGCCCGCCGGGGTCGATGGTCGTCATGTTGTACACCTGGTCAAAAATGCGCAAAAAGCCGATGGACGCCAGCACCACGAGGAACACCGTCGTCGGCTTCAAGAGCGGCAGCGTAATCTTGCGCAACACCTGCCATTCGTTGAGGCCATCGATGCGCGCCGCCTCGTAATACGTCTGCGGAATCGCGCGCAGCCCCGCCATGAAAATAATCACCTGAAACCCCAGCCCCGCCCAGACCGCCACCACGGTAATCGACGGCAGCGCATAAGCGGTTGACTGCAAAAAAGGAATTTGCGCAAAGCCCAGTTCGCCCAAAAGATTGTTGATCACCCCCGTCGGCGCCGGTTGGTAAAACCAGCGCCACACCCAGGCCATCGCCGACGCGGTGGTGATATAGGGCAAAAAATAGAGCGCGCGCAGGAAAGTGTGACCGAAACGGATGCGGTCGAGAAAATAGGCGATGACAAAAGCGAGGAAAAGCGACAGCGGCATCCCCAGCGCCAGATATTTGAACGTGTTTTTAAACACTTGCCAGAATTCAGGGTCGGCAAACAGCTCGCGGTAATTGGCAAGCCCGACAAACTCGGGGTCGGAGAGGAAATCCCAATCGGTCAACGACAGCCAGAACGCCTCCAGCGTCGGATAAAAACGGATCACGCTGTAAAACAGCACCGGCACCGCGAGAAAACTCCAGACCCAGAGGAGCTTGCGGGTGTTGTGGCTCAAGGTGGTCATGCGGAATCCTTGGGGTTGGGGGTGGTTGGGTTGGTTGCGGGTGGAACATAGCGTGGGTGTCAACCCATGCGGTTTTGCCCGAAGGGCAATGTAGGTACGGTTAGGCGCAACGCGCCGTAACCGTACGGAATGAATAGCATCCCAATGTAGGGTTACGCGCCGTTGGCGCTAACCGTACCTACACGGTGGGTTGACACCCACCCTACGGCGTCATGAGAAATTTTATCATCATGAAGCGCTTATCGCGATAAAATTTCTCATTAAAAGCGCTTCATAATGGTAAAAAATCGCTATTTTTAATCCATTTATAAAATCATCGTAGGATGGGTTTACCCCCATGCGGTTTTGCCCGAAGGGCAAACCGTAGGCTGGGTTAGCGGTGAAACCGCGTAACCCAGCGCCATGTCGGCAATTTTCGCTGGGTTACGGCTACGCCTAACCGGGTTCCCACGACAAAACGCTTTGCGTTTTTCGTGGGGTCCCGCCCAGCCTACAATCGCTTCGCGACGGCGTTATGAGAAAATTTCTCATCATAAAGCGCTTATTGTGATAAATTTTCTCACTATAAGCGCTTCATGATGGTAAAAAATCGCTATTTTTAATCCATTTATAAAACCAACAAATGATGCCAATTGATGTTGGGCTTCGCTTCACCACCAATCTGCAATCGCTTCGCGACGGTGGGCTTGAGCCCACCCTGCGGTTTTATTTGTAAAACTTGTCCAACAACTTCTGCTCGGCTTGCGCGCCCTGTTTCAGCGAGGCGTCCACCGCTTCGTTTTGCAGGAGCACGCGGTTGGCCATGTCGATGGTGGTTTGCCGCTGTGCCGATTCGTCCACAAAGATGGTGGTGTGCGCGTATTCCAGCCCTTTGAGGAAGGGGGCATAGGTGGGGTTGGCGAGGTTGGCATCCGTCAATGCCACATCGCGGCGCGCCGGGAGTTCGCCGACGTCGGCCAGCCAGATGTCCATCGCTTCCGGCGAGGTGATGTATTGCAGGAATTTCTGCGCGGCGTCGAGTTTTTCGCCTTTGCTGCCCGCGCCGATGCCGTTTGCAAAATAGGAGGCGTAGTTGGAGCGCACGCCGTCGGCATTGGCGGGGAGTTCCGCGACTTTCCAGGCAAAGCCTTCGATGGATTTGAACGCGCCCAAGCGGAAGGTGCCGTCTATCGTCATGCCCGCACGCCCAGCGCGAAACGCCGCCTGGCCTTCGTCCATAAAGCCGGTCATGCCGATTTTTTCGTTTTGCTGCAGGCCGGTGTAGAAGGCGAGCGCTTTTTGCCCGGCTTCGCTGTCGTAGGCGACGGTTTTGTGGTCATCGCTGTAGGGCGCGCCGCCGAATTGGCGTACCAGCACTTCGCGCCACCAGTGGTGATCCTGCCCGGCCATGTCGAGGGTCATGCCTGCGGTGGTGAGGTTGCCGCCCGCGTCGTGTTGCGCGATTTTTTTCGCGACTGCGACGAGTTCATCGAGGGTTTGCGGCGGCGCATCGACGCCTGCGGCCTTGAAGAGGTCTTCGTTGTAAAAGAGCGCGAGCGAGCGTACCGCCGTGGGCAGGCCGTAATACTGGCCGTCGCGTTTCATCGCGCTGACGATGGGGAAGAATTCTTTTTCAATGGTTTCATAGGGAAAGACTTTGGCATCGAGCGGCTGCACCACCTTGCCTTTGACGAACTGGTCCGTCCAGCCGTAGAAAAGCTGCAACACGTCCGGCCCTTTTTTGGCAAGCGTGGCGGCGACGACGCGCGTCTGGTAATCGGCATAGGGGAAGGTTACCTGTTTGACTTTGATATCCGGGTTTTGTGCCTCGAAATTGGCAATGAGCTTGTCCATCGCCTTCACCCGCGTCTCGAAGACATATTGCCAATATTCGATTTCCACTGCGGCCTGCGCCTGCAGGGCCAAAAGACCGCCGACAACACCGGCCAGAACTTTCATTTTCATCGCTACTCCCTCCGTCATTATGGTAAAGCGGCGGGCATTGCACCCGCCGCGCCAGGCTTGCCCGGCGCGGCTTATATTACGCTTGGGCAATGTTGGCGTCAATAAATAAATTAACTTTCTTTATTTTTTATGTTACCTTGCCAAGCAATCACTTACGGAAAGAAAACTTCATGGGCGACACGGAAGACCTCGGCAAGAACCCCATCCGCATCCGCGACCACAACCGCAAAATCATCCTCGACCTCCTGCGCCGCCACGGCCAGCTCGGGCGCAAGGAACTCGCGGAAATGACGCGCCTGTCCGCGCCCGCGATCGGCAACATCCTCGACACCCTGCTCACCCAGGAATTCATCCTCGACCGCGGACGGCTGCGCGGTGGCCGCGGCCAGCCCGCCCTGCAATTTGCCCTGAACCCCAAAGGCGCGCACACCATCGGCTTTGAAATCGGCGTCAACGGCATCATGAGCCTGGCGCTCGACCTCGGCGGCAACCCCATCTACCAAAACCGCATCTACAACAACCGCCACTCGCCCGAACAATACCTCGACATCCTGCGCCGCGAACAGGCGCGCATCGCGGAAAAAGCGCCCGGCAGCCTGCTCGGCATCGGCGTGGTCATGCCCGGCCCCTTTGCCATCGACGGCCTCTCCGGCATCGGCCCCACTACCCTGCCGCTGTGGGACAACCTCGACAGCGCCTTTCTCACAGACGCCCTCGCCACCCCGGTGTGGATCGAAAACGACGCCAACGCCGCAGCCCTCGCCGAATCGCTCTTCGGCAAGGCCGCCCACCTGCGCGACTTCGCCACCCTCTACTTCGGCGCAGGCATCGGGCTTGGCATCGTCAGCGGCGGACGCCTCTTTCGCGGCGGCTACGGCAACGCCGGGGAAATCGGCCACATCCCCGTCATCATCGGTGGGCGCGACTGCCCCTGCGGCCAGCAAGGCTGCCTCGAACGCTACGTCTCGCGCCACGCGCTCTCGGAAACCCTCGGCCTCGCCCTCTCCCCCGGCACGGTGCAGCAATACTGGGACGAAGAAAATCCGCAACTCCTGCAATGGATTGGCGAATCCGCAGAAATCCTCACCCCCGTCATCCGCATGATCGAAAACCTCCTCGACCCGCAAACCATCATCATCGGCGGCCAACTCCCCGCAGCAGTCATCGACGCCCTCATCAATGCCATCCCCCTGCAAGGCTCGATCGCCACCCGCGCCGACCGCGAACACCCACGCCTCGTGCGCGGCGACACCGGCGCCTTCACCGCCGCCCTCGGCGCAGCGGCATTGCCGATGTACGATGCGATTACGCCATGAGCGCCACAATATTTTCGAATCAGAAAAACGCCCCCACTCCGCTACGCAGTGCGCAAAGCCCCCTGGGCGCAGCCGCAGGCGCGGGGCTTTTTTGGCGGGAATACGGGCTTGGGTCTGTGTAGGTACGGTTAGCGCCAAAGGCGCGTAACCGTACATCAAAAAATAATTTGTACGGTTACGGTGCTGCGCACCTAACCGTACCTACAGGCGACGCAAAGAACGTGTTCCTGTTTTGGAACCGGCCGCGCGGCCGTGAAGCGCAATCTCGAAGAAGGAGAAGATATTAGGGGCTGTTGACAATTCGCGGGGAGAAATTTACAGGGGGTTGGACAGGGTACTGAATCTTGAAAGATTAACGGTTATAAAAGATGTGAGAAGCTTTGCCTCTGCCCTCACCCCTCTCCCACGGGAGGCTAGTGTATGCACACAACTCAAAAAAGTTAAATAAAAACAAAATAATGAATAAGGCTATTATCAGGACTGCAAGGATGTTGAGAAAGAAAGGTAGGCTGGTTTAGGCTGAAGGACGTAACCCAACAAATATTCCAAAAATTACGATGGGTTACATTGCTTCGCAACTAACTCAGTCTACCATCGTTCATATCAGGTTGATGAATGATTTCTTTGCTGTGGTTCCTTCTGCCAAAGATGTGTGCATACAGTAGCCCACGGGAGAGGGGCTTTAGGTCGTTGCTTTATTTGAAGTTCATTTCATCAGATTCTGAATTGTCAACAGTCCCTAAAAATAGCAAAGCATATCCAATGCAATAAGAGCCTGTTCATAGTCTCCATTGCGGCCGTATTTCCGGTTAAAAACCGCGTCTG
>JAUNKJ010000060.1 GCA_030532785.1 Cardiobacteriaceae bacterium
ATTAAAAGCTATAAAAGATGTGGAAAGCCTTGTTTCTGCCCTCACCCCAACCCCACTCCCACGGGAGAGGGGCTTTAGGTCTCTGCTTTATTTGAAGTTCATTTCATCAGATTCTGAATTGTCAACAGCTCCTAGCCAAATCAACAAAAAACAGAACGGAGATGTAGGTTGGTGGTGAGCCGTCAGGCGAACCCCAACATGATGAATCTAAAAGTGTTGGGATTCGTGCTACGCACGGTTATTGAGCTTGCCGAAATGCACCACCAACCTACGGTATGGCTGCTTTTATGAGATTCCGCTATATAGCCAAATCAACAAAAAACAGGACGGTCTGGATGTTTTTATGATGATTTCATGATGGTTATGAAGGAAGTAAAAATAGCGATTTTTTACCGCGACAAGCGCTTGGGTATGGTAAAAAATCGCTATTTTGAGATGTATTTTGATAAAAATCAGGCTTTTCGGTCGGCAGCCATGTGCGCGAGGGTGGCGAGCGCCTGTTTGTAGGGGGTGTCGGGGAAGATGGCAAGGCAGTCTGCGGCTTCGCGCGCAAGGCGCAGGGCGGCGGCGCGGCTGTAAGGGAAGGCGTCGGTGCTTTCCAGCATGTGGCGCACTTCGTCGATGGCGTCGCGTTCGCCGTTTTCGATGATTTGCCGCAGGCGCGCTTTTTCTTTGGGCGGGAGCTGGCTTTGCGCGCGGATGAGGGGGAGGGTGGGTTTGCCTTCGGCGAGGTCGTCGCCAAGGGCTTTGCCGATGGTTTGGGCGTCGCCGGTGTAGTCGAGGATGTCGTCCATGATTTGGAAGGCGATGCCGAGTTTTTTGCCGTATTCGGCGAGGGCGTGGACTTTGTCGGCGGGGGCGTCGGCCAAGAGGGCGGCGACGTGGCAGGCGGCGGAGAAGAGGACGGCGGTTTTCAGTTCGATGACGCGGTAGTAGCGGGTTTCGTCGACGTCGGGGTCGTGCATGTTGGAGAGTTGCATGACTTCGCCGGCGGCAACCTGGTTGGTGGCGTCGGCCATGATGTGGAGGACGGCGGTGTTGCCGGTGCGGATCATGAGCTGGAAGGCGCGGGTGTAGAGAAAGTCGCCGACGAGGACGCTGGCGGCGTTGCCGAAGGCGATGTTGGCGGAGGGTTGGCCACGGCGCATGGCGGATTCGTCGACGACGTCGTCGTGGAGCAGGGTGGCGCTGTGGATGAATTCGATGAAGGTGGCAGCGGTGATGTCGTGGTCGCCGTCGTAGGCGCAGGCACCGGCGGAGAGGAGGACGAGCAGGGGGCGGAAGCGTTTGCCGCCGCTGCCAAGGGCGTAGCGGATGACGAGTTCGGCAAGGGGGACTTCGCTTTCGATTTCGCTGCGCATGAGGGCTTCGCTGCGCTGCATCCGTGTGGCAACCAGCGCCTGTATGTCGGAGAGCGTCATGTGTTACTCCACGGTAATTTTGAGGGGGCGCTATTGTATAGCGGAGGGCGGGAGATTTGTAGGTTGGTGGTGAGCCGCAGGCGAACCCCAACGGGTGTATGTTGCATGGCGGCAGACGGAAGCTTGTTCTGTAAGCTCAAGAGGATTTTTCTTGAAAATAGGGGTTTTGGTGAGAATTTTTTGCATGTAAAGCGCTTGGTGGTGGTAAAAAATGATTGTTTTGGGTGGTTTTTTGTTTTTGTAATCGTAGGATGGGCGCTGCACGGTTTTTTATGACCCCTCTCCCCCACCCCTCCCCCGTGGGGGGAGGGGCTTTTTGGTGGGCTGAAGCCCACCCTACGTTTTTGCCCTGCGGGCAAACGGTGGGTTGACACCCACCCTACGGCGCTGCGCGGTTTTTTATACCCCTCTCTGCTCCGCAGCTCTTCGACTGGAACAGCTCGCGTCAGCGAGAGTCTCCAACCCCTCCTCCTCGAGGGGGAGGGGCTTTGATTTGCCCTGCGGGCAAACGGTGGGTTGACATCCACCCTACGAATCGGTGGGCTTACGCTCACGCTGCGGTTTTGGGGGTTATCCCAGTGGTTGGTAGCCGAGGGCGAGGAAGCGGATGTCGATGTCGCTGGCTTTGACGGCGATGTGTTTTTCTTCTAACGCGAGGGTTTGCGGGTCGTATTGTTCGCGCAGGGTTTGCAGTTCGGCGGCGAGTTCGGCTTCAAGTTGGGCGATTTGTTCGGCGATGAGGCTTTCTTTGGCGCGGGCGGCGGCGATGTCCTGGCGTTCTTTTTGTACTTTGCTGGCGCTTTTGATGGCGCTTTGCGCTTTGCTGATGTTGGTGCTGCTCATGACTTTGCGGCCGCCGAAGGCGCCCAGTATGGCACCGCCGATGGCTAGCCCTGCCTGGAGGAGGCTTTGCGAGCTTTGCGCTTGTTCGCGGGCGGTGGCGCTTTGGGCGGCGAGTTGCTGTTTGTCGAGGGTGGTTTGTTTTTTGGCGTATTTCATGCGCAGGGCGGCCATGGCAGCGTCGCGTTTTTCGTGGGCAGCGGTGGTGAGGCGCGCGCGGAAGGCGGTTTCGCTTTCGCCGGGTTCGCTGTATTGGTCGAGGGCTTTGCTGTGGTAGAGGGTGATGGTTTGGTTTTGCCGGAGCCAGGTGATGAGTGCTTTTTCCCAGTTTTTCCACTGCGCGGCGTCCTGGACGCTTGCGGGGGCGGGGTGGTGCTGGCTGGGTTGGTGCGGGGCGTTTTGCAGTTGGGCGAGGGTGTAGGGGCTGGGGGTGGCCTGGTTCCAGTCGGGGGCGTCGCCGTCAAACGGGCATTGGAGGAGTAGGGTTTGTTCGCTGCGCGCGCCGGTTTTGTTGTCG
The DNA here is from genome assembly GCA_030532785.1 of Cardiobacteriaceae bacterium. Lineage (GTDB taxonomy): Bacteria > Pseudomonadota > Gammaproteobacteria > Cardiobacteriales > Cardiobacteriaceae > JAUMXB01. The sequence continues at coordinate 2,779 of JAUNKJ010000060.1, forward strand.
CTGAAGTGGAGGCGGGCGGCGGCAAGGGCGAGGGGGTAGTAGTGGGTGGTGGCGCTGGCTTGGGCGCTTGGGATGTAGTAGCGGGCGATGCCGCCCGGGAGGATGGGGGGGCGGCTGTCGTTTGCGCTTTCGGCTGCGACGGGGGCTGTGGCGCGGCGCGGGTTGTGGGCGGTGAGCGCGCGGGTGTGTTCGCGGCTCAAGGGCCCTGCGAGGTAGCTCATGGCGTAGCGGGTTTTGAAGAGGCAGGGGGCTTTTTCGTGGATGTTGTGGAGGAGGAAGCGGCGTTTGTCGATGCGGTCAAACCATTGTTCGAGTTCGGCGCGGTCGAGGCCCTGGGCGTTGGCGCTGGTGAGGCCGTCGGCGACGCGGGCGCGGTCTTGCGCGGTTTGCAGGCGGCCGATGAGCCAGGTGCCGGCGTTGGAGAGGGCTTTGTAGTCGAGGTCGACGGGGTTTTGTGTGGAGAGGACGAGGCCGAGGCCGAAGGCGCGGGCTTGTTTCAACAGGGTGAGGAGGGGTTTTTTGCTGGGCGGGTTGGCGCTGGGGGGGAGGTAGCCGAAGAGTTCGTCCATGTAGAGGATGGCGCGCAGGGTGCTGCTGCCGCTTTGGCGGCGCATCCAGCTGATGAGGTTGCCGAGGAGGAGGGTGACGAAGAACATGCGTTCGGCGTCGGAGAGGTGGGCGATGTTGAGGATGCTGGTTTGCGGGCGGTGGTCGGCGTCGTAGAGGAGGTGTTGGCAGTCGAGCGGTGCGCCTTGCCGCCAGGCGGCGAAGGAGGGGGAGGCGAGGAGGGCGTTCAAGCCAAGGGCGAGTTTGTCGCGCGCTTTGGGGGGGAAGACTTGGGCGACGGGGAGGACGCCGATGCGTTCGATGGGGGGCTGGCTGATGCCCTGGATGAGGGTGGCGAGGTCGAGGTTTTCGTTGTTGTCCCAGTGGTGTTTGAGGAGGTGGGTGAGGTAGATGTGGGCGGGACTCAAGGCTTCGCTGTTTTCGCCGATCAGCGCCAAAAGGGCACCGGCGGTGGCGTCGAGATAATCGGCGTAGCTTTGCGTGTCTTCGCGGATGGTGAGGTCGGGGGCGGCGAGGTTGGCCAAGAGTGAGAGGGGGATGCCGTGGTCGGCACCGGGGGTGTAGAGGTGGACGGGGTTGGCGTCTTTGAGGGCTTGTTGGCGCGCGGCACTTTGGCCGCTGGCGTCGATGCCCTGCGCCCATTGTTGCGCGATGTTTTCTGCCCAGGTGTCGGCGCTTTCGCCGCTTTGGCGCAGGGCGGCTTCGTCGGCGTAGGGGCGGAAATCTTCGGGACGGCGCGCGGGGAAGTTGAGGGCGAGGTTGCCGAGGTCGCCTTTGGGGTCGATGGCGATTACTGGGATGTTGTCAAGCGCGGCTTCTTCCAAAAGGCTGATGCCGAGGCCGGTTTTGCCGGAGCCGGTCATGCCGATGATGACGGCGTGGGTGGTGAGGTCGGCGGCGTCGTAGAGGACGGGGACGCCGTCGTTGGGCAGCGTTTCCGTGCCGAGGTAGAACTGGCCGATGTTTTCGGGGATGGTGATGCTCATGGGGTGGCTCCGGGGAGGGGCGGTTGCGGGTGGGGCATTGTATAGCCTCTTCCGTAAAAAATGGCATGGGATTTTTTTCGTAAACCTTTGAACAAAGGGTTTTGTCAAAGGGTTGTCCATGCCATTTTTCGGGTACCCCGGCAGGCGTTTATGGGAGGGATGCAGTATGTGCAGATTTTGCACGGACTGAACTGTCGAGGAAATCTCGGTGGTTGCGAAGCAATGTTACTTGGCGAAATGTTTGCGGTTTTTGCCGGGTTACGCTCTGCGGACTATCCGGAAATTCCGGACGGTTGTTTTGCTGCATTGTGCCTCCCGGCGAACCTGTAAGGATTCCTTACAGGTTAATTTTTTATCAAATTTTATTAAAAAATGATTTATTTTTACCACGCTGAAGCGCTTGTGGTGAGTTGTTTATCACGTCAAGCGCTTGATGATGAGAAATTTTCTCATGTGGTCAGGGGTGGTTGCTGATGAGGCTGCCGTCGCGGATGGTGTCGTCGGGCTGGAGGATGACGGTGTCGCCAGGGTTGAGGCCGCTGGTGATTTCTGTGTGGGTGGCGGCGCGCAGGCCGGTTTGCACGGGGGTGAGGCGGGCGCGGCCGTTGTCGATGCGCCATACCGCCCAGCCGTCGTGGTGGCGGATGAGGGCGCTCATCGGGATGGCAAGCGCCTGGTCTTTGTGGGCGGTGATGAAGGTGATGTCGACGCGGTAGGCGTCGCCGAGATTTTGCCATTGTTCATGAGGGCTTGTGAGGTTGAGGATGACGCGGGTGCGTTGTTCTTCGATGCCGAGGGCGGAGGTTTTGCTGAAGCCGCCGGGTTCGATGCGTTTGACGCGGGCGTCGAGGGGGTCGCCGCCCCAGTGGAGGATGCGGGCAGGGGTGCCGGGGGTGAGGCGCACGGCGTCGGCAGAGAGGATGTGGGCTTCGAGTTCGAGGTCGGCGGGGTCGCCGATGTCGATGATGGCTTGGCCGGGGGTGACGGGGGTTTCGCTTTCGAGGTGGCGGGCGAGGATGACGCCGGCGGCGGGGGCTTTGATGTGGATGACGGTTTTTTGCCGCGCGGGTTGGCTGTGGAGGAGGGCGCGGGCAGCGTCGATGCGCGCTTGGGTCATGCGGGTTTCGGCGTGGGCGGCGGCGAGTTGTGCCTGGGTGTTTTCGCGTTGGGCGGTGGCGTGGTCGAGTTGTTGGCGGGTGGCGGCTTTGTTGTTGACGAGGTTTTGCAGGCGTTGGTGTTCTTTGGTGGCGAGGGTGTGGGCGCTTTGCGCGGCGCGGGTGTGTTCTTCGGCGGCGGTGTGGGCGGCTTCGGCGGCGCGCAGTTCGGCTTCGCCTTGTTCGCGGCTGCGGGTGTCGAGGAGTGCGGCGGCGGCGGGTTCGATGCTGGCGACGGTTTGTCCGGCGCTGACGCTGTCGCCGGGTTGGAGGGTGATGCGGCGCAGGGTGCCGGCGACGGGGGCGGCGATGCGGTAGCGGGTTTTGACGCGGGTTTTGCCTTCTTCGCTGAAGGTTTCCTGAAGGGGGGTGTGTTGGGCCTGGGCGCTGATGGCGAAGACGGGGCGTTCGCGCAGGGCGAGGTAGGCGAGGTTGCCGGCAAGGGCGGCGAGGAGGAGGAGGGTGAGGGTTTTGCGCATGGGTTTACTCCCGGGTTTTCAGGACTTCGATGAGGTCAAGGCGGCGGATGCGGCGCAGGATGACGAGGGCGGAGAGGGTGGCGCTGACGATGGTGGTGAGCGCGGCGATGGCGTAGGTGGAGGGGGCGATGACAAGCGGGATGCGGTAGAGGTCGCTTTGCAGGCCGGCGATGAGGGCGGCGATGAGGCCGTGGCCGGCGAGCATGCCGAGCGGCAGGGAGGCGAGGACGAGGATGGCCATTTCGCCGAGGAGGATGTAGCTGACTTCGCCGTGGGTGAAGCCGAGGACGCGCAGGCTTGCCAGTTCGCGGCTGCGTTCGGAGAGTGCCATGCGCATGGCGTTGTAGACGACGCCGATGTTGACGATCATGCCCATGAGGATGGCGATGGTGGAAAAGCTGCCGGTGATGCGGTCGATTATGGTGCGGAAGGCGTTGATGGCGGCGCGGCGCAAGTCGCTGCCCATGATTTTGGGGCGGGCGTCTAAGGCGTGGAGTATGGCGTTTTCCGTGCCCGGTTCGACGGCAAGGAGCGCGGCGTTGATGCGTTCGCCGTCGCCGAGAAGACGGTTGAGCGTGGTGAGCGTCATGTAGGCGCTGCTGCCGTTCAGCGCATGGATGGTTTGCACCACGGGGAGGCGCAGGCTGCGGTTTTGGCCTTCGAGGATGTCCACCCAGACTTCGTCGCCCACTTGCAGACCGAGGGTGTCGGCGAAATAGGCATCGAGAATCAGCCCGCCTTGTTGCAGCTCAACGTTGCGCAGCGCGGGATTGAGCAGATGGCGCAGCGTGCCGTCGGCGGCGATGCCTTCGAGGGCGAGGCGTTTTTGTTTGCCGTGGTGGTGCAGGCGGATGGCGATATGGCGCTGGCCTTCGACGTGGCGCACGCCGGGCAGGCGCGCGAGTTCGTGCAGCGCTTGCGGCGCAACGTCGTCGATGAAGGTGGCGGCGATGTCGTGCTGGCGCGCCAGACGGTATTCCACGTCGAGCATGTAGTTGATCGAGTCGCGCTGGAAATTGCCCATGACCACGATGCTTCCCGCCGCCGCGAGGCCGAGCAGGGTAAAGAGCGCCTTGCCCGGACGCCGTTCCAGTTGCCGCCAGATCATCCGCGTTGGCTGCGACAACCAGCGCGATAGCCCGATGCGCTCCAGCAAGGTGCGGCGGAAGCGCTCCGGCGCGGGTGCGCGCATGGCCTGCGCTACGGGTTCGCTGGCCGCGCGGTATACCGCCATGCCGCTGCCGAGCAGTGCGGCGGCGAGGCTTACGGCTGTGCCGATCGCCACCACATGGGGGTTGAGGTGAAAATCGAGATAGGGAAAGTGGAAATTGATTTGGTAGAGCGCGGCGAGGTGCTGGCCAAACCGGACGCCGGCGAGCGTCCCCAGCGCGCTGCCCGCAAGGCAAATCAGCCCGACCATCAGCGCATAATGGCGCACCACCGCCAATGTGCTGTAGCCAAAGGCTTTCAGAATCGCGATCTGCTCGCGTTGCAGGCTGATCAGGCGCTTGAACACCATATTGAGCAAAAACGCGGCAACCCCCAGAAAAATCGCGGGAAACATCCACGTCATCGTTGACAGCTGCTTGAATTCCTCATGCAGCATGCGGTAGGAAAGCTGATCGAGACGGCCATATGCGCCGCGTCCGCCGTAACGCGCGAGGAGGCGGTCGAGCGTGGCAATCACCTCGCGCTCGTTGGCATCGGGCGTGAGGCGCAAAGCGAGATCATTGAACGCGCCGCGCATGTCGAGCGCCGCCGCGAGCGTCTCCTCTGGCAACCAGAGAATCGTGTAGCGCGCGTCATCAGGGAACATCGTCCCCGGCCGCACCAGATACAAATGCTCGGCGGACATGGCAATCCCGCTCAGGGTCAAATGCCGATTGCGCCCGTTGATGGTCGCGCGGAAAGCGTCGCCGGGCTTGAGGCCGTGAACCTTGGCAAACGCCTCGCCGACGAGCGCTTCGCCGCCGTGGGCAGGCAAGCGCCCGCTGCGGAGAAACAGGCGGTTCTGCCGCGTTTCGCCACTCGCGGGCAAAGACTGCACCAGCGCCTGCACCGGTTCGGCAAAATGCGCCATTTGCAGTTTGGCACCGGTCACCAGCCGTGCCTCCGCCTCCGCGACGCCGGGCAGCTCGGCAATGCGCGAGAGCAAGCCCTGCGGCGCGCGCTTCACCTGCGCCCACACCTCGGAAAAACGGCTCTCCTGATAGAGGCGCGTGCGCGTCTCGCGCAATGACTCCAGCGTCGCCTGCGACATCACCAGCATTGCCATCCCCGAAGCGATGACCAGCGCGATGGCAAGCGCCTGACCGCGCATGAGCCACAAATCGCGCAATGCCTTGCGGGTGAGGGCGTTCATGGGAAGGTGTCCAGGTTGGTTTTCATGAATTGCCTAAAAATAGTGATTTTTTACCATTGTGAAGCGCTTGTTGTGATAAAAAATCATCATGGTAAGCGCTTGTGATGGTGATTTTTTATCGTGGTAAGCGCCGTGATACGGCGTCAGGTTTCAGCCCAATTTGCCAGACGCAAACCGGGCACGCGGGCAAATTCGCGCAGATTGTTGCTGACCAAGATCACATCCAGCGCCAGCGCATGGGCGGCAATCAGGGTATCCAACGCGCCAATCGGCGTTCCCGCCTTTTCCAGATCGCGGCGCACAGCGCCATAGCGCTGCATGGCATGCGCATCAAACGGCAGTATTTCCAAGGGTGCCAAAAACTTGGCCAACGCATCCTGATTGCGTTGCGAACCGCTCTTGGCCACGCCAAAGGCCAATTCTGCGCCGGTAATCGCGGAAATGCCCACCGAATCAGCGGGCAGCGCGGCAAAGTGGCGAAAAATGCCGGGCGGTTTGCGGTTGATGATATAGATGCAAATATTGGTATCGAGCAGATAACGCAGCGTATTTACTCCGGCCATGACTCGCGCTCCTCAGCCACGGGCTGTTCGCGCGTGAGCATGAAACCGGGCTCGAACTCTTCGAGCGCCTCCTGCATCAATTGCCACGGTGCATCTGCCGGTAACAGCAACACGCCATTGCCGAAACGGCGGGCGATCACCGCCTCGCCCTCGAAACGCAACTCCTTGGGCAAACGCACCGCCTGACTGCGGCCGGACATGAATAACTTCGCGATATTGGACATGATTTTTCTCCGGATGGCGAAGGGTGGCTACCGATGGTAGTGATCGGGGACAGGGGTGTCAATGATATTCATTTTTTGGATAAAAATAGTGATTTTTTACCATCATTAAGCGCTTATCGTGATAAAAAATGATTATATAAAGCGCTTTGAATAGTAGTTTTTTACCATCAATAGCAATCCCACCAGTACAGCACGCGGGAGAAATCGCGGCGGGCGAGATCGTCCGGATGAATGAAAAGATGGGCGATGCCCAGATCGCCCCACATCATCACTTCGGGCTGGGCGGCGCTGGAGAGCTGTATCAGCTGGATGTCGTCGTGGGCATTGAGGCTGGCGTCGCGTCGCGGGTCATCCTGGGTAAACGCGGGATAGCCGCCAATGAGACTGAGGGCGTCGCAGGAAAAGTGTTCGAAATAGGCGTCGCTGAAGGCTTGATGCTCGTTTTCGAAAAAATTGCCGTCGTGAATATCAGGCGCGCCGTCGCCCTTGAGATAGGTGGTGCAATCGCCGTCCAAACTGGGATATTGCATTTGCGCGGTAAAGCGGATGGCGCACGGCATGCGGAAGGGCGGCGCTACCGTGGGCCTGGCCAGTTTTTTCAGGCGTTGCCACAGGGTTGGCGGCGGGGGGACGAGAAAGGAAAAATCGTGGAGGAGAGCGCTGTCGTCCTCAAGGACATCTTCATGATAAACCACGCGAAAACCGCCTTGCGCGCGAGGGTCGTCAAAATCCTGCCCCCAGAGCGCGCCCTGGGCGTAGAACCATTGCAGGATGCCGCGCTCGGGAAAGCCGGGTAGGGCAGGTATCTCGGAAAAGTTAAGTTGCAATAACAGGTTAAGCGGATGCTTCTGATGGCTGGGATAGGCACGATCACGCGGCCAATAGGGTTGGCCACCGAGTTTGCTTTGCCGCAAGGTTAGCGCGTCGTCGGGAATAAATGTCATGGCGAGCACGGGCTTGGCGGCGGCGAGTATGCTTGCCTTGTAGGGTGCGAAGAGCGGGGTGTCGAGGAGGGTGTTCATGGGAGTCCTATAGCCAACTGGTATTTGAGCCAGAGTGGGGTACATCATCGAAATCGGAATACATTTCTCTGAGCGGTTTTATAAATTTGCTTTCAATGAACAAACACATTTCGGCTGATTCAAGGTTTTTTTTCTTGTCCAATCCAAATTGTGCAGTGGGTGGGCAGAATATTTTTGTATCGCCTGCGTTCCATGCCATGTAACCATATAAAGCGTATTGGTTGGCGTTTTGTGTAGTGCTGCATTTTTTGTTACTACATTTGAATTGTTGTTTGATTTTTATGATACTGTATTTACTTGGGTCTTTTTTATCCTCAAAGTTGATCTGTATGTTTGGATCTATAATGTACCATCTGGAGGTTAGGTCTATTGTTCCAAAAAATTTTAGTGGAGTGGTGGTGAAAAAAGATGTTGATTGAAGGGTGATTAAAAGATAAGTTATTGTTAACATAAATGGTGATAGTAAAATATTTTTTGTTTTCATTGATCTTCTTTTGAAAAAACGAAGGTATATGAAAATGTGATTAATCGTGATTATAAAAATAAGTATGGAAATGATAAGAGTTTGATATATTTCGTTACCTTTTCCATTATTTAGCACCAGCAAAAATGATGAAATACAAAATAAGGTTGTTATGATAGAGTTGAGAGTAAGCATGAAAAGTATGTCTATAAAATTTGTCCAGGTGAATGGAGTTTTCCAGTCTTTATGTTTTTTGTATTTTTTGTGATTGTGGATTTTTTTTATAAAATTACCAATAAAAACTATATAAATGATAGCAAATATTGATATCAAGAAAATTTCTAAAAATCCTCTCGAGTACTCACTTTTGATGAATATAGAGGATAGTAAATATATTATAGTTAATATAATAGGGGAAAATATTATAGCGAATAATATATATTGCCAGTAATTTTTCTTGTTATTCGATTCGAGAGGTTTTAGATAGAGGTTTTTCTCTATTATGATATTGGCTGTCCATAGTGGAAAGAGTAAAAAGCCATAAATAAGTAGAAAAAATATAAGGCAAATAATTGAAGGTAGTAAAAGTACAAAAGGTTGTTGAGAAAAATCCATGAAAAAATTAGAACTTTCTATTAGCTTCAAGTAAAAATAAATGGACATGCCTCCTAGAATTATTCCTATGGGTGTGGTCAATGCAATAGTTTTTGCCAGAATACTTAAAAGATTTTTGAGATTTTCCATGAGCAGGTTCTCGTACCAATTTATTTTTGCGCGATTTTTACCATGTGATGTCGCGCGCGGCGAGGCGTTCGGGGTTGATGGCTTCGCGGATGATTTGTCCGTCCTGCATCCACAGGGTGCGGCCGGCCATTTTCGCGATGTCGGCGTTGTGGGTGATGATGACGGTGGTGGTGCCCATGTCGCGGTTGACGGTGTCAAGCGCTTCGAGGACGCGCACGCCGGTGGTGGAGTCGAGTGCGCCGGTGGGTTCGTCGCAGAGGAGGACGACGGGGCGTTTGGCGATGGCGCGGGCGATGGCGACGCGTTGCTGTTCGCCGCCGGAGAGTTGTGCGGGGAAGTGGTCCAAGCGTTGTTCGAGGCCGACGAGGGCGAGCGCTTCTGCGGGGTCGAGCGGGTTTTTGGCGATGTCGGTGACGATGGCGACGTTTTCGCGCGCGGTGAGGCTGGGGATGAGGTTGTAGAACTGGAAGACGAAGCCGACGTGTTCGCGGCGGAAGCGGGTGAGGTGGGCGTCTGTGGCGTGGGTGAGTGGTTCGCCGTGATACCAGACGTCGCCGCTGCTCGGGGTGTCGAGGCCGCCGAGGATGTTCAAGAGGGTGGATTTGCCGCTGCCGGAGGGGCCGAGCATGACGATGAATTCGCCAGGGTGGAGTTCGAGGTCGATGCCGCGCAGGGCGTGGACGTCGATGTCGCCCATGCGGTAGGTTTTGCTCAAGTTTTTGGCGCGGAAGATGGGGGTGTCGCGCATGGCGCACGTCCTTGTTTGCGGTGTTTGGTCAGATTGGGAAAGACGAGGGGGTTAAAAGCGGTTTGAAATTTTGAGGGTTTTGTCGCTGTGCGATTTTCTTCATCCCCCTCTCCCCAACCCCTCCCCCTCGAGGGGGAGGGGCTT
>JAUNKJ010000061.1 GCA_030532785.1 Cardiobacteriaceae bacterium
AAGCCCGTATTCCCGCCAAAAAAGCCCCGCGCCTGCGGCTGCGCCCAGGGGGCTTGGGGCATTCCGTAGGCGAGGGGCGAGAAGGCGGGACAGTGCGGCCTTACTGTCCCTGGGTGGATTCGAGGACGATGGGCGCGGTGTCCTGTTGTGCGGGTTGGGCGCTTTCCAGGGTGATTGCGGGGGCGGTGTTGTTGCCGATTTCCGCGATGTTTTGCGTTTGTTGGCGCTGGCTGGCCTGCGCTTCGGCGCTGGTGGCCGGGCGGGCAACGGGGCCGCGTGCGTCGGCGTCGGTGCTGGCCGCTTGTGCGGGGCTGCTGAGGATGCCGATGCTTTCTGCCTGCGTTGTGGTGTCGTTCAGGAGTTTCTGGATGTTGTCCGGGAGTTTGTTGATGCCCCATTCGGCCATGGCGCTGAAGGTGGGCTGGAGTTTGGAGTCTTTCCACGCGGCCATGTCGGTGACGGGGGGGACGAATTTGCCGACGAAGACGAGGATGGCGGCGATGATGAGGCCGCGCAGCAGGCCGAAGACCATGCCGAGCATGCGATCGATGCCGCCGAGGCCGCTGGAGGCGAGGAAGCTGCTGATCAGCATGTTGAAGAGGCCGAGGGCGAAGAGGGTGACGAGGAAGAGGCCGCCGAAGGCTGCGAGGTAGCTGATGGTGGGGTCGTCGATGAAGCCTCGGATGTATTTTTCCGCGACCATGTCGGCGAATTTCCATGCGACCCAGATGGCGACGACCCAGCTGAGCAGCGACAGTACTTCTTTGATGAGGCCACGGGCGATGCCGACGAGGGCGGAGATGATGATGGCGCCGCCGAGAACGACGTCTACCCAGTTGATGCTTTCCAGATTCATGCGTGTTTACCTCTCTTATTGAATTTCACGGCCCTGAATGCCCATTTTGTTGAGTTCATCCAGATAGGTGTTGAGTTGTGCGGCGGGTACGGGGCCGAGGATGACGCGGTCGAGCGTTTTGCCACCGGACTGGATTTTTTCCACTTTGACCGGCCAGCCACGGCTGCGCAGTTGTTCAACGCGGCGTTTGGTGTTGTCCGGGTTGCCGAAGGCGCCGGCGGCGATGAGTTTGCCGCCGCTCGCGGGCGGCGCTTCCGCCACGGGCGCGGGCTTGGCCGGAGCGGGTTTGGGCGTTTCGGTGCGCGCCGTTTCCGTGCGCGGCGCTTCCGTTTTGGGCGGGGCGACGGGCGGGGGGGCGACGGCTTCGCGCGGCTGTTCCGGCTGCGGGTTGGCGAGTACCGGTGCGGCACCGCCGTCGGCGGGGAAGTCTTCGAGCGAGGTGAGGGTGAGTGCGGGCGGGGTCAGCGCGGTCTCTTCCGGCTCGGGCGGCGTTTGCTGTTGTGGCGGCGGCACGCTTTGTCCGCGCACTTGCAGATCGATGTCGCGGCGCAGCGCGTCCGGGGTGTCGGGCTTGAACCAGGTGTTGAAGGTAAAGAGGACGAGCAGCAGCAAGACCAGGAGGCCGAGCAGCCGCGACAGCCATTTAGTCATGGTTGAAGTGCTCCAGTACTTGAGAAACGGTGACGAAAGAACCCATTACCACGCGCAGGTCGCCGGGTTGGGCGTGGGCGTCGAGGGCGGCAAGCGCCCGGGTGACGTCGGCGTGGGGGTGTTGCGTGTCTTGGGGAATGCCGGCGAGGGTGGCTTGCGCGGCGAGGTCTTGGGCGCGGCTGCCGCGTTCGCCGGGCAGGCTTGCGAGAAACCATTGGTCGGCAAGCGGTTTGAGGGTGCGGAAGACGGCCTGCTGGTCTTTGTCGCGCAGCATGCCGCAGAGGATGAGGATGCGCGGGTAGCGCGCGCGCAGGGTGTGCAGGTGGGCGGCGAGGACTTCGGCGCTGTCGGCGTTGTGGGCAACGTCGATGAGCCAGTCGCCGTCGCGGGTGAGCGGCATCAGGCGTCCGGTGAGGCGCACGTTGTGCATGGCGCGGTTCACGGCATCGGCGCGCAACGGGAACCATTGCCCGAGGATGGCCAAGGCGGCAGCGAGATGGCCGTGCTGGTGTGCGCCGGGCATGTTGGCGGGCGCGGCGACGCGGGCGTGAAAATCGGGGAGGGCGATGTCGAGCGTGTCGCCGTCTGCGCGGACGCGCAGTTCGTGGCCGAAGCGCCAGAGCTGTCGGGCTTGCGTTTGTGCGAGTTCGAGGAGCGCTGGCGGCGGTGTGGCATCGGCAAGGGCGACGGTTTGCCCGGCGCGGAGGATGCCCGCTTTTTCGCGGGCAATTTGCGCGAGGCTGTCTCCGAGCCAGTCGGTGTGATCCAGCCCGATGCGGGTGAAGATGGCGGCGTCGGCGTCGATGAGGTTGACGGCATCCAGTCGTCCGCCCAAGCCCACTTCGAGTACCGCCACTTGCAGGCGGCGCTTGGCCATCAGCCAGAAGGCGGCAAGCGCATTCCATTCAAAGTAGGTGAGGGAGATGTCGCCGCGCGCGGCGTCGATGGCATCGAAGGCGGCACAGAGGTCGGCGGCGCTGGCCTTTGCGCCGTCAAAACGGATGCGCTCGCGGTAATCGAGCAGATGCGGCGAGGTGAGGCTGGCCACCGATACGCCGTGCGCGATACAGAGCGCTTCGCTGAAGGCGACGGTCGAGCCTTTGCCGTTGGTGCCGGCGACGGTGACGATATGTTCGGCGATGCGCGGCGCGCCCAATGCCTGCCAGACGCGGCCGATGCGCTCAAGGCCGAGGTCCCAGGCCTTGGCGTGCGCGTTTTCCTGCCAGGCAAGCCAGGCGGCGAGGTCGCCCGTGCCGCGCGGCGTGTGCGTCTTCATGCCGTGGGCGGCTCGTCGGATTCGGTGTCGGGCGCGGCGGCTTCGGGGGCAGGCGCGCTTTCCGCCACATCGGCGACCTCGCGGCGATCCAGCAGCAGGGCGAGCAGCGCTGCGAGTTCATCGCGCAGGTTGCGGCGGTCAACGATGCGGTCGATCGCGCCTTTTTCCAGCAGGAATTCAGCGCGCTGGAAGCCCTCGGGCAGGGTTTCGCGCACGGTTTGCTCGATGACGCGCGGCCCGGCAAAGCCGATGAGCGCACCGGGTTCGGCGAGGATGATGTCGCCGAGCATGGCGAGCGAGGCTGAGACACCGCCCATGGTGGGATCGGTCAACACCGAGATGAAGGGCAGTTTGGCGTCGGCGAGGCGTGTGAGCGCTGCGCTGGTTTTCGCCATTTGCATCAGGGAAGTGAGGCCTTCCTGCATCCGCGCGCCGCCGCTCGCCGAGAAGCAGACGAAGGGCGTGTTGTGGGCGATGGCGTGTTCCACGCCGCGCACGAAGCGCTCGCCGACTACTGACCCCATCGAACCGCCCATGAAACTGAATTCAAAGGCGGCGCAGGTAACGGGCAGGGCGTGGATGTTGCCCGCGAGCACCACCAGCGCTTCGCTTTCGCCGCTGGATTTTTCCGCTTGGGTGATGCGGTCGCGGTATTTCTTGCTGTCCTTGAATTTGAGGAAATCGCTGGGCTTGAGGCTGGCGGCGATTTCCACCGGGGCAACGTCCTGATCGAAAAGGGCAAGGAGACGCTCGCGTGCCTTGATGCGGTTGTGGTGGCCACATTTGGGGCAGACCTGCATGTTGAGCTTCAGGTCTTCGCTGTAAAGCACCTCGTTGCAGGCGCTGCATTGCTGCCACAGGCCATCCGGCACTTGCTGATTTTTGTTTTTCGTTTTGATGCGCGAGGGCATCAGATTGTCAAACCAACTCATGAATATTCCTTGTTGCTAGCCCGCGTCCCCCGCTGGCAGGGCAGGACGTGCGGAGAAAATATACCCGCTCCCCCAAAAAATCAGACAGTCCTCTGTCTATAAACTTTTGAATAAAGGACTTTATTCAAAAGGCTGTCTGTCCGATTTTTCGGGGACCCCGCTATGCAGGGTCTTCATGTCGTTCCGTTAACGACCCCGCGCGCGATGAAGCGCTGCATTCTAGCAAATGATGACAAACGCGGCATATTTGCCGATGCGGGGCGGGGGTGTGGGTGTGGTGGTTACGGGTTGGGGATGAGAAAATTTCTCATAATTAAGCGCTTATAGCGAGAAATTTTCTCACAATAAGCGCTTCATGATGGTAAAAAATCACTATTTTTGATGAGTTTTTGGTTTTATTTGCTGCGATCATGGGGTGGGGTGACACCCACCCTACGAAACGCAGAAAAAAACGCCGGATGCCACTAAACAAAAAGCCCTCCCCCGTTTACGGGGGAGGGCTGGGGGGAATAATCGCGAAGCGATTACGAAAAGCGCTTACTCGCTAATCGCGCCGCGTGTGCCATGAAAGCCCACGGCTTCGCCTTGTGCGTTGGTGGCAAACCCGGCGATTTCCTCGGCCTGCTCTCCAGCAAAGCCGACGCCATAGTCAAAGCTGCCGCCCTTGGCGCTGCTCGCTGTGCCAGCGATGACACCATAGCTATTCTTTACCGTCTTGACCGGGACATTGGCGAGCGTAATCGTGCCGTAGCGGCTGAGGCCAGTAATCTCACCGTGGCCATTTTTGGCGGCGAAATCGACGTGGTAAGTCAGCGTGCCTTGTTCTGTCATGTCAAAGGCAACGCCGCGATAGGTGGCTTGTCCGGCACCAGGGAAGTTAGCCTCCGGAGTCTCGACGCCATAAGTGCCCATATGGGTGTGTTTGCCATCCGTCGGGTTGTAGGCGATGACGACGCCGCTGCGAAAGCCCTGATAGCTGCGGATGGTAGCGGGTTCGGGTTGGCCGCGGTTGGTGAGGGTGTAGCTGCCATTCAAGGTAGTCATGCCCGGTTGCAGGCTGCGGTAATCGGTGCGGCCTATCCACTTGCCGCCTTCGCGCGCGAGGCTCGAGAGCGTCGCGCCATTGGCAGTGATTTGATGAGGGTGGGGCTCGTCATAGGGCGCTTCCGCTTCTGCGCGATCGACTTTGCTGGCTTGGAATTGCGCTTTTTCGGCGGGGGTGGGGTCTTTGGGGGGCGTCGATGAGAGTGAGGCTGTCGTTATTGCCGCAGGCGGTGGCGCAGAATCCGGCGACGAAGGCGAGGGCGAGGTTCATAAAGACGGGTTGCATAAGTTATCTCCTTTTGTCCATGCCCAAAAACAACCTAACGGCGTTGGCTCGCCTTGCTGTATTTCCCATACTGTCTGCGGCGAGCCGCCTTGTTATCTTGCTTTTTGGCTATGGTCAGGGTTGATGAAAGGCGTTTTCCGCGTGATGTGCAGGAAAACGCGCCGAGGCTATTGTTTTTTTGACAAATGAACATGTTGCAATGGATAAAGAGCATAGTGTTTTTTGTGGAGGATTTTTTGAGGGCGCAGGGTGGGCTTTGGCCCACCGTCAACGTAGGTACGATTAGCGCGCAGCGCGTAACCGTACATGGGATGTCAAATGTACGGTTACGGCGCGTTGCGCCTAACCGTACCTACAATCTTTCCTTATCCCGAACTCAGGTTACCTACAACCGCTGCGCGATACCGCATGAGCTTGCGCCCATTCTGCGGGTTTACGCTTTGCCGCGCGGTTTTTGCAGGGAGGCGACCATGCTGCGGATGAGGCGTTCGCCGTAGGCAGGGTGGTCGGGGTTGTGCGGTTCGTCGAGGTAGACTTCGGCAAGGCCACGGAAGATGACGTTCAAGTGGAAGAAGAGGTAGTCGGCGTCGGCGTCGGCGGGGAGTTCGCCGTTGGCTTTGCCGCGTTCGACAGCGTCGCGGCATTGTTGCTGCCAGCGTTCGTGGTAGCGGTCGCGCAGTTCGGCGAGGACGCTGTCGTGGCGTTTTTGCTGGTGGATGATGCGGAAAAAGCGCAGTTGCGCGGGTTGGTGGCTGAGTTCGCGGTAGAAGCGGCTGAAGTTGTCGATGAGGCGGCTCCAGGTGTTGGGCGCGGCGATGGCGGCGGCGTTTTCCGCGAGGATTTCCGCAAATTGCGCGTCGGCAAGGGCGTGGAAGATTTCTTCCTTGTTCTGGAAGTGCCAGTAGATGGCGCCACGGGTGACACCGGCGGTGCGCGCAATCATGCTGAGGCTGGTTTGCGCGTAGCCTTGTTCGTCAAAGAGTTGCAGGGCAGTGTCGAGGATATGCTGGCGTGTGATTTCAGCTTGCGCTTTGGTGCGGCGCATGGTGTTGTCCCGTGGAAAAAAGGGGCAAGTATAACCAATCGTTTATGGACATACATGCAAGGATGTCTTTATAATCGCGCGATTTTTTTCATTTGCCGTTTCGGCGGATTTTTTTGTTTGTTTTTGAAGGAGTTGTTATGGGCGTTCGTGTCAAGGCAGTGTTTGCGCTGTGGGCGGGATGGATGGGAATGGCGGCCGCGCAGGAGAACGCGCCGCCCCCGCCGCCGGTGGAGGTGATTGTGGCGAAGCCCGAGACGGTGGTGCTGACGGAGAATTTGCCGGCGCGCCTTGAGGCGTCGCGCGAGGCGGTGATTCAGCCGCAAGTGGGCGGGATTGTGCAGAAGCGCTTTTTCGAGGAAGGGGCGCGGGTGAAGGCCGGCGAGCAGCTCTACCAGATTGATGATGCGGTGTATCAGGCGAATTTGCTGTCGGCGAAGGCAAAGCTGGCGCAGGCCGAGGCGAGCAAGGCGCTCGCCCAGAGTACGGCGAACCGTTATGCGCCGCTGGTGAAGGAGAAGGCGGTGTCGCGGCAGACGTATGAGCAGGCGCTCGCCGAGGTGAAGGTGGCGCAGGCGAATATTGTCGCCGCCAATGCCGCGATTCAGCAGGCGCAGCTCAATGTGGATTACGCGCGGGTGACGGCACCGATTGCCGGGTTTATCGGCAAGTCGAATGTGAGCGAGGGGTCGCTGGTGTCGCCGGGCGCGGTGCAGATGGCGAAGATTCAGCAGCTTGATCCGATGTTTGTGAATATCACCCAGTCGGCGGCGGATGTGATGAAGATCAAGCAGGATTTCGCCGCCGGGAGGCTCGACGGCGTGGATTTGAAGGTGAATATCACTCTGGAGGATGGCACGCCGTATGCCCATGCGGGGCGTTTGCTGTTTGCCGACCAGACGGTGGATGCGGCGACGGGCGAACTGTTGGTGCGCGCCGAGGTGCCCAATCCCGACAATATTTTGCTCCCCGGCCTGTATGTGCGGGTGGATGTGCCGCAGCATCAATATAAAAATGCCTATCTCGTGCCGCAGAATGCGGTGACGCGCGGCAAGACGGATACGCTGCGCGTGGTCGGGAAAGATGGCGCGTTTGCCCCGCGCGAGGTGAAGATTGCGCGCGCGTTCGGGGATCAGTGGGTGGTCACCGATGGCCTCAAAGCGGGCGAGATGGTGATGGTGGATACGCTGTCGCAGTTCATGGCGGGGATGACGCATGTGACCCCGATGCTGCGCGGTGCCGACGGTCAACTCGCCCCGGCGCAGTAAGGAGGCCGCATGTCACGTTTTTTCATTGACCGCCCGGTGTTTGCCTGGGTGGTGGCGATTTTCATCATTCTCGCCGGGTTGCTGTCACTCACGCGCCTGCCCATCGAGCAATATCCCAATATCGGTGCGCCGACGATCCAGATTGGCGTGGCCTATCCCGGGGCGCGCGCCAGCGACATCGAGGAATCGGTGCTGGCGCTGATCGAGCGCGAGATGAACGGCATTGACGGCCTGGATTACATGAGCGCTTCGGCGAACGCCAACGGCACCGGCTCGGTATCGCTGACGTTCAAGGCGGGAACCGATGCCGACATTGCCCAGGTGAATGTGCAGAACAGTCTGGCGCAAGTATCCTCGCGCCTGCCGACAGCGGTCACGCAGAACGGCATCCGCGTTTCGCAGAGCAACGAGGGCTTTTTGATGGTGGTGGCGCTTACCGCCAAAGCCGGCTCGAATCTGGATGTGCGCGAGATGAGCGATTACGCGGCGCGCAATATTCTCCCGGAATTGCAGCGCGTGGACGGCGTCGGCGGCATTCAGCAGTTCGGCGCGGAAACGGCGATGCGCATCTGGTTGCAGCCGGAAAAGCTGCGCGGCTACGGCCTGAACGCCACCGATATTTCCGCCGCGATTGCCGAGCAGAACCGCCAGATTCCCACCGGCAGCCTCGGCGCATTGCCAGCGGTGGACGGGCAGCGCTTCTCGGCAGTGATCAATGTGCCGGGGCAGCTGAAAGATGTTGAATCCTTTGAAAACATTGTGGTGAAAAGCAGCGCGTCGGGAGCGACGGTGCGCCTGCGTGATGTGGCGCGCGTCGAACTCGGCCAGGAATCCTATGCCGCGACCATGCGGCTTAACGGCGAAACCGCTGCGGGCATGGCGGTGCAGCTTGCGAGCGACGGCAATGCGGTCGCGACCGCCAAGGCGGTGAAAGCGCGCATGGCAGACCTTGCCCAGTATTTCCCCGAGGGGCTGGAGTGGAACGTGCCCTATGACACCTCCACTTTCGTCGAGCTGTCCATCAAGCAGGTGCTGATCACCCTCGGCGAGGCGATGGTGCTGGTGTTCGTGGTGATGTTCCTCTTCCTGCAAAACCTGCGCTATACCCTGATTCCGGCGATTGTCGTGCCCATTTCCCTGCTGGGCGCGCTGTCCGTGATGCTGCTGATGGGGATGTCGATCAACGTGCTCACCATGTTTGCCATGGTACTGGTGATCGGGATCGTGGTCGATGATGCCATCGTCGTCGTGGAAAACGTCGAGCGCCTGATGGCGGAAGAAGGGCTGACCCCCTATCAGGCAACGGTGAAAAGCATGGGGCAGATTGCCAATGCCATTGTCGGCATCACCCTGGTGAACATCGTGGTGTTCGTGCCGATGGCATTTTTCCCCGGCGCGACCGGCGGCATCTTCCGCCAGTTTGCGCTGGTGATGGCAGGCTCCATTGCCTTTTCCGGCTTTTTGGCGTTGACGCTGACGCCGGCGCTCTGCGCCACGATGCTGAAGCCGGTCAAGGCCGGGCATCATGAAAAACACGGCTTTTTCGGCGCGTTCAACCGCGTGGTGAAAGCGCTGACCCATGCCTATGAAGCGACGCTCGCCAAACTCATTCGCGTCAGTTACGCGGTGTTCGTGTTCTATATTGCGCTGGGCGCGGGCGCGTTTTTCCTCTTCCAGAAACTGCCGACCAACTTCCTCCCCGACGAGGATCAGGGCTTTGTCATCGCCAGCGTGCAGTTGCCCGCGGGCGCGACCGCCGAGCGCACCAACGACAAAATCCGCGAGATGGAAAACGTAGCGCTCAATATCCCCGAAGTGGCGAACATGGCAGCGGTACAGGGCTTCAGCTTCACCGGCCAGGGGCAGAACATGGGGCTTGCCTTCATCACCCTGAAAGACTGGGCGGAACGCACCGGAGCCGGACAAAGCGCCGCTGCCGTCGGGCAAAAGCTCATGGGCGGTTTCATGCAGATTCGCGATGCCACCATTTTTGCCCTCTCCCCGCCCGCGATTCCCGCACTCGGCACTTCCAGCGGCTTCTCGTTGCAACTCGAAGACCGGGGCGGTGCCGGGCATGAAGCGCTGCTCGCCGCGCGCAACCAGCTGATGGGCATGGCGATGCAGCATGCGGATTTGATCGCCCAGGTGCGTCCGGGCGGACTCGCCGACGCGCCGCAATTGCGCATCGACATCAACCGCGACGCCGCCTACGCCCAGGGAGTCAGCCTCTCCGCCATCGCCGCAACGCTGGGCATGAACTTCGGCTCGGCCTACGTCAACGACTTCCCCAACAATGGCCGCCTGCAAAAAGTCACCATCCAGGCCGATGCCGGCTCGCGGATGCAGGAAGACGATTTGCGCACCCTGAACATCCCCAACAACAGCGGCGGCCAAGTACCGCTGGGCGCGATTGCCCAATTCCACTGGGAAGACGGGCAAATGCAGGCGAGCCGCTACAACGGCTACCCGGCGATGGCACTCAGCGGCAGCGCCGCACCGGGCAAAAGCACCGGCGAAGCCATGCGCAAAATCGAGGAACTGGCGCGGCAATTGCCGCCCGGCT
Source organism: Cardiobacteriaceae bacterium (assembly GCA_030532785.1). Lineage (GTDB taxonomy): Bacteria > Pseudomonadota > Gammaproteobacteria > Cardiobacteriales > Cardiobacteriaceae > JAUMXB01. Next base: position 9,919 of record JAUNKJ010000061.1, read on the forward strand.
TTGCCATCGAATGGACGGGACTGTCGCTCGAAGAACAGCGCGCGGGCAACCAGCAGCTCTACGTCTACGGCTTTACCATCCTCGCCGTCTTCCTCTGCCTCGCCGCGCTCTACGAAAGCTGGTCGATCCCCTTCGCCGTGCTCCTCGTGCTGCCATTGGGCTTCCTCGGCGTCTCCGGCGGCGTCTTTTTGCGCAACCTCTTCAACGCGCAAATGGGCATCGCCGAATTTTTCGCCAACGACATCTACTTCCAGATCGGCATGATCACCGTCATGGGGCTCGTTGCGAAAAACGCCATCCTCATCATCGAATTCGCCAAGGACTTGCAGGAAAGCGGCCTCTCGCGCATCCAGGCGGCACTCTCCGCCGCGCACCTGCGCTTCCGCCCCATCGTCATGACCTCCATGGCCTTCATCCTCGGCGTCGTCCCCCTCTATCTCGCGAGCGGCGCAAGTTCCGCCAGCCAGCGCGCCATCGGCACCAGCGTCTTCTGGGGCATGAGCGTCGGCACCTTCCTCGGCCTCGTGATGATTCCCATCTTTTTTGTTATCGTGCGCCGCATCTTCCCCGGACGCCTCGGCATCCTCGACAAATACGCGCAAACCCACACAGGAGTGTCGCCATGAAAACCATCTTGAAAACCCTGCCGCTCGCTGTCGGCCTCGCCGCCTGTTCCTTCACCCCGGAATACGTCCAGCCCGAAGTCGCGCTGCCGCAAAGCTGGATGGAAGTGGCGATCGCCGAACAGGACGGAAGCGGCGCGCTTGCGAGCGAACTCGGCTGGCGCGACTACTTCCGCGACGCGCAACTGCAAACCCTGATCGGCGAAGCGCTTGCCCACAACCACGACCTGAAAAAAGCCGCGCTCAACGTGCAAATCGCCCAGGCGCAATACGGCATCCAGCGCAGCAGCGAATTGCCGCAAGTCAACGCCAACGGCAGCGTCACCCGCTCGCGCACCCCGCGCGACCTCGGCGGCCTCCCCAATGGCCGCACGGGCGACGCCTACAGCGTCGGCCTCGGCGTCGCCGCCTTCGAACTCGACTTCTACGGCCGCGTGCAAGCCATGAGCGAACAAGCCTTGAACCGCTACTTCGCCACCCGCGAAGCGCACGACGCCGCCCAACTCTCCATCATCGCGGCGGTGGCGAAAACCTACTACCAGGCGCGCACCGCCCAGGCACAACTCGCCCTCGCCGAAGACGTCCTGCGCACCCGCCAGGAATCCTACCGCCTCTCCAAACTGCAATACGACGCCGGCCTCCTCACCGCCTCCGCCCTGCGCGGCGTCGAAGCACAAATCGAAAGCGCGCGCGGCAGCGCCGCCGAAGCCAAACGCGCGCGGCAACAAGCGCTGAACAGCCTCTCCATGCTCGTCGGCAAACCCATCGGCCAACTGCAACTCCCGGCAAGCGGCGAACTGAAAAAAGCCTTTGTCGACCTGCGCCTGCCCAGCGGCATCCCCGCAGCCGTCCTGGGCCATCGCCCCGACATCCGTGAAGCCGAATACCAACTCAAAGCCGCCAACGCCAACATCGGCGCGGCACGCGCCGCCCTCTACCCCACCATCACCCTCACCGGCAGCGCCGGCTTTGGCAGCAACGAACTGAAAAACCTCCTCGAACGCCCCAACTTGAGCTGGAACCTCGGCCCCAGCATCCTCCTCCCCATCTTCGACCGCAGCAAACTTGAGCGCAACATCGCCATCAGCGAAGCACAACAACAAATCGCTGCGGAAAACTACCACAGCGTCGTGCAAAACGCCTTCTACGAAGTCGCCAACGCCCTCATCGCCCGCGAAACCCTCGCCGAACAATACGCCGCACAACAACGCGGCAACAAAGCCATCGCCGAACGCCAACGCCTGGAAAAACTGCGCTTCAACGCCGGCGTCAGCACCGCCCTCGACCTGCTCGACGCCGAACGCGAAAGCTACGCCAGCGAACAGGGACTCCTCGCCACCCGCCTGCAAATCCTTGCCAACAACGTCGACCTCTACATCGCCATGGGCGGCGGCCTCGGCGAACACGGCAGCGCAACCAACGGCTTTCCCGTCAAAATCAACAAATGAGAAATTTTCTCAAGAAAAAGCGCTTATGATGAGAAATTTTCTCACCATAAGCGCTTCATGATGGTAAAAAATAA
>JAUNKJ010000062.1 GCA_030532785.1 Cardiobacteriaceae bacterium
TTTCTCGCGGCTTCGGCTTCGCGTTCTGCGCGTTGTTCGGCGGCGCGGCGTTCGGCGGCGGCTTTTTCCTGGCGCTGTTTTTCGACGAGGCGTTGCATTTCGGCGGCCTGGCGCGCTTCTTCGCGTTGGCGTTCGGCTTCGGCGGCGGCTTGTTCCTGGGCGCGGCGCTGGGCTTCGATGGCTTCCATTTGCGCTTGCAGTTCGCGGATGGCCTGGGCGTCTTTTTCTTGTTGCGCGCGTTTTTCGGCGGCGGCCATGGCTTCGGCGAGGCGGGCGGCTTCGATTTGCCGTTGTGCCTGGGCTTCGGCTTCGCGGGCGGCGGCTTGTTGTTGCGCGGCTTGCTGGGCTTGTTGTTGGCGCTGGCGTTCTGCGGCGAGTTGGCGTTCTTCGGCGAGGCGTTGTTCGTGTGCGGCCTGGGCGGCGGCTTCGGCGCGGGCGCGTTGTTCGGCGGCGCGGCGTTGTACTTCGCGTTGTTTGCGCGCGAGTTCCTGGCGGGCGGCGGCTTCCTGGGCGATGCGGCGTGCCTGGCGTTCGGCGTCGCGTTTGGCGATGGCTTTTTTGTTGGCTTCGTTTTCGGCCATCATGAGTTGGTAGAGGAGTTGGTCGTCGATGTTGGCGTAGTCGGCCTGGGGCATGGCGCGTTCCTGGCGAAAGGCTTGCATGGCGCTGCGGGTGTTTTGTCCGATGATGCCGTCGGCGCTGCCGGCGGCGTAGCCGAGTTGGCCAAGGACGTTTTGCATTTTTTTGGCAAGGGCTTTGTTGAAGACGCCGAGCCATTCGGGGGTGAGTTTGCCGTCGACTTTGAGTTTGTGGGCTTTCTGGAACATGATGATGCCGTCTTTGGTGGCGGCATTCATGTGGCCGTCGATGACGCCGGCGTCGAGGTTCAGAAAGCGCAGGCCGGTTTGCACGAGTTTCAAGAGGGCGGTGCTGTGTTCGCCGCTTTTGGCGATGCCGTTTTGTACGAGCCAATCGGCGAGTTTGGCGTTGCCGGCAAGGGCTGCGTGGTCGTAGGCGGTGAAGCCGCGTTGGTCGGCGATGGCGAGGTTGCAGCGGTTTTTCTGGTAGCGTTCGAGGATGTTGATTTTGTTTTCGCGTGCGGCCTGGAAGATGCCGGCTTTTTCGGTGTCGCAGTCGAAGGTGTCGCTGGTGGGGTAGGCGTGCGCCCACAGGGGGAGGGCGAGGAGGAGGAGGGTTTGCAGGCGGTTCATGGTTATGCGGTTTTGCTGAGTCGGGGGTCGCCGGCCTGGTGGCGGATGTAGAAGGCCTGGAGGGCGAGGAGCATGGTGGCGTTTTGGATTTGGCCTTCGTGCAGCCATTGGTAGGCGGTGGCGTAGGGGATGTGGTGGACGAGGATGTCTTCGCCTTCGTCGAGGAGGCCGGTGTGGGTGGCGGTTTGGCTGCTGTCGATTTCGGCGAAGTAGAGGTGGGTTTGCCCGGCGCTGCCGCCGGGGCTTGTGAAGTAGGTTTGGATGTGGTGGAGGGCGCGGGCGCGGGTGCCGATTTCTTCTTCAAGTTCGCGTTGCATGCAGTCGTCGGCGCTTTCGCCGGGGATGTCCATGAAGCCGGCGACGATTTCGAGTTGCCACGGGTGATGGCCGGCGACCATGGCGCCGATGCGGAATTGTTCGATGAGGGCGAAGGTTTCGCGTTCGCGGTCGTAGGCAAGTCCTGCGACGACGTAGCCGCTGGTGGCGGAGCATTCGCGCATGACGGTGCCGCTCATGCCGCCACGGAAGAGTTCGAATTCGATTTGGTAGCGGTCAAGTTTGAAGAAGCCACGGTAGGCTTCTTGTTTGTCGAGGACGTGGTAGCGGTAGTCCATGTGTCAGTGCCGTGGGGTGGTGCCGATGAAGCTGAAGGGGTTGACGGGCTGGCCTTGTTTTCTGGTTTCGAAGTGGAGGGTGGGGGCGTTTTGCGGGCTGATGCCCATGCTGCCGATTTGTTGGCCACGGCTGACGCGCTGGCCTTCGCTGACGGTGCTGTCGGCGAGGTAGCCGTAGGCGGAGAGGATTTTGCCGTCGTGGCGGAGGATGACCATGCGTCCGACGCCGGAGAGGCCGCTGCCGTTATAGGCGACTTCGCCGTCGCGCGCGGCGACGATGGGCTGGCCGCGTTGGCCTCGGATTTGGATGCCTTGGTGGCCGGGCTGGTTTTTGTTGAATTGGCGGGTGACGGTGCCGCGTGTCGGCCAGAGCCAGCCGGGTTGGCCGGCCTGGGTGACTTGGGGGACGGAGATGCGTTCGCGCACGACGCCTGTGGGCGGGGTGGTGCGCAGGCGGCTGCCGGCGAGGATGCGGTTGGGGTCGGTGATGCCGTTCCAGTTGGCCAGTTCGTTCATGTCGAGGCCGTAGCGCCAGGCGATGCCGAAGAGGGTGTCGCCGGGGCGGATGATGTAGTCAGCGCCGGGGCGGAGCTGGCCGCGCGCGCCGTGTATGTCGTAGGCGGTGGGGCGGCTGCTGCATGCGGCGAGTGTGAGTGCGGCGATGATGAGGGCGCAGCGCCATCCTTTGCTCATAGTCCTTCCAGCCATTGTGTGACGTCTCCCAGCTGTTCAAAGTCGGTTAAATCGAATTGCAGCGGCGTGACGGATACATAGCCCTGTTCCACTGCCTGAAAGTCGGTGTTGCTGTCGCCTTCGGCGGCGTCGCCCGCGCGGCCGATCCAGTAGAGTTTCTGCCCGCGCGGGTTGACGGTTTCCACCAGCGGCCGTGCTTCCATGCGCCGCCCGAGGACGGTGGTGCGGAAGCCGCGGATTTCGTTGTAGGGCAGGTCGGGGATGTTGACGTTCAACAGGGTGTTGGGCGCGAGCGGGTGTTGGCGCACATGGCGGAAAAGGTCGAGGACGATATGGGCGCTGCTTTCCCAGTGTTCGGGGGCGTGCGAGACGTTGGAGACGGCAATGGCGGGCAGGCCGAGGTGGCGGCCTTCAAAGGCGGCGGCGACGGTGCCGGAGTACATGACGTCATCCCCCATGTTGGCACCGCGATTGATGCCGGAAATGACCATTTGCGGGCGTTCGTCGAAAAAACCGCTGACGGCGAGATGCACGCAGTCGGAGGGCGTGCCGTCGACGCTGAACACGCCGTCGCTGTGTTCGTGAACGGCGAGCGGGCGCTTCAGGGTGAGCGAATGGCTCGCGCCGCTGCAATCGCGATCCGGCGCCATGACGGCGAGACGCCCGACCTGATCGCGCAGCACATCGGCCATCACGCGCAGGCCGGGCGACAGATACCCGTCATCATTGGATAACAGCAAAAACATCCGCATTCCTCAGTCTTCAAGCAGTGCGACAGTGTACCGTTCGCCCGCCGCGAAGAAAAGCGCAAAGGCGCGGCAAGGAAAAGAAGATTATTTTTATATCATTTTTTGGTAATTTATAGTGATTTTTTACCGCGACAAGCGCTTCTTGATGGTAAAAAATCACTAAAAAATGGTCAATTTTGTGTAGCTTGCCAGTCGTTTGGCAAAACACTATATTCCCGTCCCATCCCATCTTGCCAGGAGTTTTGCCATGGCCGAACTGACCCTTCGCAATCTGCCCGACGATTTGCACCGTGCGCTCTCGCGCCGCGCGCAGCGGCACGGACGCAGCCCCGAAGCCGAAATTCACGCCATTCTTGCCAAGGCACTGAGTGAGCCGTTGCCCATCGGTACGGCACTGGCGCGGTTTTGGCACGAACATGGTGACGGCGATCTGGCATTGGAAGCGCGTGGCGAAGCGCCGCGCGACGTGAATTTCGAATGATCGTCGTCGATACCAATGTGATTTCCGAGCCATTCAAGCGCGAGCCTGATGCGCGGGTGCTTGAATGGCTGGATCGGCAAGCGCCCGCAACGCTTTATCTCGCCACCATGACGCTCGCCGAAATCATGACCGGCATTGCCACTGCGCCGCCCGGGCGCTTCAAGGTTGCGTTGCAAAGCGGTATGGCGGAACTCTTTGAGCGTCTGTTTGTTGGTCGTATCCTGGCCTTTGACGAAGCCGCTGCCCATGCCTATGCGCGGATTCAGGCCATGGCGAAACAGCGGGGGCAGCATATCGGCGTGGCCGACGGGCAGATCGCGGCCATCGCCATGCAGCACGGCTTTGCCGTGGCAAGTCGCGACATTGCGCCCTATCATGCTGCCGGACTGACCGTCATCAACCCTTGGCAAACCTGAACCGCCCCTTATACTCCCCTTTTCCATACACAACAGGAGAACCCCATGACCCCGCATATCAACGCCCCTGCCGGTGCCTTTGCCGATACCGTCCTCATGCCCGGCGATCCCCTGCGCGCCAAATTCATCGCCGAGACCTATCTGGAAAACCCGCAGGAAATCACGAATGTGCGCGCCATGCTTGGTTTTACCGGCACTTACAAAGGCAAACGCCTCTCGGTGATGGGGCACGGCATGGGCATCCCCTCCTGCTCCATCTATGCCAAAGAATTGATTACCGAATATGGCGTGAAAAACCTCATCCGCGTCGGTTCCTGCGGCGCGGTGCTTGATGATGTGCATGTGCGTGATGTCATCATCGGTCTGGGGGCTTGCACCGATTCCGCCGTCAACCGCACCCGCTTCGCCGGATACGATTTCGCCGCCACCGCCGACTTTGCGCTGACCACCGCGCTGGTCGAGGCCGCGCGCGCCTTGAACATCCCGGTGAAGGTCGGCAACGTCTTCTCGGCAGACCTTTTCTATACGCCCGATCCGCACATCTTCCAGGTGATGCGCCGCTACGGCATCCTCGGCGTGGAAATGGAAGCGGCGGGCATTTATGGCGTCGCCCACGAATACGGCGCGCGCGCTGCCTGCATCCTCACCGTGTCCGACCACATCCTGCGCGAAGAAGCGACCACCGCCGAGGAGCGGCAAACCACCTTCCGCGACATGATGGCGATTGCCCTGGACGCGGCGGCGGGGTTTGTGGCGTAAAGCGAACAGGCGTCGCTGCGGATAGGGTGGCGCTGAATGAAACGAAAAAAGCCGGACGGGAAAACGTCCGGCTTTTTTGTTGCGCATGGCGGGTGGCTTATTGTTTCTTGCCGCCGAAGGCGCCGTTGTACACCTTGCCGTCTACGGTTTTGCCCCATGTGCCGCCCACTTCCGCCGCATCTGCGCCGTAGAGGTGGCCGTGGGTGGTGGCGCTTTCAAAACGCTGGTTGGTGCTGCTCCAGTTGAGGGTTTCGTTGAAATCAAATCGCGCGTCATTTTGGATGCCTTGATAGGCAATAGCAGCGCTATTGGGTGCTATTTTGCTGTTATCAATTTGAATGGATAAAGTTTTGTTGCTCCAGTCCAGTTCGGCCTTCATGTCGCTAATGACTTCGCTTGTATTGTCATATGTGCCCATGGCAATGCCCTGATAGCTGGCCTTTAATGTGGCGTTGTCGTCAGGAATGAAAGGCTTGCCAATACTTGCATAGCCCAGGCTGCCACCATGTCCTGCGACTTGGCCGAAAGTTTGATAGCTCCATTTTGTTGCGGAGAGTGAGCGCAGAAAGATTGCAGTTTCCTGTCCGTAATACCCACTGACTCCGCCAAATGCCGGATTGACACCGGCTTCACCATCTTTGAGCGCATTCATGCCAGCATCAGTACCGGGATCACCATGGGATGAACCATTGAAATCAGGAGTACCAAGCGATAATTTTCCGTCAGATGTTCCTATTTTGATGCGTGATTGCAGATGACTAATACTTGAAGGATTTACAACGGCACTCTGAATTTCCTGAATATTTAAAGGGCGTGGTTGCGTAGTTGATGGGGGAGTGGGAGTAGGATTAATCGGAGAGGGCGGATTCGGGGTCGGAGAAGGATTGGGCGAAGGGCTGGGAGCGGGTGCAGGCTTGGATGTATCTTGCTTTTGTTCTTCTTTTTTGGGTTGTTGCGTGTTGTTGCCGCCATGATTGTCATGTGGCACATAGGGTGTTTGCGGCTGTTCCGGCAGGGGCGGTTGTCCACCATTGCCGCCACAGGCAGCAAGCAGCAATGCGGTAATGGTGAGCGACAGGGGCACGATGCGGTTTTGCATGTTTTATTCCTTTGATAATTTATTGAAAATTCTCCGTTTGAGCGGGATTTTCAGGTTGCTGAACGGAGCAAGATGAATTATATGTCACAATTAGTTAACATGTCACGATTAGTGTGTGTTCAAAGAAAACGGGCGCATTCAAAGTGCCTGAATGGAAAATTTGAGAACACAGTTCGGCAAGCGGGTGAGAACACTGCGTATCGAGAAAGGCTATTCGCAAGAGTCCTTTGCCGATAAATGCGGCTTTGCGCGCACTTATATGAGCCGGATTGAAACCGGCGGTGCGAATCCGTCGCTGGATGCCTTGCATGTGTTGGCTACTGCGCTGGGGATTTCCATGTCCGAATTGCTGGATTTGGAATAAGGTATTTTTATTTTTTGACTAAAAATAGTGATTTTTTACCATGAATAAGCGCTTATCGTGAGAAATTTTCTCATGATAAGCGCTTGTGTTTGAGAAAATTTCTCATTTTGGTTGTTTCTGGTGTGGCGCAGGCATGGACGCAGCAGGCTGCGTCCCTACGGGCCTTTTTTAAGGTCAATTTGATGCGCCGCCGTTGATTTCCGCAATCAACGGCGGCAGTTCGCGCATGTCGTTGAAGGTGCGGTGTGCGCCGGCAGCGAGGAGTTTGTCCGCAGGGGCGTGGGCGGCGTAGGCGTAGACGGTCATGCCGGCGGCGACGCCGGCGCGGATGCCGCTCGTGCTGTCTTCGATGACGAGGCAGTTTTCCGGGGCGGTGTTCAGGGTTTGCGCGGCGAGGAGGTAGACGTCGGGCGCGGGTTTGGGCGCGGCGACGAGGATGGTGCTGAACATGCGGTTTGCAAAGCGGGGGAGGAGGCCGGTGGCACCGAGGGTGGTGCGCATTTTTTCCGGGCGGCCGCTGGAGGCGACGGCGTAGGGGAGGTGCGCGGCGTCGAGGGCGTCAAGCGTTTCGTGGATGCCGGGGATGGCGGTGACGGATGCGGCAAGGGCGACGAGGGATTGGGCGCGGAAGCGGTCGGCGAAGTCGGCGGGGAGGGTGATGCCGTGTTCGTGTTCGACGTGGCGGATGTTGTCTTCGAGGGCGCGGCCGACGAAGTGTTCGAGGACGTGGGGGAGTTCGAGGGCGATGCCGTGTTCGCGGGCGAGGTTGATGAAGACTTGGCTGGTGAGGGTTTCGCTGTCGACGAGGACGCCGTCGCAGTCGAAGAGGACGAGTTGGATGGACATGGGGTTTCTGGATTCGGATAAATAGTGGAAATGATCTGAGTTCTCTTATCCCGAACTCAGGTTGTTTGCAAATATTGGGCGTGTGGAATGTTTTGTCTGAACACCCCCACCCCTACCCGCAAGCGGGGGAGGGGAAAGGAAGGCTCAGGATACTTTTCAGGATACCTCCGGGGTGTGAAAAAGCCCGCGCGGGGCGGGCTTGGCGATCAGGCTTTGGCCTTGGCGTAGAGGTCGGCGACGTAGTCCCAGTTGACGACTTTCCACCAGGCATCCAGATAATCCGGGCGCTTGTTCTGGTAGTTGAGGTAGTAGGCGTGTTCCCAGACGTCGCAGCCGAGGATGGGCGCGCCCTGGACGGCGGCGACGTCCATCAGCGGGTTGTCCTGGTTGGGGGTGCTGGTAATCGCCAGTTTGCCGTCTTTGCCGACGATGAGCCATGCCCAGCCGGAGCCGAATTGCTTGACGCCCGCGTCTTTGAATTGCGCTTTGAAGGCGTCGAAGCTGCCGAATGCGGCGTTGATGGCGTCGGCGAGTTCGCCTTTGGGTTCGCCGCCGCCGTTGGGCGACATGACTTGCCAGAAGAGGTTGTGGTTGTAGAAGCCGCCGCCGTTGTTGCGCACGGCCGGGCTGTGCTGGCTGATGTTGGCGAGGATGGCTTCGAGGCTTTGGTTTTCCGCCGGGGTGTCTTTGATGGCGGCGGTGAAGTTGTCGAAGTAAGCTTTGTGGTGGCGGCCGTGGTGGATTTCCATGGTGGTTTTGTCGATCACGGGTTCCAGCGCATCGGCGGCGTAGGGGAGGGCGGGGAATTCAAAGCTCATGTCGTGCTCCTTTGATTGATAGAGGTTGTGTAAAGTAGCTTATTGATAGGTTTTCTGCAAGGTGAAGCGGAGGGGCTTTGCGCCAGCGTTTTGCCGGTATGGCAAGCACGGCGCTTTGGCTATAATGCCCGCTTTCCATGTTTCACAGGATACGGCCATGCCCCGCGTTTTCCTCTTGCTTGCCTGCAGCCTCGGCCTTGCCGCCTGCGGCTTTACGCCTTTCATGTACCGCGCCGATGTGGTGCAGGGCAATTTGTTCGATGATGCCACCATCGCCCTCATCCAGCCCGGCATGTCGCGCGACGAAGTGCGCCGTCTTCTCGGCAGCCCCGTGATGCAGGACCCTTTCCACCCTGATCAGGATACTTATCTCTACCGCTACGAAAGCGGCCAGAACCAGCGCACCTTCTCGCGCAACCTCGTCATCCATTACAGTGCCGACGGCCGCGTCGTGCGCGTCGACAATCCCTCACTCGCCGTTCAATAAGGAATAGCCATGTTAGACCCCAAACTGTTGCGCGGCGACGCCGAAGCCGTGGCTCGCCAACTTGCCCGTCGCGGCTTTGTCTTTGATGTTGCCGCCTACGCCGCCCTGGAAGGCGAACGCAAAAGCGCGCAAGTGCAAAGCGAACAATTGCAGGCCGAGCGCAAGGCGCTGTCCGCGCAAATCGGCATTGCCAGGAAAAACGACGAAGACGCGAGCGCCCTGATGGCACAAGTCGCCGCCCTCGATGACCGGCAAGCGCAGGCCGAAGCCGCCCTCGCCCGCGTGCAGCAAGCGCTTTACGACATCGAAAGCGGCCTGCCCAATATCCCCGAAGACAGCGTCCCCGACGGCAAGGACGAAGACGACAACGTCGAAATCCGCCGCTGGGGCGAACCGCGCGTCTTCGACTTCACCCCCAAAGAACACGCCGACCTCGAAAACATCGGGCTTGATTTCGCGAGCGGCGCGAAAATCGCCGCCGCGCGCTTTACCGTGCTGCGCGGCGCGCTTGCCCGCCTGCACCGCGCCCTTGCCCAATTCATGCTCGACACCCACACCGGCAAGCACGGCTACACGGAAATGTACGTCCCCTACCTTGCCAACGCGCAAAGCCTCTACGGCACCGGGCAACTCCCCAAATTTGAAGAAGACCTCTTCAAAACCGCCCTCGGCGAACGCGAGTTCTACCTCATCCCCACCTCCGAAGTCAGCCTCACCAACCTCGCCGCCGGCGAAATCCTGAACGAAGCCGACCTCCCCATCCGCGTTACCGCCCACACCCCCTGCTTTCGCAGCGAAGCCGGTGCGCACGGTAAAGACGTGCGCGGCTTCATCCGCCAACACCAATTCGACAAAGTCGAAATGGTACACCTCACCACCCCCGAACAATCCGACGCTGCCCTCGAAGCCTTGACCGGCCACGCCGAAGCCATCCTCCAGGCGCTCGAACTGCCCTACCGCGTCATCATCCTCTGCACCGGCGACATGGGCTTCTCCGCGCGGAAAACCCACGACATCGAAGTCTGGCTCCCCGGCCAGGGCAAATACCGCGAAATCAGCTCCTGCAGCAACTGCGGCGATTTTCAGGCGCGGCGCATGCAAGCGCGCTACCGCCCCAAAGCTGGCGGCAAACCGCAACTCATCCATACCCTGAACGGCTCCGGCCTCGCCGTGGGCAGAACGCTCGTTGCCGTGCTTGAGAACTACCAGCAAGCCGACGGCAGCATCACCATCCCGCAAGTGCTGCGCCCCTACATGGGCGGCCAGGAAACCATCCGTCTTGAATAAATGATAAAAAACCACCATATGAAGCGCTTGTAATAGATTATTTTTATCACGACAAGCGCTTCATGGTGGTAAAAAACAACCATAAACAGCAAAACATGACATGAACGCCATCCGACGCCTCCTCCAGCGCCTCATGCGCAAACCCGTCATCGCCCAACTGCCCATCCGTGGCCTCAAACACTACCGCGCGGGCGACCTCGCCGACATCATGCAGCGCGGCGACCCCCTCACCCTGCAACGCGAACCCGACAACCCGCACGACAAAAACGCCGTCATGGTCCTCTGGCACCAAAACAAAATCGGCTACATCCCCGCCAGCAAAGCCGAACAAGTGCAACAACTCATCAGCCGCTACGGCGGCAAAATCCACGGCAAAATCACCCACATCGAGCCGGAAAGCGACGACAGCCAGTGGATCAGCCTCGCCATCTACCCCGAACGCCAGGGCGACGCCTGAACGGCGGTGCCACGGACATAAAAAAACCGCCCTCGCGGCGGTTTTTTTATGGATTGGTGCCCGGAGCCGGGGTCGAACCGGCATGGTATCACTACCGAGGGATTTTAAGTCCCTTGCGTCTACCAATTTCGCCATCCGGGCAAGCGGCGCGATGATACGCGCTGCGTGGGGTGTGGTCAATTGTTGTGTTGATTTTCATTAAATGGTGAAGAGTGATGATTTTTTACCATTACGAAGCGCTTTTGATGACTGGAACAGCTCGCGCAGCGAGAGAAAATTTCTCATGATAAGCGCTTTCTGATGAGAAAAAATACCATTTTGTCTTCAGGAGCCGCTGTCTTGCAGGCATTGTTGCAGGCTGTTGGCGAGGTTTTCCAGCAGTTGGCCGTGCAGCGTTTTGCCGGGGGCGAGTTCGGCGCCGAGCGGGTCGAGGGTGCCGCTGCGGACTTTGGTGTCGGCGACGAGTTTGGCGGTGAGTTTCGCGGGGTATTGCGGTTCGTTGAAGAGGCAGACGATTTTGTGCTCGCGCAGGAGGCTGTGCAGTTCGGCGATGCGTTTGCTGCCGGGTTCGTGTTCGGGGTCGACGCGGACGACGCCGACGGGTTGCAGGCCGTATTGGTGTTCAAAGTAGGGGTAGGCGTCGTGGAAGACCATGTAGGGGCGGTTTTTCACCGGCGCGAGTGTGGCGGCGATGCGCTGGTCGAGGGCATCAAGGGCGGCGAGGGATTGCTGCAGGTTGTGGTCGTATGTCGCTTTATTGTCGGGGTCGATGTCGCCGAGTTCGTGGGCGACGGCGTTGAGCAGGGTTTTCGCGGCGTCGGTGCCGAGCCAGAGGTGGTCGTTGTATTCGCCGTGGTGGTGATCGTGGTCATGCTTGTGGTCGTGCGCGTGATCGTGTCCGGCGTGGTCATGGTCATGGTCATGATGTTCGTGTGCGTGTTCTTCCCAGAGGCCGCCGCTGCGGGTTTTCAGTTTGTGCAGGCCGGGGAGGGCGCGCCATTCGAGGCGGTGTTTTGTGCCGCTTTTGTCGAGCAGCGCGGGGATGAAGGTTTCGAGATCGCTGCTGACCCAGACCACAAGGTCGGCACTGGCGATGGCGCGGGCGTCGCTGGGTTTGCTTTGGTAACCGTGTGGCGAACCCTGGTTGATGAGGAGGACGGGTTCGCCGACGCCATCCATGATTTGGCTGACGAGGGAGTGCAGCGGTTTGAGGGTGGTAACGACGTTGGGGGCGGCAGCGGCGTGGTGCGCGGCAAGGGCAAGGGTGAGCAGGGCGGCGTATCGGCGCATGGGTTCCTCGAAATGTTATGGGGTAACTTTTTATGGTAACACTGTAACATTTTGCCTGCCAAGTTCGCGCTTGGGCGGATGGCTGCACGGCGGGGTTTTTCAGGTGTTGCGTTGGTATTTATGAATCAGCTTGGTACACGACAAAACTTGAAAATATGCACAAAATCAACCCCTCTCCCTACGGGACTCGAAGAGCTGCGGAGCAGAGAGGGGCAGGGGTGAGGGGTAAAACAAACTTCTCGAATCAATTCCGAAATTCGAAAAAGTTTTTTGTTTTCTGCCCTCTCCCCAACCTTTCTCGTCCTTTCGGACGAGCTGGCAAGCCAGTCGCCCCACAGGGGGAGGGGCTTTTGCTCCGTG
>JAUNKJ010000063.1 GCA_030532785.1 Cardiobacteriaceae bacterium
GGAACAACGTCATACCAGTGGACGTATCCACTTTCCTTATCCCGAACTCAGGTTGATTTAACTATAGCCCACAGACCTCATGAGAAATTTTCTCATACAAAAGCGCTTGGTGTGAGAAAATTTCTCACACCAAGCGCTTACCAATGGTAAAAAAACACTATTTTTCTTCAAAATCCGTTACAACAACGCTTCCGGTGATTCCGGCAGGATTTGCCCGCCATCAACGATAATCTGCTGCCCGGTGATGTACTGCGCTTCGTCAGAGGCAAAGAAGCAGGCGGCGTAGCCGATATCTTCCGGTTTGCCGAGGGTGTGGGTGGGAATGGCAGCACGCATTTGCGCCAGATAGCCTTCTCCCTGCGCCTGCAGCCCTTCGGTCAGGATATTGCCGGGCATCACCGCGTTGATGGTCACGCCGAAGCGCGCGTATTCCAAAGCCGCGCTGCGCATGAAGCCGAGCTGTGCCGCCTTGGTCGCGCCGTAGTGACTCCAGCCGGGGAAGCCGGTCACCGGGCCGGTAATCGACGAGGTCAGAATCACCCGCCCCTTGCCCTGGCTGCGCATATATTCCAGCGCCGGGCGCACGATATTGAACATCCCCTTGACGTTGATACGGAAAATGCCGTCCCAATCCGCTTCCGTCATGCTCTCCAGCATCGCCTGGGGAAACACGCCGACATTGGAGCAGAGAATATCCAGCCCGCCCCGCTCGCGCACAATCTGTTCAACCAGCGCCGCGCAGCGCGCATGATCCGTGACATCTAGCGCATAAAACGCCGCGCCCAGCGCCGCTGCTGTGGCTTCCCCGGCAGAGACATCAATATCGGCAATCACCACCTGCGCCCCGGCCGCGCGCAACGCACTGGCAATGCCCTTGCCGATCCCCTTGCCGCCGCCGGTCACCAGCGCCACCTTTTGCGATAAATCGAACATCTCCGACTCCTTTTTCCGTTGAAACACCCCGCCATCATACGCCACTGCCCGCGCCTCTGCTCTGGCGCTACAATAGCGCCTTTTCCGCAGCGGAGACCCCCATGAACCCCTGGCAAACCCGCCTCGCCGCCATCGTCGGCGAACGCCACCTCCTCCTCGACCCCGAACACATCCGCCCCTATGCCCACGGCTTCCGCTACGGCAAAACCCTCGCCGACGCCGTCGTCCGCCCGCAAACCCTGCGCCAAGCCTGGCAAGTCGCGAAAATCTGCGTCGAAGAAGACCTCATCCTCCTCCCGCAAGCCGCCAACACCGGCATCACCGGCGGCTCCACCCCCGAGGGCGACTACGAACGCCCCGTCATCCTCCTCGCCCTGCGCGACCTCAAAGGCATCCATCTCATTGAAGAAGGCAAACAAGCCGTGGCGCTACCCGGAGCCACCCTCTTCCAACTCGAAGACCTGCTGCGCCCCCTGCACCGCGAACCCCACTCCGTCATCGGCTCCTCCTGCATCGGTGCCTCCATCATCGGCGGCATCTGCAACAACTCCGGCGGCGCCCTCGTCCAGCGCGGCCCCGCCTACACCGAAATGGCGCTCTACGCCCGGCGCACCGCAGAAGGCAACCTCGAACTCATCAACCATCTGGGGCTAGACCTCGGCGACACCCCCGAAGAAATCCTCGACAACCTCGAACACGGCCGCTTCGCCCGCATCCACCCCAGCCACGGCAAACGCTGCTCCGCCAGCGACTACGAAGCCATCGTCCGCGACATCGACGCCCCCACCCCCGCACGCCACAACAACGACCCCGCCCGCCTCCATGAAGCCTCCGGCTCCGCCGGCAAAAACCTCGTCTTCGCCGTGCGCATCGACACCTTTGAAAAACCCCAACGCGAACAAGTCTTCTACCTCGGCACCAACGACCCTGCCCACCTCACCGCCATCCGCCGCCACATCCTCGGCGAATTCCCCGAACTCCCCGTCTCCGGCGAATACCTCCACCGCGACCTCTACGACATCGCCCACCGCTACGGCCGCGACACCTACCTCATCATCCGCAAACTCGGCAGCCACCGCATCCCCGCCTTCTTCCGCCTCAAAACCCGCATCGACCGCCTCGCGCGCCGCCTCCCCCTCCTCCCCGCCAACCTCGCCGACCGCCTCGCGCAAACCGCCACCGACCTCCTGCCCAGCCACCTCCCCAAAGCCTTCCACAGCATCCGCGCCCAATACGAACACCACCTCATCCTCAAAATGGCCGACGCCAACATCGACCGCACCCGCGCCTACCTCGACGAATTCTTTAAAACACACGACGGCACCTACCACCTCTGCACTCCCGATGAAGGCGAAGCCGCCATCCTCCACCGCTTCGCCGCCGCCGGTGCCGCCGCCCGCTACCACAGCCTCCTGGGCAACAAAGCCGGCGAACTCATGTCGCTTGACATCGCCCTGCCCCGCAACGAAAACCAATGGTTCGAGCGCCTCCCGCCCGAACTCGACGCGCAAATCCACAAAAAACTCTACTGCGGCCACTTCTTCTGCCACGTCATGCACCAGGACTACATCCTGAAACCCGGTGCCGACCCGGAAGCCATCAAAAAAGCGCTCCTCGCCTGGTTCGACAGCCGAGGTGCCAAATACCCGGCGGAACACAACGTCGGCCACCTCTACCACGCAAGCCCCGAACTCATCGACTTCTACCGCCAACAAGACCCGCAAAACCGCATGAACCCCGGCATCGGCAAAACCAGCCGTAAAAAACACTGGGCATAAACCCCTTCTGCGGACGTAGAGCGGAGGGTGGGGTGAGGTAACAAATCGCGCAACGATGGTAGGGACGTTGCCTGCAACGTCCGTAACCGTAGCCAACGTAGGTACGGTTAGGCGCAAAGCGCCGTAACCGTACATCATTCATCCGTACATGACGCACATCGGCAAATATCGCGCAGCGATGGTAGGGACGTTGCCTGCAACGTCCATGAAAAACACCAAAACCGTAGGGTGGGCTTTAGCCCACCAAAAAAGCCCCTCTCCCGTTTACGGGAGAGGGGTTGGGGTGAGGGGAAATTGCGCAGCGATTCGTAGATGGGTGTAAACCCATGCGGTATCGCTAAGCGATTGCCTTGCGAAAAAACACAAAGTACACACCACCACGCACTGTTCCAAAAAATCACTAAAAATAGTAATTTTTTACCACCAATAAGCGCTTATAATGCAAAATTTTCTCGCCATAAGCGCTTAATAGTGAGAAATTTTCTCACCCCTCATTTCCCCCCGCGCGTATAGGTCTTGCCACCAATGCTGAGGTTTTCATCGTCCTCCGCCCAGAAGAAAAAGAGCAGGCGTTCTCTGCTGCCGTCGTCGCGGGTGAGGATCAGGGTGTGGCCATCAAGCTGGTAACGGCCGCCCTTGTCCGCCGTCTTCTCTTGCCGCGTATCCGCCAAATGCACGCTGCCGTTGCCGGTGGCAACGCTCGCGGTGGTGCCGTGCGGGCTGACGGTAATGCTGCTGTTGACGTTGGATTGCCCGGCGATTTGATAATCGCTGTCTTCGTAGCTGCCGTCGCGGTGGAAGGTGAGGTAGTGGAAATAGACTCTGCCGCCGCTGTACACATTGCCGGAGGCGGCGGAATAGGTGTAAGTGCCGTTGAGAGTTTCGCCCGCCGTTGCCGCGCGCACCGCGCTGCCCGGCGCTTTTTGCCACGCACCGTCGGTTTCGATGTCATAGCCATCGCCCGTTTTGCGCCAACGTGTCCAGTGTGCCGCGTCGTGCTGGCGGGCGGTGGCGAGATCAAGATCGGCGGGCGGCACTTTGAGGTTGGTATAGGCGCTGCCGTCTTTCAACAGCAGGGTTTGCGTTTCCACAAAATGCAGATCAATGCCGACATATTCGAGATCGCCATGATGCAGCAGCGCTTCGATGGCATCGGCCTGCACCCCGGCACCGGGCGCGCTGCGCCATTCGCCGTTGCCGGATGGCGCAACCTTGCCCTGCGCGTCTTTGCCCTGCGCTTGCGCATACAGCGCCGCCATGATCGCCTGGCTTTGTTCCTGATGCGCGGCAAAAAGCGCGGCATCTTCCTCGGAAAGCAAGAGGAGCAACTGCATCTCGTCGCCATCGCGCGCAAAGGCGGTATAGAGCGCCTGCACCGTTTTCCCTGCCACATCAATCCGCTGGGCAAGGGTGGCAATGCCTGCCTCACCGCGCACCTCGCCCCTGTCAAGTACGTTGCCATAACCCGCCGACAGCTTCGCCGCCACGGCTGGCAACCATTCCTGCGCGGCAATTCCCCCGGATGGCAGGGGATCAAAGGCCATGAGGAAATAGGTTTTGCCCGCGCTGTCTTGCGGGGTGAAGACGGTGGCATTGCCGTCGTGGCGGCGCTGCCAACCGGCGGGCAACTCCAGCGCCTGGGCGAGGCTGAAAGCGCAAACCAGGGCAAGCAAAACCATTCTTCTCATAAAACCTCCCAAAATGTTTGTTTTTTACCATCATGAAGCGCTTGTTGTGACTGGAACAGCTCGCGCAGCGAGAGAAAATTTCTCATAACAAGCGCTTATGCATGAGTTGTTTCTCATTGCGGCTTTTTATCATCATTGACCACCTGCCCTTCAATCACCTCGCGCGACGCGGGGGCATCGTCCGCATTGCCGGGCTGGTGTTCATAAACATTGCCGCCGCGATAAACGCTAAAGCGCTCAACCGGCAGCCATTTCAGCAGCAGCGCGCCGACCGCCACGCGCAGCGGCGGCAGCAGGAAAACGAGGGCAAGCGCGTCGCTCAAAAAACCGGGAATGATGAGGAGCAAACCTGCAAGTACGCGGAAACTGCCTTCGCGCAATTCCCCCGCTTGCGGGCGCAGGCCGCGCTGCATACCGCCGAGCATGGAAATCTGCTGCCCGCGAATCAAAAGCACCCCGGCGACACCGGCAGCGGCGAGCCAGCCTATCGTCGCCCAGCCGCCGATTTTCCCGGCAATCAAAATGATGACGAACAACTCGCCCACAAACCACAAAACAGGCAACAGCAGCAATGGCATGGTTTCCTCCAATCGTAATCAGCCGTTCATCTTCAGGGCGGGAATTATAGTGATATTATCGCCCGCCGTCGTAATCAACATAGATGGATTTATGCGTTCCTTTTCTCTCTTTTTCCTGTTTTTCCTGTCTTTTTTCTCATTTGCCGATGAACCGCGCCCGGCTAAGGAAATCTTCATCCCGAGCATCACCCAAAGCCATGAAGAGGGTGCTTTCCGAACGACGGTGCGCATCGCGATGCCGCCCGGCTACTATCTCTATGCCGCGAAAAGCGATCTTTCCGCCGCAGGCATCGAAGGCACCCTGGAAAAAGCACCAGCCAAAGACAAGGAAGACCCGTTCTTCGGCGTGCAGCCGGTATGGTACGGCGAGGGAGAACTGACACTCATCCATGACGCGCCCGCCACCACCTTCACCCTGAAAGCGCAGGGCTGCGAGGAAGATGCCATCTGCTATCCGCCGACGACGTGGACACTCGACGTCGAACCCGCCGCCGCGCCGGTCGCCAAAAAACTCTTCGCCAGTAAAAACAACGATGTGCTGCCTGAAGAACAGGCCTTTCCCGTCCATGCCGTGAGCGAAAACGGCCAGGCGCTGGTGCATTTCGCCATGCCCGACGGCTACTACCTCTATCGCGACAAATTCAGCGCCACCATCGACGGCCGCGCCTTGAACCCCCTGTTTCCCCAGGGCGAACTGCACAGCGACGAATTCTTCGGCGAGCAAATGATCTATCGCGGCGACATCAACATCCCGCTGCCGCTCTCCGCCGCCGACAACGGCAAAAGCGTGGTCATCCGCTTCCAGGGCTGCGCCGACGCGGGCGTATGCTACCCGCCGATGATCCGTGCGCTCGCCTTTGGCGACCTGCAAACCAGCGTGAGCGCCGCCCCCGAGGCGGAAATCGCGCCCGTCGCGCCAGAAAGCAATGTGCACCCCATCCAGCGCGCGCTCACCGAAAACTTCTGGATCAACCTCCCGTGGGTGCTTCTCCTCGGCATCTCCGTCAGCTTCACCGCCTGCGTCTACCCGCTGATTCCGATTGTTACCAGCCTCGTCGTCGGCAAAAACAGCACCAAAAAACAAAGCTTTGCCCTGATCGGCGTCTACGTCCTCGGCATGGCGGGCGCGATGGCGCTCGTCGGCGCGCTGTTCGGCCTCTTTGACGTCAACCTGCAACTCATCCTGCAAAAACCGCTCTTCGTCCTCATCGCCGCCGCCATCTTCGTCGCGCTGTCGCTCTCCATGTTCGACCTCTACACCCTGCAAACCCCGCGCTGGCTGCAAAAACCCGTGGACAAAATCACCCGCCAGCAGCAATCCGGCTCCTACCTCGGCGCCGCCATCATGGGCGCGCTCTCCGTGCTGGTGGTCAGCTCCTGCGCCACCCCGGTTCTCGCCGCGCTCTTGCTCTTTACCGCGCAAACCACCACCTTCAAAAGCGCCGTCGCCCTCTTCGTCTTCGGCCTCGGCACCGGTCTCCCCCTCTTCCTCTTTGCCAGCGTCTTCCGCCAATACATGCCCAAAGCCGGCGCGTGGATGGACGTCATCAAACGCGCCTTCGGCTTCGGCATGTTGGCCATCGCGCTGTGGCTCATCACCCGCATCCTGCCGCTCGCCGCAGGGCTGGCATTGTGGACGGTCTACCTCGCCTTCCTCGCCTTCTTCCTCTTTCCGCCCGTCGACGCCCCGGCCGGCAAAACCACCGCCGCACGCCGCTTTGCCGCGCTGCTCGCCGCCATCTTCGCCGCCGCCCTCGCCAACCAGGCGCTCAACCACTGGCTCGCGCCACCGCAGGCCAGCGGCGCAGGCATCGCCGCCCACGCCGCGTCATTCCGAGAGATCCAAAACGACGCCGAACTCGACCAGGCGCTTGCCGCGAGCGACAAACCCGTCATCCTCGACTTCTACGCCGACTGGTGCATCTCCTGCAAAGTATGGGAACGCGACATCTGGCACAACCCGGCGTTCGCCGCCGACCTCGCCGGTTTCACCCTGCTCAAGGTCGACGTTACCGACTTCAACAGCGCACACCAGGCCATGTTCCAGCGCCTGAACGTCGTCGCCCCGCCCACCGTCCTCGTCTACCCCGCGCACGGCAAGGCGGAAACGCCGATGGCCACCATCGTCGGCGAAATGAAGCCCGACGCCTTCGCTGCCGCACTCGGCAAATGGCGCTGAGCGTTCTCCAATATACGTTTTTTCTCATCAATAAGCGCTTATCGTGCAAAATTTTCTCACGATAAGCGCTTTATCATGATAAAAAACCATCATAAACAACCTGAATTCGGGATAAGATGACGAACATCCTTGAGTGATTTCTCGAAGTTTTCTATGAAATGACAAACTATTACTCTCCCCCGCTTGCGGGGGAGGGACAGGGTGGGGGTGTTCAAACACGAAAAAATTCATATAAAAAGACACCTATCACAATCAATGCTTCGCATCACCCCCATCCTGACCGCCCTCCCGCAAGCGGGAGAAGCAACTATCCTTATTTATTTCAATATATTACAATAATATTGAAGCTCATCCTTGAGTAGATACCCACACACAAAAGCGCGGCATTTTTTCCCGGTGATTCCGGTATAATGCCGCGCTTCGTTCCGCCCCCGCCATCCAACGGATACATTTATAACGGATTAACAACCCTATGGCACAAATCCTTGTCCTCAACGGACCCAACCTCAACCTGCTCGGCACGCGCGAACCCGGCCACTACGGATCGGACACGCTGGACAGCATCGAAGCCCGTCTTCAAGCGCTCGCCGAAGCCTTCGGCCACGACCTCTCCTTCTACCAGGACAACCACGAAGGCTACCTCATCGACCTCATTCATCTTGCCGGTGAACACGGCGTGGACTTCATCATCATCAACCCCGCCGCCTTCACCCACACCAGCGTGGCGCTGCGCGACGCCCTGCTCGCCGTCAACATCCCCTTTATCGAAGTCCACCTCTCCAACGTCCACGCGCGCGAACCCTTCCGCGCCCACTCCTATTTCAGCGACGTCGCCCAGGGCGTCATCGCAGGCTTCGGCGCCGCAAGCTACGAACTCGCGCTCCTCGCTGCCCACCGCCACCTCGAACCCGAATCCGTCTGACCCAACATCTCACAGGAAACAACCATGGATATTGATATTCGCAAAATCAAGAAACTCATCGAAATGGTCGAAGCCTCCGACATCGCCGAAATCAAAATCAGCGAAGGCGAAGAATCGGTACGCATCAGCCGTTACGCGCGAAACGCCCCCGCCGCCATCGCCTACGCCCCCGCAGCGGCACCCGCTGCGCCCGCCATCCCCGCAGCGATTACCCAAAGCGCCACCGACGCCATCACCAGCGACGCCGCACCGGCCGCGCCCGCAGGCAAACTCATCCGCTCGCCCATGGTCGGCACCTTCTACTCCGCGCCCTCGCCCGACGCCGATGATTTCGTCAAAGTCGGAAGCCAAGTGAAAAGCGGCGACACCGTCTGCATCATCGAAGCCATGAAAATGTTCAACCGCATCGAAGCCGAATTGAGCGGCAAAATCGTTGAAATCCTTGTGGAAAACGGCCAACCCGTGGAATACGACGAGCCGCTCTTCGTCGTCGAATAAGGAGCGGCCATGTTCAAGAAAGTCCTCATCGCCAACCGGGGAGAAATCGCGCTGCGCATCCTGCGCGCCTGCCGCGAAATGGGCATCGAAACCGTCGCCGTCCACTCCAAGGCTGACCGCGACCTGAAACACGTCCTCTTCGCCGACGAATCCGTGTGCATCGGCCCCGCGCCCTCCACGGAAAGCTACCTCAACATGCCCGCCATCATCGCCGCCGCCGAAGTTACCAACGCCGACGCCATCCACCCCGGCTACGGCTTCCTGTCGGAAAACGCCGACTTCGCCGAACGCGTCGAACAATCCGGCTTCACCTTCATCGGCCCCAAAGCCGACACCATCCGCATGATGGGCGACAAAGTCGAAGCCATCAAAGCCATGAAAGCCGCCGGCATCCCCTGCGTCCCCGGCTCCGACGGCCCCCTTGACAACGACGCCGACAACATCCGCAAAATCGCCAAGAAAATCGGCTACCCCGTCATCGTCAAAGCCGCAGGCGGCGGTGGCGGACGCGGCATGCGCGTCGTGAGAAGCGCCGACGAAATCGTCGACGCCGTGCGCCTCACCAAAACCGAAGCGCGCCAGGCCTTCGGCAACGACATGGTCTACATGGAAAAATTCCTCGAAACCCCGCGCCACATCGAAATCCAGGTCCTGGCCGACAGCCACGGCAACGCCATCCACTTGGGCGAACGTGACTGCTCCCTGCAACGCCGCCACCAAAAAGTCCTGGAAGAAGCGCCCGCCCCCGGCATCACGGAAGAACAGCGCAACCGCATCGGCGCCATCTGTACCGAAGCATGCAAGCGCATCGGCTACGTCGGCGCGGGAACCTTTGAATTCCTGTACGAAAACGGCGAATTCTACTTCATCGAAATGAACACCCGCGTCCAGGTCGAACACCCGGTCACGGAAATGGTCACCGGTGTCGACATCGTGCGCGAACAAATCCGCGTCGCCGCAGGCGAACCCCTCTCCTACACCCAGGACGACATCAAAATCCAGGGGCACGCCATCGAATGCCGCATCAACGCCGAAGACCCGAAAACCTTCATCCCCTCCCCCGGCAAAGTGCGCGAATTCCACGCCCCCGGCGGCCTTGGCGTCCGGGTCGAATCGCACCTCTACGACGGCTACACCGTCCCCCCGCACTACGACTCCATGATCGGCAAACTCATCACCTGGGGGGAAAACCGCGAAACCGCCATCCGCCGCGCGCAAATGGCACTCTCGGAAATGGTCATCGAAGGCATCAAAACCAACATCGCCCTGCACCGCGAACTCCTGGAAGACGCGCAAGTGCGCCAGGGCGGCATGGACATCCACTACCTCGAACACAAACTCGGGCTTTCGTAAGCACCGTCCCCGTAGCTCGGGCACCCTGTGCCCGACAAATCCAACAAACTGTAGGGTGGGCGTGACCCCACCATTCAATGCCGCCGTTCGAGCACTTGTACCCGACAAATTCATTGTAGGGTGGGCGTAAGCCCACCATCTGCCCCGCAAACCGGACACTTGTGCCCGGCAAATCCAACAAACCGCAGGATGGGCGTAAGCCCACCATTTACTCCCGCAACTCAGGCATCTTGCATTTACAATCACCACAAAGTTACTAAAAACCGTCATTTTTTACCATCACCAAGCGCTTATCACGAAAAATAAACACCATAAAACAACAAAAAACGAGAAAAACCACCATGACCGTCCCCGAATACGCCCCGCGCCACGACCGCAAAACCCGCATCCGCATCGCCCTCTTCTGGCTCACCCTTGCCGGCCTTGCCTTCGCCTTTTTCCAGTTCATCTACTTCCCCTTCCTCAAAGACCTCGGCGAACACGGTGCCTGCCGCGACGTTCTCGGCCAGCCCGGCCTCATCGTCCTCCTCTACGCCAGCTTCCTCCCCATGCCGCTGCTGCTCCTCGCGACAAGCCTCTTTCTCCTCCCCACCGCCATCCGCACCCTGCAAAGCGGCACCTATCCCCCACCCGGACGCAAAACCTATCGCCTGGTGCGCATCCGCCACGGCCGCGCCGCACGCCTGTACGGCTGGCTGCTGATCGCCTATATGATCGCCGCCTTCGCCGTCCTCGTTTACGCCTTCGTCCTCGCGGGCAACTACGCCACGCGTTACCACACCAAATACCCGGACGGCGCACCCTGCACAGAAAACATGCAAAAATAGTGATTTTTTACCACACCAAAGCGCTTATCATGAGAAATTTTCTCACCACAAGCGCTTAACCATGAGAAATTTTCCCATTTATCGCAAAACACCATGAACACAGAAAAGCAATGGCTGGAAATCACCCTCAAAAGCCACGACGACGCACAAACCGAACGCTTCGAGCAAGCCCTTGAAGCCGCAGGCGCGATTGCCATCACCTACCAGGCCGCCGACGACGAAGAAATCTACGAACCGCCCATCGGTGCCATGCCGCTGTGGCAGCAAACCGGCATCACCGGCCTCTTCCCCCAATCCAGCGCCCCGGAAGCGGTCATCGCCGCCCTGCAACAGGCGCTTGGTGATGAAGCCGACGCCCTCGACCTGCGCCAATTCGCCGACAGCGAATGGACGCGCGCCTGGCTCGACCACTTCCAGCCCATTGATTTTGGCAACGGATTCTGGGTCGCCGCCAGCGAACACGAAATCCCCGACGCCAGCGCCACCGTCCTGCGCCTCGACCCCGGCCTGGCATTCGGCACCGGCACCCACCCCTCCACCGCCATGTGCCTCAACTGGCTGAACAGCCACGACCTCTCCGGCAAAACCGTCTACGACTACGGCTGCGGCTCCGGCATCCTCGGCATCGCCGCCGCCCTCTTGGGCGCAGAGCGCGTGTGGCAAACCGACATCGACCCGCAAGCGCTCGCCGCAAGCCTCGACAACGCACGGAAAAACGGCGTCGACGCCCGCATCGACATCGTCGCCGACCCTGGCGACGCCCCGCGCGTCGACATCCTCGTCGCCAATATCCTCCTGGAACCGCTGTGCTTCTTGCAGCCGCAATTCCTGCGCCACATCCACCCCGACACCCGCCTCGTCTTCGCTGGCGTCCTCGAACGGCAAGTGGCGGAACTCGCCGCCGTCTATGAAGACGCCTTCGACCTGCGCATCGCCGACACCCGCGACGGCTGGGCGCTGCTCGAGCTATCGCTCGCAGCCAATCCCAAACCGTAGGGTGGGTGTCAACCCACCGTGTCGGGCACAAAGTGCTCGGCCTGGGACGTGTTGACAGTTCAGATTGTTATGCAATGAACTTCAAGTAAAACAACGAACCAACTCCCCTCCCCCTTGAGGGGGAGGGGTTGGGGACTCGAAGAGCTGCGGAGCAGAGAG
>JAUNKJ010000064.1 GCA_030532785.1 Cardiobacteriaceae bacterium
ACATGAGCTGGGTCTATCTGATCGTCGCAGGACTTCTGGAAATCGGCTGGCCGCTGGGGCTGAAACTGGCGCAGCAGGAAGGCTGGCGGCTTGTGGGCATTGTGATCGCAGTGGCATTCATGGGCGCGAGCGGTTTCTGCCTCTTCCTCGCGCAAAAAACCATACCGATGGGCACCGCCTACGCAGTATGGACGGGCATCGGCGCGGCAGGCGCGTTTCTCGTCGGCATCGCGTTTCTGGGCGATGTATCGAGCTTCGGCCGCTGGCTCGGCGCCGCGCTCATCATCTCCGGAGTGGTGGTGATGAAATTGAGCAGCCCGGCGTGAGGGGTGTGTTGGTAGGTTGGCGGTGAGCGAAGCGAACCCCAACAAAAATCGGCATCGCATGTTGGGGTTCGCTTCGCTCACCACCAACCTGCAATCGTTTCGCGACGGTGGTTCCGAATCCACGCGCAAAAGCCCCGCGCAGGCGGTGCGCGCACCGGAAAATTGGTATACACTTCCGCCCCTTGCGTGCGGGGACGGCGCACTTCGTTTTCGCAATGTGGGATTTTTTCTCATCATGAAGCGCTTGTTGCGAGAAGATTTCTCACGATAAGCGCTTCTGGGTGGTAAAAATCCACTATTTTTCTTGTTTTTATGTTTATGGAGTGTGTATGAAACCGATGTTTGCCGCGTTGGCGTTGCTGTCTGCCGCCACGTTTGCCGATGATGCCGCGATTCGCCAGCAGCTTGCGAAGTTCGGGATGCAGCAGATTGAGATTACGGATTCGCCGGTGCCGGGGTTGCGTCAGGTGGTGAGTGATCAGGGCGCGTTTTTGGCGACCCCCGATGGTCAGTTTTTCCTCCAGGGGAGTCTGGTGCAGATGACGGACAAGGGGCCGGTGGACCTCACGCTGCGTCCTTTCCTCGCGAAGATTGATGCCCAGGCGGAACACGCGATTACCTTCAAGGCGGAGAACGAGAAGCATGTGGTGAACGTGTTTTTCGATATTACCTGCCATTATTGCAAGGTGATGTTCAAGGAAAATCAGGCGTATAACGATTTGGGGATTACGCTGCGCTATCTGGCGTTCCCGCGTAACGGCTTGGCGTCGCAAAGCGCGCGGCAGATGGAAACCATCTGGCAGAGCGAGGATCGCAAGGCGGCGCTGACCGCAGCGGAGGCGGGCAAGCTGCCGGAGAAGGAAACGCGGGTGGATATCGTGAAGACGCATTACGAACTTGGCGCGCAGATCGGCATTGCCGGCACACCGGCGATGGTGACCAGCGGCGGCGAGCTGATCGGCGGTTATCTCCCGCCGCAAGCATTGCTGGCACGTCTGAACGGACAATAATCATGCGCATTGTCCTCCCCTGCGCCAAGGGCAGCGAACAGGTGCTGACGGCCGAGGCGCAAGCGCTCGGTTTGCAGCAGGTGAAAACCGGGGTGGCGGTGGTGTCCGGTGAGGGCGATCTCGACGCGGCGTACCGCCTCTGCCTGTGGTCGCGGGTCGCGAGCCGCGTGCTCTGGGTGCTGGACGAGGGGGAAATCACTTCCCCCGACGATCTGTACGCGCGTCTCTATGCCCTTGACTGGGATGACCATTTGGATGTCGACCGCACTTTTGCGGTGGCGTTCAACGGCATCGGCCAGGGCATCAACAATACGCAATTCGGGGCGCTGAAGGCGAAAGATGCCATCGTCGACAAACTGCGCGATACCCTGCGCCGCCGCCCGAGCGTGGACAGCCGCCGCCCGGATATGTCGGTTGACCTGCATTTGCGCAAGGGGGTGCTGACTACCGCGCTCGACCTTTCCGGCGGCGCGCTGCACCAGCGCGGTTACCGCCAGCAGCAGGGCGTCGCCCCGTTGAAGGAACACCTCGCCGCCACTTTGCTTTACCGCGCCGGATGGCCAGAGCTGGCACGCGAGGGCGCGAATTTCATTGATCC
This sequence comes from Cardiobacteriaceae bacterium, assembly GCA_030532785.1. GTDB lineage: Bacteria > Pseudomonadota > Gammaproteobacteria > Cardiobacteriales > Cardiobacteriaceae > JAUMXB01. Next base: position 1,935 of record JAUNKJ010000064.1, read on the forward strand.
GATGTGTGGCGCGGGCACGCTCGTCTGCGAAGCGGTGCTGATGGCGGCGGACATCGCCCCCGGTTTGACGCGCACGCGCTTCGGTTTTGAGCATTGGCAGAGCCACAAGCCGGGGGTGTGGACGCGGCTGCTGGCAGAGGCGAAAACGCGGCGCGATGCCGGACTTGCGGCGCTTGCCAACAAATTCTACGCCTTTGATGCCAACGGCCAGGTGCTGTCGCTCGCGCGGCAAAACGCGGAAATGGCGGGCATCGCGCGCCATATTCATGTGGAAAAACGCGCGCTTGCCGATTTGCGCGCGGAAAAGGCCTATGGCGCGAAAGGTCTCATTGCCAGCAACCCGCCCTATGGCGAACGCCTCGGCAATACCCGCGAACTGCTCGCGACCTATACGACGCTGGGCGCGGCGTTCAAGGCCTTCCCCGACGGCTGGCAGATGGCGCTGATTTCCACCAATACCGATATGCTGAAGCGCCTGCGCCTGCGCGCGAGCCGCGATTATCAGGCGTTCAACGGCGCGCTCGAAGGCAAAATCATGCTTTACCGCCGCGACAACCAGCCGGAAGACCGCGACGCGCTGCCCGCCGCCGATGCCTTGGGCGAAGGGGCGCAGATGTTTGCCAATCGGCTTGCGAAAAACTACGCGCACGGCAAAAAACTCGCGGAAAAACGCGGCATTGCCGCCTGGCGCGTCTATGATCAGGACTTGCCCGAGTATGCGGTTGCCATCGATCTTTACGGCGACCATGCCCACATTCAGGAATACGCGCCGCCGAAAACCGTCGACCCCGGCAAGGCGCGCCAGCGCATCCTCGATATTTTGCAAGCCGTGCCGCAAGTGCTGCCGGTCAAAGCGGAAAACATCGCCCTGAAAACCCGGGCGCGGCAAAGTGGCAAGGCGCAGTACGACAAACAGGACGCGCGTGAAGAATTCCTGCAAGTGGCGGAAGGCAAAGCGCAATTCTTCGTCAATTTGCACGATTACCTCGACACCGGCCTTTTCCTTGACCATCGCCTGATGCGCGAACGCCTCGGCGCGGAAGCGGCGGGCAAGCGCGTCTTGAACCTCTTCTGCTATACCGCGAGCGCCAGTGTTCACGCCGCGCTCGGCGGCGCGGCGTACACCACCAGCGTTGACCTCTCGCCCACCTATCTCGACTGGGCGCAGCGCAATTTTGATTTGAACGGCTTGTCCGACCGCCACCGCCTGCAACGCGGCGATGTGATGGCGTGGATTGCCGAGGGCGAGAGCCAATTCGACCTCATCTTCTGCGACCCGCCCACCTTCTCCAACACCAAGAAAACGCAGCGGGTTTTCGATGTGCAGCGTGATCACACGACCCTTATCGAACACTGCATGCGCCGTCTCGCCCCCGGCGGGACGCTCTATTTTTCCAACAATTACCGTGGCTTCAAGCTCGATGCCGCGCTCGGCGAGCGCTTTGCCGTCGCCGACATCAGCGACAAGACCATCGATTTCGACTTCAAGCGCCGCCCCAATATCCATCGCGTCTGGCAGATTCGCCACAAACAATGAGAAATTTTCTCATTATTAAGCGCTTATGGTGAGAAATTTTTGCACGATAAGCGCTTGTGTGTGGTAAAAAATCACTATTTTCACCATTTTTATGAAAAACATCACTTCGCAGCACATCGATACCTTCGCGTCCTTTTTATATGACCTGCAAACCCGCATCACCGATGCGCTCTCCGCCGAGGACGGCCAGCCCTTTGTCCGCGAGCATTGGCAGCGCGACGGCGCGGACGGACGCCTCGCGGGCGAGGGCATCACGGCAGTACTCAAAGGCGGCGAAGTCATCGAGCAGGGCGGGGTCAACGTTTCTGTGGTGCGCGGCGCGAAACTGCCGCCGGCCGCCACCGCCAAGCGCCCGGAACTCGCGGGCTGCGCCTTTCGCGCGCTGGGGTTGTCGCTCGTCATCCATCCGCGCAATCCCTATGTGCCGACGAGCCATGCCAATATCCGCCTGTTCGTCGCGGAAAACGCCGATGGCACGCCGCGCGACTGGTGGTTTGGCGGCGGTTTTGATTTGACGCCGTTTTATCCCTTTGATGAAGATTGTGCGCATTGGCACCGCGTGGCGCGCGCCGCCTGCGCGCCTTTCGGCGACGATCTCTACCCGCGCTTCAAGGACGCCTGCGACCGCTATTTTTATCTGCCGCACCGCCATGAAACGCGCGGCATCGGCGGGATTTTTTTCGACGATTTCAACGAGTTGTCCTTTGCCGATGCGCTTGCCTTCACCCAAGGCGTGGGCAATGCCTATCTCGACGCCTATCTGCCCATCGTGCAGCGGCGCAAGGCCACGCCCCACGCCGCGCGCGAGCGCGAATTCCAGCGCTACCGGCGCGGGCGCTATGTGGAATTCAACCTGCTCTACGATCGCGGCACCCATTTCGGCCTGCAATCGGGCGGGCGCACCGAATCCATTTTGATGAGCCTGCCGCCGGACGTGCGCTTCGAATACGGCTACGCGCCGGAAGCCGGTTCGGCGGAAGCCGCGCTGCAACACTATTTACAACCCCGCGACTGGTTGGGAGACAACGCATGAATACCATCGTCGGCATCGACCTCGGCACTACCCACAGCCTCATCGGCATCTTCCGCGACGGCAAGGCGGAACTCATCCCCAACGCGCTCGGCGAATGGCTCACCCCCTCGGCGGTGAGCGTCGATGACGACGGCAGCATCCTCGTCGGCCGCGCCGCGCAGGAACGCCTCATCACCCATCCGCAGCAGAGCGCCGGTGCCTTCAAGCGCTTTATGGGCAGCCAGAAGACGTATCAATTGGGCAAACATCACTTCACCCCGGAAGCGCTCTCCGCCCTCGTGTTGAAATCGCTGAAAGCCGACGCCGAAGCCGCGTTGGGGGAAAAGGTGCGCGACGCCGTCATCACCGTGCCCGCCTACTTCAACGACCAGCAGCGCCGCGCCACGCAACAGGCGGCGGAAATGGCAGGCCTCAACGTGCGCCGCCTCCTGAACGAACCCACGGCGGCGGCAATGGCGTATGGATTGCACCAGAAAGACGCCGACAGCCAGTTTCTCGTCCTCGACTTGGGCGGCGGCACCTTTGACGTCACCCTCCTCGAAATGTTCGACGGCATCATGGAAGTGCGCGCCAGTACCGGCGACAACGCCCTCGGCGGCGAAGATTTCACCGCGCTCCTCATCGAGCATTTCGCCAAAGCCCATCCCGCACTCGACGCCGGTGCGCATCGCGGCCTTATCCACGCCGCCGCCGAGAAAGCGAAACGCGCCCTGGGCAGCGACGCGCAAACGGAGATCGCCATCCACGCCAACGGCGAACGCCTCATCGCCCCGGTTACCGCCGCCGAATTTACGCAAATGGCGGCAACGCTGCTGCAACGCATCCGCGAACCGGTGGAACGCGCCGTGCGCGACAGCCGCGTGCGCCTTTCCCGGCTCGACGACATTATCCTCGTCGGCGGCGCCACGCGTATGCCGTTGATCCGCCAGAGTTTGACCCGCCTCCTCGGACGCTTCCCCAGCGTCTCGCTCAACCCCGACGAAACCATAGCGCTGGGTGCCGCCATCCAGGCAGGCCTCGTCGCCCGCGATGCCGCACTCGCGGAAGTCGTGATGACTGACGTCGCCCCCTATTCCCTCGGCGTCGAAACCAGCATGGAAATCGAAGCCGGCACCTACCGCGACGGCCTCTTCGCCCCCATCATCGAACGCAACACCACCATCCCCGCGAGCCGGATGCACACCTTCTACGCCATCCATGCCGAGCAGAAACACGTCGACTTTGAAATTTATCAGGGCGAAGCGCGCCATGTGCGCGACAACATCCGCCTCGGCAGCATCCGCATCGACATCCCCAAAGGCGTGAAAGACGCGAGCAAAGTGCCGCTCGACGTGCGTTTTACCTACGACGTCTCCGGGCTGCTTGAAGTCGACATCGACGTCCAGGGCAAGCGCCACAACCTCGTCATCCACAACCAGGACAGCCACCTGAGCGACGCCGACATCGCGCGCATCCGCGCCGAACTCGAAGCGCTGAAAATTCACCCGCGCGAACGGCAGGACATCCGCACCCTCATGGCGCGCGGCGAACGCCTCTACATGCAGCACCTCGGCGACACCCGCGCCTTTCTGCAAAACGCCCTCGCCCAATTTGAAAACGCACTCGACACCCAGCACGAGCAAACCATCCGCCACGCCATGCAGGAACTGGAAAAAGTGCTGGACGCGGTGGAACGCAACGATATTTGGTAAAAATTCTCATCAACAAGCGCTTACCATGCAAAAATTTCTCATGGAAAGCGCTTGTTGATAGTAAAAAACCACTATTTTTGACAATTTCTTGGAGACAGTATGACGGGCAAACGGATACGCAACAGCACTGCCGAGTTTCTTGTCTTCACCGCCGGGCAGGGCGAGCAGGCACTGGATATTCGTTATGAAGATGACGACATCTGGCTCACGCAAAAAATCATGGCGGCGCTTTTCGCCTGTTCTACCGACAATATTTCGCTACATCTGAAAAATATCTTTAAAGAAGGCGAGTTGGAAGAAGATTCAGTTACCGAGGTTTTCTCGGTAACTGCCGCCGACGGCAAAAACTACCGCACCAAGCATTACAACCTCGACGCCGTGATTTCTGTCGGCTACCGCGTCAACTCCATTCGCGCCACCCAGTTTCGCCAATGGGCGACAAAAGTGTTGCGCGAATTTGCGCAGAAAGGCTATGTGCTGGACAGGGCGCGCATGGAAAACGGCACATTTCTCGATGAAGACTATTTTGAACGCCTGCTGGAAGAAATCCGCGAGATTCGCCTTTCCGAGCGCCGTTTTTATCAAAAAATCACCGATATTTATGCCACTGCGGTGGACTACGACAAAAACGCGCCGACGTCGAAAATATTCTTCGCCAGCGTCCAGAACAAGCTGCATTACGCCGTGCATGGACAGACGGCGGCGGAGCTTATCGTCGCGCGTGCCGACGCCGGCAAACCGCATATGGGCTTGACGACCTGGGCAAAGGCACCGGATGGAAAAATACTCGCCAGTGATACGGTGACGGCAAAAAACTACCTCACTCAGGCGGAATTGCAGGAATTGGGGCTGATTGTCAGCGCCTTTCTCGATCTTGCCGAACGCCGCGCCAGACGCAAGATTCCCATGACCATGGAAGATTGGGCGAAGCGCCTCGACAGTTTTTTGCACGGCGATGATCTGGCCGTGCTGGATCATGCGGGCAAGGTTGGCAACGAAGCGGCCAAAGCACATGCACAGCGCGAATATGGCAAATTCCGCCTGCGGCAAGACCGGCAATTTGAAAACGATTTTGACAAGGCGCTGGCCGCCATGGAGAGGCCGTCCGGGGAAGATGATTGAATCTCTCCGATGGTATTTTTTCTCAATATTAAGCGCTTTGTGTGAGTTGTTTATCAACGTAAGCGCTTGTGAATGGTAAAAACACACGATTTTCAGGATAAATATGAATCACAATCCCTGGGAAGTATTGGGCATTGCCGCGACCGGCGATGAGCGTGCGATCAAGCGCGCCTATGCCAAGGCGCTGAAGGCGCTGGATGCCGATGATCGCGAGGCGTTCATGACGCTGCGCGAGGCGTATGAGGCGGCGCTGTCCGATGCGTCGTATTGGGGGGCGGAGGAGGCGGCATATGCGGCGTCGCCCGGTCTGGCAGAGGCTGCCGCGCGCGATGGTGCGCAGGGCGGCAGTCCGTGGGCGGCGGCGTATGATGACTATACGCAGGCTGATGGGCTGGAAGATGCTTATGCCGATGCGCTGGATGCTTTGCCGGATGCGGTTGCGGATGATGCAGATGAGGGCTATGCGGCGTCGCCAGAGGAGCGTTTTCTCGATGATTGCTGGCAGGGCTGGAATGTGTGCGGGTCGGATGCGGCGCTGCTGTCGCTGTTGCAGGATGAGCAGGCGCGGATTGCCGATGCCGATCTGGATTTGGCGTTGGATTACAGCGAGATGCTGCTCGATTGGTTTTACCGTTCGGAGAATGATGCGCCGCTCGCGTTTGCCTGGGCGGCGGGGACGTATGGCTGGCAGTTGTATGCCCGCGATTGGCGCATGGATGCGTTGTATGAGCGTTATCCGTCGCTGGCGAATCCGCAGGTGGTGGGTTATCCGGCGCTGGTGGATTGGGAGGCGCGTTGGCAAGTGGGCTTTTGGGCGCGGCTGGGGCAGGCGTTGCATCCGTTGTGGCGCGGGGCGGCGGAGGCGGATTTTGCGCTGTTTCGCCGTGCGAGTTATGGCGTGGAGGTGGCGGATTTGTCGCCGGGGTTGCGCGCGCTTGACGATTTGCGCGAGCGGGTGTTGTTTGGCCATATTCTGAGTTTTGCGCCGCTGTTGGCCGGGGCGCTGTTGTTTGGCAGTGGCGAGATGTCGTTTTGGGGGTTGTTGCTGGCGTGGCTCGGCTATTTGCTGGGCGCGGCGCTGTACGAGACGCTGAAGCTGGCGGGTTTGCGCTTTTCGCGGCGCGAGGGCTGGATGGCGCTGGGCGTGGTCGGCGGGGTGCTTGCGATGGTGGCGTTTTTCTCGTCGCCGCCAGTGGAGGCGGTGCGTTGGCTCACGCTGAATGTGGGGGCGATGCTGGTGTTGTATCTGGCGGCGGTGTTTTGGCAGCGGATGATTGCGCAGCAGTGGTTCGGGCAGTTTGTGCCAAGGAAATGGTGGTGGCATGGTTTGATGGGGCTGGCGTTGCTGCTGATGTGGTGGCTGGGCTATCAATCGCTGCAACATGGCACGCGCAACGAGACGGTTTTGCTCGCGCTGGCGGGGGCGGCTTTTGCTTATGCCACGCTGTGCCGCACGGTGTTGCCGCAGCGGCTGCGCGCCCAGTATGCGAGCGCGTTGCTGCACGGGGCGCTGATGTTGCCGCTGTTCTGGTTTGTGCTGGATACGGTGTCGTTTTCGATGGAGAGCGGGGCGCTGCCGTGGGTGCTGAAGGCGTATGTGTTCACGAGTCTTATCGGCATTGCCGGGATTGCGGTGTATCGCCAGTGGCATTATTGGACGACGTTGCTCGCGGGGCTGGCGCTGTTTGTGGCGTTTATGGTTGGCTTGCCGCCGCTGTGGCTGCTGAAGCTGCAATTGGGGCTGTGGGTGCTGTTGCCGCTCGCGATTTTGGCGACGCCGCGCTGGCCGCGGCTGGGCTTTTTGCTGCCGGAGGTGCTGCGGGTGTTCGGCCAGGCGGTGCTCGGTATTGCGCTGCCCCTGCTCTTTTGGGATTTGGGCTGGTATCTGGCGTTTGCGATGAGTATTGGCGTGGCGCTTTATTTGTTATGGCTCGATGCGGAGCTGGACGGGGCGATGGCATGAGGGTGTGGCTGTTGCTGGCGGGAGATTTTGCCGCGCCGGGGGTGGCGGTTGGCGCGGGGGATGCGGTGATTGCGGTGGATGGCGGGATGCGTCATGCCGAACGCCTCGGCGTGGTGCCTGATGTGTGGCTTGGTGATTTTGACAGCGCCGATGCGGCGTTGCAGGCGCGTTATGCCGGGGTGGAACGGCGTGAATTTCCGCGCGACAAGGATTTCACTGATCTGGAATTGGCGCTCGCGACGGCGCGGGCGCGTTATCCGCAGGCGGCGCTGCATATTGTCGGCAGCGGCGGCGATGAGGCGGATCATGCGTTTGCCAATTTGTGGGTGGCGGGGGCGATGTCGGCGGGGGCGATGGTGTTTTGGCAGAAGCGCAGCGTGATCGTGGCGGGCGCGGGGCCGTTTACGCTGGGCTTTGCCGCGCCATTCGGTGGCAAGGTGAGCCTGTTGGCGTTGACGCCGCTCACGGGGGTGAGGTGCGAGGGCTTGCGCTGGGCGCTGGCGGGGGAGACGCTGCCGCCGTTTGTGGCGCGCGCGGCGCGTAACGAGATGGCGGCGGAGAGGGCGGAGATAGGTTGGCAAAGTGGCGTGGGGTTGCTGTTTTTGCCAATTTTTTCAAAATTGTTTGGTTTATAGTGATTTTTTACCATCATGAAGCGCTTATCGTGAGAAATTTTTGCACGGTAAGCGCTTTGTGGTGAGAAAATTTCTCATGATATTTCGCGGAGTGCGTCGAGGAGTTCCGCTATGTCGTCGGGGAGCGGGGCAGTGAAGCGGAGGAGGTCGCCGTTCGGGTGTTCGAGTTCGAGTTCGATGGCGTGCAGCGCCTGACGCGGGAAGTGGATGATGCGGTCGCGCAGGGTGTCGTCAAGGCCTTTGGGGACGAGGGTTTTGTTGCCGTAGACGGGGTCGCCGACGATGGGGTGGTGAATTTCTGCCATGTGGACGCGGATTTGGTGGGTGCGGCCGGTTTCGAGCTGGACGCGGAGCAGGGTGAGGTCGCCGAAGCGCTCTTCGATGCGGTAGTGGGTGATGGCGTCTTTGCCGTCGGGGCGTACGGCCATGCGGGTGCGGTCTTTGTGGTGGCGCGCCATGGGGAGGTCGATGGTGTTGCCGGCGGTGACGTAGCGGTGGACGAGGGCGAGGTAGGTGCGGTGCATGTCGCGGCTTTGCAGTTGTTGCACGAGGGCGGTGTGGGCGCGCAGGGAGCGGGCGACGACCATGACGCCGCTGGTGTCTTTGTCGAGGCGGTGGACGATGCCGGCACGCGGGAGTTGCCGGGTTTCCGGGTAGTGGTGGAGGAGGGCGTTCAGTACGGTGCCGCGCGGGTTGCCGACGGCAGGGTGAACGACGAGGCCGGCGGGTTTGTTGAGGACGATGATGTCGGCGTCGGCATGGAGGATGTCAAGCGCGAGGTTTTCCGGCTGCGCTTCGGTTTCGATGTGGATGCCGACGTGGCCGCTGATGCGGTCGCCGGGAAAGACCGGTTCTTTGGGTTTGACGATTTTGCCGTTAAGAAGGATGTCGCCGCTTTTGATCGCCTGTTGCAGGCGGGCGCGGGAGAGGTCGGGGTAGTGTTGCGCGAGGTATTGGTCGAGCCGGATGTTTTGCGCGTCGGACGTGAGGTCGATGACGGCGTGAAAGTCGTGTTGCTGTGCAGAAGCCATAAGTAACCGTTTATAATGCGTGCTTTGTTTGCGATAGAGTGAATTATGCCGAAGCGTATTATATGGGCGATGGTGGCGGGAAGTCTGGTGGCCTGTTCATCCATTCAGGAAGACAAGACGGTGGGCTGGAGTGCCGACCAGTTGTACCAGGAAGCGAAAAGTGAAATGGAGGCGAGCAATTATCGCACTGCTGCGGAGCATTACACGCGCCTGCTCGCCCGTTATCCCTATGGACAAAAGGCGCAGCAAGCGGCGCTGGATCTCGCCTACAGCCACCACAAGGCGGGCGAGGCCGACAAGGCGCGTGCCGAGTACGAGGCGTTTATCCGCACCTATCCGCGCCACACGTATATTGATTATGCCTATTACATGCTCGGTGTGGTTGCCTACGAGAAAGACATCACCTTCTACGACAAACTCAACCCCACCAATCTCGCGCAAACCGATCCCGAAGCCATGCAGGCGGCCTTCAACGCCTTTGCGGAGGTGGTCAACCGCTTCCCCGACAGCGAATACGCCGAAGATGCGCGCTATCGTATGCTCTTCCTGAAAAACCTGCTCGGGCAGCATGAACTGGAAATCGCCGATTACTATTTGCGTCGCGGGGCGTACCTCGCCGCCGCGAACCGCGCGAAAAACATTCTGCAACGCTATGAACAGACCCCGAGTACGCCTTATGCGCTGGCCTTGATGAGCCGCGCCTACCGCGAACTCGGGCAAACCCAGCTGGAACAGGACGCACTGCGCATCCTCAAGCTCAACTTCGCGAGCCAACTGAACGACCCGGAAATCCGTCGTTACCTCGAAGGCGACATCAAATCCAAGAAAAACCTCTGGGAAATACTGCGTTCCACGCCGAAAGTGTGAATGGCATCCTCAGCGAACATCCCGCCGATTGGCGGGATATTTGTTTGCTGGGGGTGCTGGGTTACTACTGAGA
>JAUNKJ010000065.1 GCA_030532785.1 Cardiobacteriaceae bacterium
GTAGGATGGGCGTAAGCCCATGCGGATACGAAACATCGCAAACCGCATGGGCTTACGCCCATCCTACGGCACTGTTTTTATTGCAACAATCTCTTTTTAATAAAAAATGACGTAGGTCGGGCACTTCGTGGCCGACGTTGCTTTGATGTCGGCCATAAATGGCCGACCTACGAAGGTGGATTGACCCCCACCCTACAACCCCAATTCGGAAAGCGCGTTTTTCCCGACGGCAATGCCTTGCGCCGTTTCCACGATCGGGCGTTTCAGCACCAGCGGTTGCGCCGCGAGTGCCGCGAGCCATGCCGCATCGCCCGCTGCCTGTGCCGCTTCCAGTTCCGCTTTGTGTTCGCGGTAGGTGCGGCTTTGTTTGTTGACGAGTTTGTCGCCGAGCGCCTGTTGCCAGCGGCGGATGTCTTCCACCGATGGCGGGGTCTGTTTGAAGTCGATGAAGGTGTAGTCTTTGCCGTCGAGTTGTTTGCGCACGGCTTTGACGCTGTCGCAGTTGGCAATGCCGTAGAGTTTCATGGGTGTTCCTTTTCAATACTGTTCATGCAGATGGGGCAGGCTATTTGATAGACCCGTTCGACAAAATATATTTTTAATCGAAATGCTCACGTTGTTGAAAGCCTGCTTCCCCCTCTCCCCAACCCCTCCCCCTCAAGGGGGAGGGGCTTTTGGATCTGTCTATTCTTGAATCTACCGTACTTTCAGACATCCAAATTCGGCAGATTCATCATCCCTGCTGCAATGCCTGGTTAAACCCTTGCAGGCTTTCTACCAGCAGGCGGTAGCGGCGGTATTTTTCCGCGTAGGCGGGCTGATGTTCGGGGTTGGGCGCATAACGGGTGATGCCGCTTTGCATGGCGCGGCTCGCGCTTTGCACATCGGGATAGGCACCGCTGCCGACCATCGCCGCCATCGCCGCGCCGAGGCAGCCGGTTTCTTCCACGCCGGGGATTTCCACCGCCATGCCGCTCAGGTCGGCGAGCATTTGCATCCACACCGCCGATTTCGCCGGGCCGCCGGTCACGCGCAGGGTGTCGGCGTCGGGGAAGCGCTGGCGCATCCGTTCGAGATGGTGCATGAGGCTGAAGAGGACGCCTTCGTAAACCGATTGATAAAGATGCGCTTTTTGGTGAAACGATTGCAGGCCGTAAAAGCCGCCCTGCATCCCGAGGCCGGCGTTGCTGCCGTAGAGGAAGGGGAGGAAGAAGACGCTGCTCGCCGCTTGCGGCAGTGCGGCAACCATTTGATTGATTTGCCCGTAATCCTCATCGCCGAGCAAATCGTTCACCCATTCGAGGTTGGCGGCGGAGGTGGGGCTGGCTTCATGGACGATGTATTGCCCCGCTTGCGCCGATTTGCCGTAGACGAAGGGCATTTGCTGGCTGTCGTCGATATGGCCGGTCATCCCGGTCACCACTGACCAGGTACCCAGCACCACGTTGAGGACGCGCTCGTTTTCCAGCCCGGCGCAGAGCGCGGTGGAGACCACGTCGAAAAGCCCGCCGACGACGGGCGTGCCGGGGGCGAGGCCGGTCATTTTTGCCGCGTCTTCATGCACATGGCCTGCGATTTGCGTCGCGCCAACAATCGGCGGCAATACGTCAAAAATTTCTGCAATGCCGAGGGTTTGCGCGAGTTCCGCCGCGTAATCGCCGCGCGCGAAGTGGTAAAGATTGGATTCGGAGATATTGGTTTCTTCGCAGGCGATTTGCCCGGTCAAGCGGTAACGCAGATAGTCGTGCGCCATGAGGATGGCGGCAATTTGCTGATAACGCGCAGGTTCCTGCTCTTTCAACGCGCGGAGGATGGAGACCGGATGCCCCGTCCACAGGGTTTGCCGCGTTTGCGGATAGAGCGCTTCGGGGATGCCTTCCGCCTGCCAGCGCTTGACCACGGAGAGCGCGCGCTGGTCGGAGGAAATGATGCCGCGCCCCAGCGTTTCGCCGTTTTTATCCAGGGTAAACAATCCCTTGCCCTGCGCGGAAATGCCAATGGCGGCGATGTCGGCGGCGGGAACCACGGCGGTGATGTCGCGGATGACCTCGGCGCATACCTGCCACAGGGCTTCGGGGTCGCGCTCGGCATAACCGGGCTGCTCGCTCAACACGGGCATGTTGCGCCGCGCGAGATGGGCGACGTTGCCCGTGGCGTCAAAGGCGGCTGCCTTGATGAAGGTGCCGCCGCAGTCGATGCCGAGCCAATATTTCATGTTTTGTCCTTTTATAGTGACTTTTTACCATTATGAAGCGCTTATCGTGAGAAATTTTTGCACGATAAGCGCTTCATGATGAGAAAATTTATCATTGCAATGTTTTTGGGAATGTAGCTGAGTTGGTACGTTTTCGATTGAAATGGTGGCATTGCGGAGGATGGTTCCCCCTCTCCCCAACCCCTCTCCCTCAAGGGAGAGGGGCTTGGATTGTCAGTATTTGCAGCAAACGCACACAACCCAACCTACGGTTTTTTTTACTGTTATTCCGCCAGCGCATCAATGGCTTTTGGCAGTTCGTCGCCGTTGTCCTTGATGAACATGTCGCGCACTTGCGACTCGATCGCGGCGCGGAACGGGGCGATATCCAGTTCGCGGATGACTTGCAGCCCTTCTTTTTCCATTTCGGCGAGCATGTCGTTTTCTTTTTCCGCGTTGAGCTGGCGTTGGTACGCGCCCGCTTCTTTGGCGGCATCAAGCAGGGCTTGCTGTTGTTCAGCGGGCAGGCTGTCGAACTTGGCCTTGTTCATGACGACGAGGAGCGGGGTGTAGCCGTGATTGGTGAGCGACAGGTATTTCTGCACTTCGTAGAGTTTCACGGAGTAGAGAATGCCGATCGGATGCTCCTGGGCGTCCACGGTTTTGGTTTCCAGCGCCGTATAAAGCTCGGACAACGGCATCGGCACCGGGTTGGCACCGAGAATTTCAAAGGCTTTGATATACATCGGGTTCTGGTTGGTGCGGATTTTGATGCCTTTGACGTCTTCCGGTTTTTCCACCGGGTGCTTGGAGTTGGAGATGGCGCGGAAGCCCACTTCCCACCAGCCGAGTACCTTGAGGCCGGAGCTTTCCAGATCGTCGGCGAGATCAGCGCCGATGTCGCCATCGAGCACGCGGTAGGCGTGTTCACGGTTGCGGAACATGAAGGGGATGTCGATGACGTTCAGGCGCGAGGCCAGGCCGGTGAAGTTCGGCGAGCCGGACATTTCGATGTCGAGGGTGCCGGAGCGCACGCTGCTGATCATCGCCTGCGCGTTGCCCAAGGCGCTGTCGGGGAAGAGCGACAGATCGAGTTCGCCGCCACTTTTTTCTTTCAGCAATTCCTGGAATTTTTCGGCGGCGATGTGCTGGGTGTCGCTGCGCGGCGCTTCATAGCCGAATTTGAGCTTGGTCGCGGCCTGTGCGGGCAGCACGGCAAGAGCGACGGCGGCGGCCAGGGTGGAGAGCAGTTTGCGTTTCATGGCATTACCTCTGTGGTGTGGAAAAAATCAGCCCATCAGGAACTTGTAGGGCAGGATGATGAGATCTTCAAACAAGATGAAGACGACGAGCAGGGAGAGCAGCAGCGCCACATAGGGCAGCATGCCGCGCGCGGCGCGGTCAAACGGCAGTTTGGTGACGCCGGTGATAACGTTGAGCACATTGCCGACCGGCGGGGTAATGAGGCCAATCGAGCAGTTGAGGATAAAGAGCACGCCGAAGTAGACGGGATCAATCCCCGCGCTTTTGACGAGCGGCATCAATACCGGGGTCAGAATCAGCACGGTGGGCGTCAAATCCATCACCATGCCGATGACGAAGACGGCGACCATGATCACCGCGAGCAGCAACTTCGGCGAATCCAAGAGCGGCGAGAGCAGTTCGGTGAGCATTTGCGGCAATTGCGCCACGGTAATCAGCCAGCCGGAAACGCCTGCGGCAGCGACCAGGAGCATGACCACTGCCGTGGTTTTCGCCGAGGCCAGAAACACGGGATACAAATCACGCCATTTGAGTTCGCGGTAAATCACCATCGCCACGAAAAGCGCATAGACAGCGGCGACCGCACCCGCTTCGGTGGGGGTAAAGATGCGCGCACGGAAACCGCCGATGATGATGACGGGGAGGAGCAGCGCCCAAAAGCCGTCTTTCGCCGCTTTCCACACTTCGCCGCGCGCCGCTTTTTCATGCGACACCAGCGACATCTTCCGCGCCTGGAATGACCACAGCACCGCGAGGGCAATGCCCATCAGCAAGCCGGGGACGATGCCCGCCATGAAAAGCCGGGTAATCGAGACGCCACTGGTGACGCCAAAGATGATGAAGGGAATCGAGGGCGGAATGATGGGCGCGATGATGCCCGCCGCGCCAATCAATCCGGCGGAACGGTGTTCGGGATACCCCGCCGCTTTCATCATCGGCACCAGCATCGCCGCGACCGCTGCGGTGTCAGCCACCGCCGAGCCGGACAGGCTCGCCATGATCATCGCGGCGATAATCGCCACATAGCCGAGGCCGCCCTGCTTGTGGCCGACGAGCTTCATCGGCAATTCGACGATGCGCCGCGACAGTCCCCCGGCGTTCATGATTTCGCCGGCAAGGATGAAGAAGGGAATCGCCATCAGCGAGAAATTGTCGGCACCGCCAACGAGGTTCTCCGCGAGAATCAGGGTGGAGAACATGTCGAGATGAATCATCATCGCCACCCCGCAGAGCAGCAGGGCGAAGGCGACTGGAACGCCTGCGAGAATCGCGGCGAGGAGGACGATGAGGAAAGTGGCGATAATCATGCGCCCTCTCCCTTGCGCAGCGCGAGGACGCGCAGCACCATGCGGCTTGCGAGAACGAGGCAGAAGAGCGTCGCCATCAGGAAGGCGGCGAGATAATTGACCCCGGTGGGGATGCCGCTGATCGGCATTTTGTTGCTCATGTTCTGCGTCATCAATTGCCCGCAGCCGATGACGAGCAGGATGCTCAAGGCCAGTAAGACGGCGTCAATCGCGAGCGGCCACCAGGCGCGCAACCGCGCCGGGAGCTTGTCGGCAAAAAGATGCATGGCGACGTGATCATTGCCGCCAAGCGCCAGGACCGCGCCCAAAAACGTGAGCCAAACAAAGAGGATGCGCGACAGTTCTTCGGAGAGCGTGATCCCCGAGTTCATGGCATAGCGCAGGACGACGTTGACGAAAACGAGGAGCGTCATCGCGGCAAGATTCGCCACCACGAGGACTTCCAGCAGTTTGTTGATTTTTCCAAGCGTTTTGTTCACGGTGACTCCTTGGAGTATTTTTGCTTCAAGTAAGCAAATGTATTCACTGACGCTCCACCATCCCTCAATCCGCCCCTTCCCCCGCTTGCGAGAGATTGTTGGGATGGGGGTGTCAAATGCGCAGCATTTGTTGATGATATGGAATAAACAACTTGTTTAAACACCCCCACCCTTTCCCTCCCCCGCAAGCAGGGGAGGGGAATGGTTTGTCATTTCATAGCAATATTGCAGCAATTCAAACTATTATTCCCGGTTTTACAGACTGTCCATTGCCACTTTCACCACGATCTTGCGGATCGCCTGCGGCGCGCCGACGGCGATGGTGGAGCGGTGAATGTCGGTGGGGAAGAAGACGGTGAATTGCCCGGCGTGCAGGGTGAAGAAAATTTCGTTCTCCGCCGTTTCATAAAAAAGGATGTCGCCCGCCGCATCGTAGGCCTTGGCGAGCGGGTTGTTGCCGCTTTCGATGGCCACGCCCATGCCTTCCTCTCCGTGGCAGAGGTATTGCACGTCGATGTAGCGGCGGTGGCGCTCAGGCTTGAGCGCGTCCCTGTCTTGTGTTTGCACATCAATCACTTGCGCGTACATCGTATCGCCATCAATATCATGGCGGCCGGGGCTGAGCGCTGTCGCATCCTGCGCGCGCAGCCATTGCAGCGCTTTGGCGATGGCTTTGGGGTAATGGCCAAGTTCGGCGCTGGCGAGATTGTCGAGAAACATGTCTTTCTCCCGTTTTTACAGCGATTTGAGCTTCGCCCACACGCGCTCGTCCACGGGAATGCCTTCCACCTCGTGGCGCGCCATGATGTTCGGGGTTTCGTGGCCGGGGAGGCGGATGGCGACGTCCTCGTTGGCGCGCGCCGATTGCGTGACGTAATCCATGATGCGCTGGAGTTTTTCTGCCTTGGTCTTGCCGTCGATCAAGCGGTTAACATCAATCGCGATGAAGATTTCGGTCACGCCGAATTCGCCGCCCTGGTCTTCGGTGATTTCCGGCACGGAAAGACCGCCGGAGAGCAGCACGCCGACCATATCGAGCACGATGGACAGCCCCGAGCCTTTCCAGTAACCGGCGGGCATGAGACGCCGGTTGCGCTCGACCGTGCCCGGATCGCGGGTGGGATTGCCGTCGTCATCGAAACCGGCGTCGATCGGGGTCTGCTCACCGGCGAGACGGGTAACCTCCAGTTTTCCATAAGAAAACATCGAGCAGGACATATCCACATAGGTTACCGGATCGCTGGGCACGGCGATGATGATGGGGTTGGTGCCGATGCGCGGTTCCTTGCCGCCCCACGGCGGCATCGCGGCAATGGAGTTCGTCCAGCAAATGCCGACGTAGCCTTTCTTCGCCGCCTGCTCGCCATAACTGCCGCCGCGCATCCAGTGGTTGGCATTGCGTAGCGCCACCACGCCGATGCCGTGGGTGTCGGCGAGTTCCATGGCGCGGTCCATCATTTTTTTCGCAGTGAGGTTGCCGATGGAAAGCTTGCCGTCCCATTGCTCGATTGCGCCCAGCGCCAACACGCGCTCGGCCTCGGCTTCGGGGTGGATGTCGCCGTTGTCGAGCTGCTCGATGAAGCGCGGGAAGCGGTTGACGCCGTGGGAATAAATGCCGGAATTGGTGGTGTCGGCAAACATCGTGGCGCAGGCTTCGGCCTTGGCCTCGGAAAACCCGCGCGCGAGCAGCACGCGCTTGAACTCGGCCTTGAGTTCGGCATAGGACACTTTCATGAATCACCTCGTGAACGGATTGAAAATTTGAAACCGCCCGCGATGATAAGCGGGGCATCGGGCGGAAGCAAACGCTTTTTTTCACGAGTCAACGCGGTTTTTTGCGGAAAAACCGAATCCTGGATACAGGTTGCAATTCATATCATTTTTGCATTAAAAATAGTGGTTTTTTACCATCATGAAGCGCTTGCCTCGGTAAAAAAATACTATTTTTGAATCAAAAATGGACATAAAAAAACGGCGCCGAAGCGCCGTTGTCCGCACAAAAACCGTGCTTATTTTTTCAAAGAATCGCGGATTTCGCGCAGCAGCACAACTTCTTCCGAAGGCGGTGCCGGTTCGGCAGGCGCGGCCTCTTCCTGCTTCTTCAGCTTGTCCTTGAGCTTGTTCATCGGGGTGACGATGAAGATGTAAACGGCAAGGGCCACGAGGAAGAAGTTGATCCCGGCGGTCAAGATTTTGCCGTATTCAAAAACGGTGGGCTGGGCGTTTTCGATCAACGGGTTGATCGGCGGCAGCGAGAAAGTGAGTTCGTCAAAATTGGGCTTGCCGGCAATCCAGGCAATCAACGGGTTGATGAAACTTTCCACCAGGCCGTTGACCACCGCGCCAAACGCCGCACCGATGACCACACCAACCGCGAGATCAACGGCATTGCCGCGTGCGATGAATTTTTTAAAACCGTCCAGCATTTCCTGTCTCCTTTTGTCAATTGAAAAGCTGCGCGGAGTATAAGGAAAAGCGTCTTTCCGCCAATTCACATTTCTGTCATGTTTGCGTTCCGGGGTGTGTTTTGTGGCACAACTGTTCGTGGGAAAAGGATTTTTGTTTCAAGGGCGGGAAAAATGACGATGCCGTCATTATTTGCGCGTACTGAGTGTCGGGTGGGCTTCAGCCCACCATGAATACACGGATTCGTAGGATGGGCGTGAGCCCATGCGGGAGGCGGCGATTTTCGCTATGGGCAGTTGGTAGGCTGGGTTAGGCGAAGCCGTAACCCAGCAAAAGATTCAAATATTGCGCTGGGTTACGCGGCGTTGCCGCTAACCCAGCCTACAATCGCTTCGCGATGGTGGGCTAAAGCCCACCCTACAGATAATGGTAATTTTTCTCATCATTAAGCGCTTGCTATGAGAATATTTCTCACGATAAGCGCTTTATAGTGATAAAAAACCGCTATTTTTTGAGTTTGTGTGTTTCGGGTTCCAGTCCGCGTTCGCGGTAGGCGGCGAAGCGTTTGCGGGTGGCGGTGAGGACGTCGGGCTGGTTGGTGACGATTTCAAAGACGCGGGTGCAGCCGCGCGGGATGTCGGGTTGCGCTTCGAGGCTCAGGTTGATGAAGATGTCGCCGCGTTGGCCGCGTTCCGGCGGGACGAGGAGGATGACGGCGGCGTGTGCGGCGAGGTCGCTCTCGGGCAGGGCGTGGGTGACGAAGCTTGCGTCGCGGAAGTTCCAGAGGAGGGCGTCAAGCTCGGCGCGCATTGCTTCGTCTTCGCAGAGGAGCAGGGTTTTTTGTCCGTTTTGTTGTGCTTTTTCCGAGAGTTGGCAGGCGAGTTGCAGGCGGGCGTCGCGGCTTGCGTGGGGGAAGACGTAGAAACGCACCAGCGGTTTGGCTGGTGCGTGGTGGTTTGCGTTTTCCGCCGGGTTCACAGGAGATGGTCCAGTTTTTCCAGGTATTTTTCGCGGAGCATGCGGCTGGTCTTGCCGGGTTTGCCGCTGCCGATGTCGTCGCCGTCGATGTTGACGACGGGGATGACGATGCCGCTTGCGGAGGTGGCGAAGGCTTCGTCGGCGGCTTTGGCTTCGGCGACGGTGAAGGGGCGTTCTTCGAGCGCAAGACCTTGTGCGGCAATGATTTTGATGAGCGCCTGGCGGGTGATGCCGTTCAGGATGGCGTGGCTTGCCGGGCGGGTGATGATGCGTTTGTCTTTGATGATCCACACGTTGTTGGAGCTGCCTTCGGTGACGTAGCCGTCTTCCACCATCCACGCGTCGTCATAGCCTTGCGATTTGGCGATCATTTTCGCGAGCGATTGCGCGAGGAGCTGGGTGGTTTTGATGTCGCGGCGCTGCCAGCGGATGTCGGGCTGGGTGAGGACTTTGAGGCCGGTGTCGGCTTTGGGGTCGGCGCGCAGGTTTTTCTCTTGGGTGAACATGATGAGGGTGGGCTGCATGTCCGGGTCGAAGAGGAAATCGCGTTCGGCGGTGCCGCGCGTGACTTGCAGGTAGATGATGCCTTCTTGCAGGTTGTTGTCGGCGATGAGTTTTTCCTGTGCGGCGACGAGGTCGGCCAGCGGCAGCGGCATGGGCATGTTGAGTTCGCCGAGCGAGCGCGCGAGACGTTGCAGGTGGGCGAGGTTGTCGAGCATTTTGCCGCCGATGACGGCGCTGACTTCATAGACGGCGTCGGCCATGAGGAAGCCGCGATCAAAGATGGAGATGCGCGCGTAGTTTTCCTGCATGAAGTTGCCGTTGACGTAGACGATGCGTTCGGACATGGGGGTTCCTTAAGGTCTGTTGACAATTGGAGAGAGGAATCTGCAAAAAACCGAAAAGGATTTGAAATATCTTAAAGTTTCGCTGATATTCGATTTTTTATCCCCCTCTCCCCCACCCCTCCCCCTCAAGGGGGAGGGGCTTTGCTTCGTTGTTTTATTTAAAGTTCATGGCATCCAATGCACGAACTTTCCATATATCTCAGTCTTCAAATACCAACAGATTTTTGCCGCTCATGGCTTCGGGCTGGGGCAGCCCCATGATGGCGAGCAGGGTGGGCGCGAGGTCGCAGAGCGCGCCGCTTTGCACAAAGTGCGCGGGGCGTGCGCCGTGGTAGATGAGGGGGACGACGTTGGTGGTGTGCGCGGTGTGCGGTTGGCCGGTGGTGTCGTCGACGAGTTGTTCGCAGTTGCCGTGGTCGGCGGTGACGAGTATTGACGCGCCGTTGCGTTCCACGGCGGCCATGACTTTGCCGAGCGCTTCGTCCACGGCTTCCACGGCTTTGACGACTGCCGGAATCACGCCGGTGTGGCCGACCATGTCGGGGTTGGCGAAGTTGCACACGAGCAATCCGTATTCGCCGCTGTCGAGGCCGTCAATCAGTACCTGGGCGACGCCGGCGACGCTCATTTCCGGCTGCAAATCGTAGGTCGCGACTTTGGGCGAGGGCACGACCTGGCGCGTTTCGCCTTCGTTCGGGGTTTCGTTGCCGCCGTTGAAGAAGTAGGTAACATGCGGATATTTCTCGGTTTCGGCGGTGCGCAATTGCTTGAGTCCGGCGCGCGCGACCACTTCGCCCAGGGTGTCGCTGATGTCCTGCGGCGGGAAGGCGACTTTCACCGGGAAATCATCACGATAGTTGGTCATCGTCACATAGTGCGCGAGTTTCGGGCGGTTGCTGACGTCGTAGCCGTCAAAGCCTTCTTCGACAAAGAGTTGCGTCAATTGCCGTGCGCGGTCGGAGCGGAAATTGATGAAGACGATGCTGTCGCCGTCGGCAATCGGTTGCGGCGCGATGACGGTGGGCTTGACGAATTCGTCGGTTTCGCCGCGCGCATAGGCGGCTTCGAGCGCTTCCAATCCTGATTTTGCAGAGAATTCCGCCTTGCCGCTGCGCACCAGGTCATAGACCGCGCCGGTGCGCTCCCAGCGCTTGTCGCGATCCATCGCGTAATAGCGGCCGCTGATGTCAGCCAAGACGATTTGCGGATATTGTGCGGATAACGCGGCCAATTTTTCCAACGATGCGGCGGCGCATTGCGGCGCGGTGTCGCGGCCGTCCAAAAAGGCGTGTACCACGACTTTCTCCGCGCCTTCACGCACCGCAAGGCGCAGAAAGGCAAAGAGATGTTCTTCATGCGAATGCACTCCGCCTGCGGAGAGCAGGCCGAAAACGTGGATGGTTTTCGTCGGCGTATCGCGCACCGCGTCGATGAGTACGGCGTTGTCGGCAAAATCGTTGCGCGCGGCGATCGAAATGCGGGTGAAATCCTGATAGACCACGCGCCCGGCGCCGATATTCATGTGTCCGACTTCGGAATTGCCCATCTGCCCGTCGGGCAGGCCAACCGCCTCGCCATCGGTACGGATGAACATGCGCGGGTGCGTCGCCACCAGTTTGTCCCAGTTGGGGGTGTTGGCAAGGGTAATGGCGTTGTCGGGCGCGGCATCGCGCTGCCCCCAGCCATCGAGAATCAGGAGAACGGTACTGGCCATAAAACTTTCCTCAACATGCGGCATCAGAAGCGGCATAGTGTACTGCGCGGCAGGGCGGCAAACAGCAAATGGTAAAATTTCTCATCATGAAGCGCTTATAGTGAGAAATTTTCTCACTATAAGCGCTTATATGTGGTAAAAAATGATTATAAATAATGGTTTTATGAAACACGAAGCAAATATCTTCCCATGCTAGAATGCCGCCCAACCTTTTCCCGAGAGGAACAGCCCATGACTTCGCTTGCCAAACCGCCCCGCCACCTTGCCCTGACCACGCCCGAGGGGCATACTTTTCCCGACGATGCCGACCGTGCCGCGTGGGAACAATGGGCGCAGGCGCAACTCCACGCCAGCCTGCATGCTCCCACCCTGAGCCATGCGCAAGTGATGGCGCGGGTTGCGGAAAAAATCTGAATGATTTCTCGAAATTTTCTATGAAATGACAAACCATTACTTTCTCGTCCTTCGGACGAGCTGGCAGAGCCAGTCGCCCTGCTTGCGGGGGAGGGACAGGGTGGGGGTGTTGAAAACGAAGTTTTCATTCCATAGCCGTAAAAAATGCTGCGCATTTTACACCCCCATCCTAACAATCTCGTCCCTTCGGACGAGCTGTTCCAGTCCCCCGC
>JAUNKJ010000066.1 GCA_030532785.1 Cardiobacteriaceae bacterium
GAAAAATGGCATAGACAACCCTTTGAATAAAGCCCTTTATTCAAAGGGTTAAAAACCGAACCCTATGCCATTTTTTGGGGAAGCGGCAATATTGGCGGGGGTGGCTGCCGATATGAAAAAAGCGGCGCAAGGCCGCTTTTTTTCGGGTGGGGGGCGTGTTTATTCGACGACGACTTTGCCTTTCATGATGGCGTAGTGGCCGGGGAAGGAGCAGAAGAAGTCGTAGTCGCCGCCGACTTCGAGGGCGTCGGTTTTGAAGGTGACGCTGTCTTTTTCGCCGCCGCCGATGACTTTGGTGTGGGCGATGACGCGTTCGTCGTCGGGTTTGACGTAGTCTTTGTCAAGGCCGGCAGCGATGCCGTCGGTGGCGACGGCCTGGGTGTCGGCGGCTTTGGTGATGACGATGTTGTGGCCCATTGCGGCTTTCGGCAGTTTGCCGATGTGGTTGATGGTGACTTCGAATTCGGGGCAGTCGGCTTTTTTGATGACGATTTTGTCGCTCATGAATTTCATGGCGTCGTCGCCGTCAACGGTGATTTTGCAGGCGTCCTGGGCGAAGGCGGCGCTGCCGATGAGGGTGAGGACGGCGGGGATGATCAATTTTTTCATGGATTGCTCCTGATTGACTGTGTGCGAAAGTGCGCGGCTATCTTAATGGGGCGTTTCCGGCATGGCAATGATTTTGGTCAAATGCGGAGGGTGGGGTGGTGGGATGGTGTTTTTTTCTCATGGATAAGCGCTTGGAGTGGGAATTTTTTGCATGATAAGCGCTTCATGATGGTAAAAAATAGTTATTTTTGTGGGTTTTTTGGGGGTGTTTTTTTGCAAGGAGGCGCAATGTACGGTTACGGCGCGTTGCGCCTAACCGTACCTACCATCGCTTCGTGATGGTGGGTGACACCCACCCTACGGGATTTGAGAAAATTTCTCATTCATAAGCGCTTATGGTGAGAAATTTTCTCATGATAAGCGCTTTGTAATGGTAAAAATCTCCTATTTTTGGTGTTTTTTTGTTATCCAGTGTTGCGCAGTCCTGCGGCGAGGGCGTTGATGGTGCGGACCATGGCTTCCTGGAGGAGGGGGGTGTCGTTTGTGCGCAGGCGGCGCATGAGTTCGATTTGGATGTAGTTGATGGGGTCGAGGTAGGCGTTGCGCCAGTGCAGGGATTGGGCGAGGGCGGGTTGGCGCGCGAGGAGGGTGTCTTGTTTGAGGATGGTGTTGAGGTGTTCGCGGGTACGGGTGTATTCGCGGTTGATGGTGTGCATGATGTGTTGGCGCAGTGCATCGTTGTCGCAGAGTTGGGCGTAGGCGGCGGCGATGTCGGGTTCGCTTTTGGTGAAGGCCATTTCGGTGTTGGAGATGAAGGCGCGGAAGAAGGGCCAGTGTTCGATCATGTCGGCGACGAGGGTTTCTTCTTCGGGTTCGATGGCGGCAAGTGCGGTGCCGACGCCGTACCAGGCGGGGAGGGTGAAGCGGGCGAGGGACCAGGCGAATACCCAGGGGATGGCGCGGATGTTGTATTTGCTCATGGCGCCGCTTCTGCGTTTGGCGGGGCGGGAGCCGATGTTCAGGAGGCTGATGTCGGCGATGGGGGTGGCTTGGGCGAAGAAGTCGTAGAAGCCTTGGGTGTGGTCGGTGAGTTCGCGGTAGGCGGTTTCGCCGTGGTGCGCGAGTTTTTCCATGAGGGCTTCGTAGGCGGGGAGTTGCTCGGGTTGGTGGGCGAATTGGGTGGCGCTGGCTTTGATGGCGCCGGTGATGCCCATGGTGAGTTCGTAGACGGCGGTGTCGGCGTTGGCGTATTTTGCGTAGAGGACTTCGCCTTGTTCGGTGATTTTGATTTCGCCCTGGAGGGTGCCGGGGGGTTGGGCGGCGATGGCGTGGTGGGTGGAGCCGCCGCCTCGGCTGACGGAGCCGCCGCGTCCGTGGAAGAGGCGGGTTTTGATGTGGTGGCGGTCGGCGATGTGGCGGATGGTTTGTTGGGCGCGGTAGAGTTGCCAGGCGCTGGTGAGGATGCCGCCGTCTTTGGAGGAGTCGGAGTAGCCGAGCATGATTTCCTGGGTGTGGCGCTGGTTGTCGAGGAGGGCGCGGTACCACGGGGTGTTGAGGAGGGTGGTGAGGACGTGTTCGATGTTTTTGAGGTCGTCGATGGTTTCGAAGAGGGGGGCGATGGGGAGCGCGCACCAGGGTTTGCCGTTGTCGTCGATGCCGGAGAGGCCGGCGAAGCGGAGGAGGAAGATGACTTCGAGGATGTGGCTGGCGCTGTGGGTCATGGAGATGATGTAGCTGCCGAAGGTGCGGGGGCCGACGAGTTGGCGGAGTTCGGCGAGGGTGGCCATGAGGTCGAGTTGTTCGCGGGTTTGGGGGGTGAGTTCGCGCGGGAAGAGGAGGGGGGCACCGGGGCGGGCGAGGAGGTCGAGGAGGGTTTGGCAGCGCGCGTTTTCGTCGAGGCTGTGGTAGTCGGGGAGGTTAGGGGCGCTGGCGAAGAGTTCGGCGACGACGTCGCTGTGCCAGACGGATTCCTGGCGGATGTCGAGGGCTGCGAGGTGGAAGCCGCAGGTGCGCACGAGGCGGATGAGGTCGAGGAGTGCGCCGTTGGCGCTGGCCGGGTCGTGGGTGTTGAGGCTTTCGCGGATGAGTTGGAGGTCGGCGATGAAGGCGTCGGGGCTTTGGTAGGCGTGGGGGTGGGCGTTGCCGCTGAGGTCGCGGGCGAGGATGCGGGCGCGGGTGGCGGCGATTTTTTCGCCGAGGATGCGCAGGAGGCGGCGGTAGGGTTCGTTGTTGTAATCTTCGGGGTTGTAGGCGAAGGTGGTGCGGTCGAGCGCGGCTTCTTCGCCGATGCGGGCGTAGATGGCGGGGGAGATGGCGACGAGGGTGTCGCTGTGGATGAGTTGCTGGCGCAGGCGGTCGAGCTGTTCGCGGTAGTGGGTGAGGAGGGTGTCGACTTGCATGAAGACGGCGTCGCGCGTGGTTTGGTGGGTGACGTAGGGGTTGCCGTCGCGGTCGCCGCCGATCCAGGAGCCGAAGGTGATGAGGGTGGGCAGGGGGTCGTCGGCGAGTTCGGGGTAGGTGCGGACGATGGCGGCGTGGAGGTTGCGGTAGAGGATGGGGATGGCGCGGAAGAGGCTGCGGTTGAAGTAGTGCAGGCCGTTGTTGATTTCGTCGTAGACCAGCGGTTTGCGGGTGCGGACTTCGTCGGAGGCCCAGAGGAGGTCGATGTCGCGGGCGATGGTGTCAACGGTTTCCTGCCATGCGGCGCTGCCTTCGGGGTGGCTGTCGAGGCGGGCGTTGGCGTCGTAGATGTTTTGCAAGAGTTTCATGATGGTGCGCCGCCGCGCTTCGGTGGGGTGCGCGGTGAAGACGGGGATGAAGCGCAGGGTGGCGAGGAGGTCGCGCATTTGTGCAGGCGAGATGCCGTTGTCGCGGCATTGTTGCAGGGTGTAGCGGAAGGAGCCGTCCCAGCGTTCGTCTTTCAGGCGCAGTTGCAGGCGCTGTTCGCGCAGCTGGTTTTCTTCGCTGATGTTGGCGAGCGAGAAGTAGTTGCTGAAGCCGCGAATGACGGGGATGAGCGCCTGGGCGTCGAGTTGGGCAATGAGGTCGGTGAGTTCGCGTTGCAGCGCGGGATCATGATGGGTGCGCAGGCGGATGAAGCCGCGACGCAGGGTCTCGATGGCGTCGAGGGTGGCGTCGCCGGACTGGCGGGCAATGCTTTCGCCGAGCAGTTGGCCAAGCAGGCGGATACGGGCGCGCAGGGCATCATGAGGGGCGGACATAGCGTTCTCCTGGTTTGCAAAACGGACGTGAAAGCCGGCCGCCACAGGGCGCGCGGCGCGGCGGAATGCGTCCAGCGGACGATGAAAAGTTTGCTAGAATACGCCAGTTTTTTGCACCTCGACAGGATTTTCATATGAGCGATTCTTTTAAGGAAGAAGCCCTGCGTTTTCATCGTTTTCCGGTGCCGGGCAAGATTTCCGTCGTCCCCACCAAAACGCTTGCGAACCAGCGTGATTTGTCGCTGGCGTATTCGCCGGGGGTCGCCTATGCCTGTCAGGCGATTGAAGAAGACCCGTTGCAGGCGGATTTCCTGACCTCGCGCGCCAATCTGGTGGCGGTGATTTCCAACGGCACGGCGGTGCTCGGCCTCGGCAATATCGGCGCGCTGGCCGGCAAGCCGGTGATGGAAGGCAAGGGCGTGCTCTTCAAGAAATTCGCGGGCATCGACGTTTTTGATATTGAAATCAACGAAACCGATCCTGACAAGTTCATCGAGATTGTGGCAAGCCTTGAGCCGACCTTTGGCGGCATCAACCTCGAAGACATCAAGGCGCCGGAATGCTTTGAAATCGAAAACCGCCTGAAGGCGCGGATGAATATCCCGGTATTCCACGACGACCAGCACGGCACGGCGATTATCGCCGCTGCCGCCCTCATCAATGCCCTGCGCTTGCAGGAGAAGGACATCGCCACGGTGAAGGTGGTGGCATCCGGCGCGGGCGCGGCGGGCATGGCCTGTCTCGACATGTTCGTCAATCTCGGGGTGAAAAAGGAAAACATCATCGTCTGCGACTCGAAAGGGCCGATTTACCAAGGGCGTCCAGGGACGCTCGACGGGCGCAAGGCGGAATTCGTCGCGAAAACCGATGCGCGCAGCCTGGGCGAGGCGATGGTCGGTGCGGATGTCTTCCTCGGCGTATCGCAGGCAGGGGTGCTGAAGCCGGAAATGGTGCAAAGCATGGCGGTGAAGCCGCTCATTCTCGCGCTCGCCAATCCGACCCCGGAAATCATGCCGCACGAGGTGCATGCGGTACGCGATGACGCGATCGTCGCCACCGGTCGCTCCGATTTCCCCAACCAGGTCAACAACGTTCTCTGCTTCCCCTATTTGTTCCGGGGTGCGCTCGATGTGGGCGCGACCACCATCAACGAGGCGATGAAGATGGCGGCGTGCTACGCCATTGCCGATCTTGCCCAGTCGCCCGCCGGCGAAGAAGTGATTGCCGCCTATGGCGGGCAGAAGCTCGCCTACGGGCCAGAATATGTGATTCCCAAGCCGTTTGATCCGCGTCTCATCGCCGTGATTCCGGTGGCGGTGGCGAAAGCGGCGATGGACAGCGGCGTGGCGCGCCGTCCGATTGCCGATCTTGACGCCTACCGCGAAAAGCTCGAGGGCATGATGAACCGCCAAGGCTTCCTCATGAAACCGGTCATCGACCGCGCCCGCGCCAATCCGCTGAAAGTCGCCTTTGCCGAGGGCGAGGACGTGCGCGTGCTGCGCGCGGTCATTGCCTGTTTGCAGGAGGGCATCTGCAAGCCGATTCTCATCGGCCGCCGCAAGCGCATTGCCGAGCGTATCGCCGAATACGACATGCCCATCGATCTCGAGCGCGACGTCGAAGTCATCGAGCCGATGAACAACCCGTATTACAAAGCCTGCTGGGAGGGCTACCACGCCCTGCGCGGCCGCGAGGGCGTTGATCCGCAGGAAGCGCGCATCCACATGAACACGCGCCCCACGGTACTCGCCGCGATGCTGGTGAAACTCGGCTATGCCGATACCATGGTATGCGGCGCAGTCGGGCGTTACGACCGCCATCTGCGCCGCATCCGTGGCGTGTTCGGCACGATGGACGGCGTGCGCGAGCCGTCGGCGATGAACATGGTTCTGACCCCGAAAGGCACGGTCTTCATCACCGATACCCATGTGCAGCAAGCGCCGGACGCCGAAGCGCTCACCGAAATCACCCTGCTCGCCGCCGACACCGTGGAGCGCCTCGGCATCACCCCGAAAGTGGCGCTGGTGTCGCATTCCAACTTCGGCGCGCGCGCCACGATGCACAGCTCGAAAGTCATGCGCGAAGCGCTGCCGATGATCCGTGCGCGCGCCCCGCAACTGATGGTGGAGGGCGAAATGCAGGCCGATGCCGCGCTCGCCGAGGAAGTGCGCGCCATCACCATGCCCGACAACCGCCTCGAAGGCACCGCCAATATTCTCGTCATGCCCAACATCGATGCGGCGAACATCAGCTACAACCTGTTGAAAGTGATGTCCGACGGCAACGTCGTCGGCCCCATTCTCATGGGCATCCGCCGCCCGGTGGCGCTGATGACGAAAGTCGCGACCGCACGGCGCATCTTCAACATGACGGCCATCGCCGTCACCGAAACCCAGGCATACTATGCCCGCCAGGCGGCGCGCCAGGAAGAATAAGGCAACAACCAAGGAAGCGATAAGGATGAGCGAATTAGCACTGGTCAAGCTGGCCGAATACACCCCGCCGGCGTTTACCACGGATCACCACGAACTGCATTTCACCCTGAACGATGGCGGCGTACTCCTGCGCCACACCCAGAATTTCCGCCGCATCGAGCCGAAAGAGGATGAAATCGGCTGGCGGCGCGAACAGGTGCGCGATCTGGTGCTGGATGGCGAAGGCCTGGATTTGCAGGCCATTCGCGTTGATGGCGAAACACTCCCTGCCGACGCCTACCGCTACGAAAACAACCAGCTCACCCTCTTCAATGTCGCCGACAGCTTCACCTTGGAAACCGAAGTGCAGTTGCAGCCCGACGCCAACCGCGAACTCTCCGGGCTTTACCGCTCCAACGGCATCTACTGCACCCAATGCGAAGCGCAGGGCTTCCGCCGCATCAGCTTTGCCCTGGACCGCCCCGACGTACTCGCCACCTACCGCGTGCACATCGAGGCCGACCGTGCGCAGAACCCGGTGTTGCTCGCCAACGGCGACCTGGAAAAATCGGGCAACCTCGGCGAGGCGCGCCACTACGCGCAATGGTACGACCCGCACCCCAAGCCCACCTACCTCTTCGCGCTGGTTGCGGGCGATCTGGCGATGGTCAACAAACGCATCACCACCCCGCTCGGCAAACAGGTGGAACTGCGCATCTACACCGAAGCGCCCTTTATCGACCAGACCGACTTCGCCATGCAATCGCTCGTCGAATCCATCCACTGGGACGAAAAGCGCTTCGGCCTCTCCTATGATTTGCAGCGCTTCCACATCGTGGCCATCAGCGATTTCAACATGGGCGCGATGGAAAACAAGGGACTCAACATCTTCAACACCAAATACGTCATCGCCAACACCGACACCGGCACCGACGCCGATTTCCACGGCATCCGCGCCGTCATCGGCCACGAATACTTCCACAACTGGACGGGCAACCGCATCACCTGCCGCGACTGGTTCCAGCTCTCCCTGAAAGAAGGCCTCACCGTCTTCCGCGACCAGGAATTCTCCGCCGACCTCGGCGAGCGCGCACTCGAACGCATTGCCAACGTCAACCTCCTGCGCCGCGTTCAATTTGCCGAAGACGCAGGCCCCATGCGCCACCCGGTGCAGCCGCAGGAATACGCGGCGATTGACAACTTCTACACCGCCACCGTCTATGAAAAAGGCGCGGAAATCATCCGCATGTACCACACCATCCTCGGCGAAGAGCGCTTCCAGCAAGGCATGAAGCGCTATGTGGAAAAACACGACGGCCAGGCCGTGCGCATCGAAGACTTCGCCGCCTGCATGAGCGAAGTCTCCGACTACGACTTCACCGGCGATTTCTTCCGCTGGTACACCACCGCCGGCACCCCGCGCGTGCGCTTCACCTCGGCCTACAACCAGCGCAGCCGCAGCTACACCCTCGCGGCCGGGCAGGACGTGGACGCCGTCTCCCCGCCGCGCGCCCTCGTCATCCCGGTAAAACTCTCCCTCATCAACCGCCAGGGACAACTCTTCCGCTTTGCCGACGGCAGCAGCGAACAAACCCTCATCCTCGACAAACCGCGCGCGAGCTGGACATTCGACGCCGCCGACACCGGCCTCATCCCCGTCCTCATGCAAGACTTCTCCGCCCCCGTCTACTACCAATACGACTACGACAACGAAGAACTCGCTCTCCTCGCCGCCCATGCCCCCGACGGCTTCGCCCGCCTCGAAGCCATCCAGCACTGCTACCGTCGCCTCTTTGAAACCGCGATGCGCGCGCCGCGCGACGTCAAAACCCATGTGCGCAGCGTCGCCGACATCATGCTCGACGTCCTCACCCACGACAAACGCAGCGACGGCGAAAAAGCCCTCCTCCTCGAACTGCCCACCTTCGACACCCTCCTCAACTACCTGCCGCCGCAACTCGACATGGACAGGGCGCTCGCCGCCTACGAACAAATCCGCCAGGTCATCGCCCTCAAAATGCGCCGCCCGTGGCTCGAACACCTCGAAAGCGACCGCCGCGAACTCTCGCCGCGCTACAGCGTGCGCGACGCCGGCATCCGCGCCCTGCGCGGCCTTGCTATGCACTACCTCGCCATCTTTGCCGAAGATGATCTCAGACAAATGCTCGCCAGCCGCTACCAAAGCGCGGCGAACATGACTGAGCGCATGCACGCCCTCGCCGCCCTCAACCAGCGCCACGACCGCCACCGCGACGAAGCGCTTGCCGACTTCCACCAGCGCTTCGCCGACCAGCCGCTCGTCATCGACAAATGGTTCGCCCTGCAAGCCAAAGACGCGGGCGACGGCGCACTCGCGCGCATCGAAGCGCTCGCCGAACATCAGGACTTCGCCATCGGCAACCCCAACCGCTTCCGCGCCCTTGTCGCCACCTTCGCCAGCCAGAACCCCGTCCTCTTCCACGCCAAAGACGGCAGCGGCTACCGCTTCGTCGCCGCGCAAATCGGGCGCATCCTCACCGCCAACCCGCAACTCTCCGCGCGCCTCCTGAACGTCTTTGCCATCGGCAGCCGCCTTGACAGCGAACGCCGCGCCGTCATCAGCGCCGAACTGCAAGCGCTTGCCGCGCGCGACGGCGTCAGCACCGACGTGCAGGAAGTCATCACCCGCATCCAGGGCAGCCTGCAAGGCGGGGCATGACATGGCCGCCCCGCGTCCGCCCTGGCTGCCCGGCGAGGCGCACTACCCCGACAGCCACGCGCTGATCGAAAGCGCCTACGACCTCGCCAGCGCCCAAAACGCCTTCCCCGAGCGCAAGGCCGCCATGCTCAGCGGCCTCCTCCTTGACCTCAAGGCCGACGCCACCCTCATCGCCGCCGCCCTCCTCGTCTACGGCTGGCGCGCGCAAGCGCTCGACGCTGACACCATCGCGGAAAAAACCGCGCCCGACGTTGTCAACCTCCTGCGTGCGCTCGACGCCCTCGGCCTCATCGACCGCCTCCACGACCAGGAAAAAAACGACCTCGAACAACTGCGCAAAATGCTCCTCGCCATGGCCAGCGACATGCGCGCCGTCATCCTCAAACTCGCACTGCAAACCGTCGCCATGCGCAGCATGGGCGAATACACCCCGGAAAACCAGCAACGCCTCGCCCTGCAAACCCGCGACCTCTTCGCCCCGCTCGCCAACCGCCTAGGCATCGCCCAACTCAAATGGGAACTCGAAGACCGCGCCCTGCAAACCCTCGAACCCGACATCTACCAGGAACTCACCACCGCCCTCGAAGAAAAGCGCGTTGACCGCGAACGCTACATCGAACGCATCATCGCCCTGCTGTCGCACGAACTGCAAAAAGCCGGCATCACCGCGAAAAAAGTCTACGGCCGCGTCAAGCACATCAACAGCATCTACCAGAAAATGAAGCGGAAAAAGCTCAAATTCTCGCAAGTCAACGACGTGCGCGCCGTGCGGGTAGAAGTCGCGAGCGAAGAAGACTGCTACCGCGTCTTGAGCGTCGTGCAATCACTGTGGCAACCCATCGCCGAAGAATTTGACGACTACATCGCCAACCCCAAAGCCAACGGCTACCAATCCCTGCACACCTCCCTGACCGGCCCGGAAAACCGCGTCCTCGAAGTGCAAATCCGCACCACCAAAATGCACGAAAGCGCCGAACTCGGCGTCGCCGCCCACTGGCTCTACAAAGAAAAAGGCGCGCGCCACAGCAAACAATTCGAACAACAAATCGAATGGCTGCGCCGCATGCTCGACGGCAGCGGCGACGCCGCGCGCGGCGACATCGTCTTCGACCAATTCAAAAACGAAGCCTTCGCCGACCGCGTCTACGCCCTCTCCCCGCAAGGCCAAGTCGTCGACCTCCCCGAAGGCGCCACCCCGCTCGACTTCGCCTACCACATCCACACCAGCCTCGGCCACCGCTGCAAAGGCGCGAAAATCAACGGCAAAATCGTCCCCCTCACCACCGCCGTCAAAAACGCCGACACCATCGAAATCCTCACCCAAAAAGAAGCCAACCCCAGCCGCGACTGGCTGAACGACCATTTGGGCTATTTGCGCAGCGCCCGCGCCAAAGCCAAAGTACGCAGCTACTTCAAAAAACTCGAAAAAGAAAAAAGCATCGACGCCGGACGCGACATGCTCGAACGCGAATGCCGCCGCCTCGGCCTCACCCTCAGCAACGAAGACCAACAAGACCTCGCGCGCAAATTCAACCTCCACAGCACCGCCGACCTCCACGCCGCCATCGGCTTCGGCGACCTCGGCGTCCTCACCGTCGCCCACGAACTCTCCGAACGCCAGGGCGCGCGCCAGCAAACGCACGACCAACCCAGCATGGCAGAACGCCTCGCGCGCCTGCCCATCAAAGCCAGCAAAAAAGCGCGGCGGCAAAACATCGCCGTCGCCGGCGTCGACGACCTCATGGTCAACTTCGCCACCTGCTGCCAACCCGTCCCCCCCGCCGCCATCGCCGGCTTCATCACCACCGGACGCGGCGTCAACATCCACCGCGAAAACTGCAGCAACCTCCAGCACCTGCAAAACGTCCACCCCGAACGCATCGTCGACGTCCACTGGCAAGACGGCGACGCCAGCGTCTACCGCGTCGACATCGGCATCGAAGCCTACGACCGCACCCACATCCTGCGCGACATCAGCCAAGTCCTTGCCAACGAAAAAGTCCCCATCCTCCACGTCGACATGCAACAAAACGAACGCCAGCGCCTCGAAGGCATCTTCAGCCTTGAAATCAGCGACATGAGCCAACTCTCGCGCATCATCGACCGCATCGCGCAGATCAAAGACGTCGCTGACGTCGGCCGCGTCAAACGCTGAAACATAAAAACGGAAAAAATAGACGATTTTTACCACCCATAAGCGCTTAGCGTGAGAATATTTATCACCGTAGGGACGTAGCATGCTACGTCCCTACAAGCATTGGTGTAATACGTAGAGCGAGTGTTGACCTACTCTACGTTTGAAATTCATGAAATAACCAAAAATAATTGTTTTTTATCACAATTAAGCGCTTATTGCGAGAAAAATTATCACAATAAGCGCTTATGGGTGAGAAAATTTCTCATGAAACCCGTAGGGTGAGCTTTAGCCCACCATCGTTGCGATATTGCCTGCAACGTCCGTGAAAAACTCCGATGCCGTAGGGGCTGTTGACAATTCAGAATCTGATGAAATGAACTTCAAATAAAGCAACGACCTAAAGCCCCTCTCCCGTGGGACTCGAAGAGCTGCGGAGCAGAGAGGGGTTGGGGTGAGGGCAGAAACAAAGCTTCTCACATCTTGTATAGCCGCTTCCCCAAAAAAAATGGCATAGGGTTCGTTTTTTAACCCTTTGAATAAAGGGCTTTATTCAAA
>JAUNKJ010000067.1 GCA_030532785.1 Cardiobacteriaceae bacterium
AATCAGCCAAACCGTAGGTTGGTGGTGAGTGCGCAGCACGAACCCCAACATTTTAGAATTCATAATGTTGGGGTTCGCCTAACGGCTCACCACCAACCTACATCTCCTTTCTGTTTTTTGTTGATTTGGCTATATTCCAAACATTACGCTGGGTTACGTTGCTTCGCAACTAACCCAGCCTACTGTCGTTCATATCAGGTTGATGAATGATTTCTTTGCTGTGGTTCCTTCTGCCAAAGATGTGTGCATACAGTAGCCCTTGAGGGGGAGGGGTTGGGGAGAGGGGGATAAAGAAAATCGCGCAGCGGCTAAACCATCAATACTTCAAAGAGTTTCCTGAAACTCTGTAAATCTCTATCGCGAATTGTCAATAGCCTCTAACCCCCAAAGAAATCCATTAAAAAATTCTCGATTTCCATGAGCCAGAAAAAAAGATAAAAAACAATATTCCATAGCCCATAGCTGCCAGAGCCGAAATTGCTTGCCACAACGGATGTCTGGCTTTACTCAACCCCATCACGCCTGCCCAAGGGAATATCAGCATCGGCAACGCCATTGCGACTACATCCGGCACGAACATCAACCCAAGGAATAGCAAAAATCCCACCGGTGCAGCTACAACCCCCAACACAGCGCACCCCAGCAAAGTTCCCCCCAAATTTTTTTCCGACAAAGCTGAAAACAGCATCAATCCCTCAACCACAGCAATCAGACCCAGGAACTCCATCACCGTGGACAAGGGGCGTATCGCGATATCGGGCATATCTATGTAACGTGCAGCTATAAATAAAACAATAGGATAAACGAGATAAAACAGACACACAGCAATCCGAAACTTGCCAGGACGCTGTACAACCTCATTGTCCTCATCGGGTGGTATCTCATTTTGGCTGTCGTGCATGGTTTCCCTCCGTCATCCCGTCGTATGGTCCACATCCTATCCATTGATGCGACAAAAGAAAACTCGGCGCGACAATAAATTACCCTACCAACGCCGCTCGCACCGCCACAAGCAGCGCATCGACATGCGCTTCCTGGGTATCGAAGCTGCACATCAGGCGCACCGTGCCATTCTGATCCCAGTCATAAAAGAAGCTGGTTTGCCGCACCTTGTCGGCAACGCCGGCGGGCAGGCGCACGAAAACGCCATTGGCTTCTCGCGGATAGACGAACTCGACGCCTGGCATCTCCGCCAGTCCTGCCGCAAGGCGCGCGGCCATCGCATTGGCGTGCGCCGCCGAGCGCTGCCACAAATCCCCTTCCAAAAGCGCCACGAATTGCGCGGCGATAAAGCGCATTTTCGAGGCGAGCTGCATATTGAGTTTGCGCAGGTATTTCAAGCCGTCCGCGACGTTGGCGGGGTTCAGCACCACCACGCATTCGCCGAGCAAGAGGCCGTTTTTCGTGCCGCCGAAGGAGAGAATATCGACGCCCGCGTCAGTGGTGATCGTGCGCAACGGCACGCCGAGCGCCGCCGCCGCGTTGGCAATGCGCGCGCCGTCCATGTGCAGCGCCATGCCGTATTCACGGCAGCAATCGGCGATGGCGCGAATCTCTTCCGGCGTGTACACCGTGCCTACTTCCGTGCATTGGGTGATGCTGACCGCGAGCGGCTGAGCGCGGTGTTCAAAGCCGTAACCATGCGCTTCGCGGCGGATGAGGTCGGGCGTCAATTTGCCGTTGGGCGTGGCAATCGTCCACAGCTTCATGCCGCCCACCGCCTGCGGCGCGGTGCTTTCGTCATGATGGATGTGCGCGGTATCAGCGCAGATGACCGCACCCCAGCGCGGCAACAATGCCTGCAATGCCAACACGTTGGCACCGGTGCCGTTGAACACGGCAAAGGCCTCTGTCGCCTCGCCAAAATGGGCGCGGAAGACGGTCTGCATGTTTTCCGTATAGGGATCAGCGCCATATGCGCCGACGTGGCCGCCGTTGGCGTCGGCAATGGCGGCGAGGATTTCGGGATGGGCGCCGGAGTAATTGTCGGAGGCGAAGGAGTGGGATTGCGGGTCGTGGAGGATTTTCATATTTTATCCCAAAATAGAGATTTTTTACCAAAAGAAAGCGCTTATCATGAGTATTTTTCTCATGACAAGCGCTTACTCATGATAAAAAACGCTTATTTGCGTTTGACGTTCACTTTGTGCAACGCGTTGCCCGATACCGCCAATGCGGCTTCGTGTACCGATTCGGAAAGGGTCGGGTGCGCATGGACGATGCGCGCGAGGTCTTCACCGGCGGCGTAGAATTCCATGGCCACGATCAGTTCATGGATCATTTCCGAGGCGCAGGGGCCAATGATGTGCGCGCCGAGGATTTCGTCGGTCTCCGCATCGCAGAGGATTTTCACAAAACCGCCCGCTTCTTCCATCGCCTTGGCGCGGCCATTGGCGGCGAAGGGGAAGTCGCCCTTGGCGTAGTTGACGCCTTCGGCTTTCAGTTGCTGCTCGGTTTTGCCGACCCACGCCATTTCCGGGTGGGTGTAGATGACGGAGGGGATCACGTCGTAACGCACATGGCCTGCCTGGCCAGCGAGCATTTCTGCCGCCATCACGCCCTCTTCGCTCGCCTTGTGCGCGAGCATCGGGCCACGCACGCAATCGCCGATGGCGTAAACGCCCGCGACCGCCGTTTCGCAATGATCGTTGACTTCGATAAAGCCGCGCGCGTCCATTTTCACGCCGCTGTCGTCGGCGAGTACGCCTTGGGTATTGGGTTTGCGGCCGACGCAGACGAGGAGTTTGTCGACGACGATCTCCTGCGCGCCGTTTTTGTCTTCATATTGCACGACGACGTCGTTGCCCTTGACTTGCGCGCCGGTCACTTTCGCGCCGAGGCGGATATCCAATCCCTGTTTTTTGAAGGTACGCGCCGCGTCTTTCGCAAGCTGTTCGTCCGCCATCGGCAGGAAGGATTCGGTGGCCTCCAGAATAACCACTTCCGAACCCAGCGCCTGCCATACGCTGCCCATTTCCAAACCGATTACCCCTGCGCCGATGACGCCGAGGCGCTTGGGTACTTCGCTAAATTCGAGCGCGCCGGTGGAGCTGACGATGTGTTTGCCATCCATTTTCGCCACGGGAATATCAACCGGCACGGAGCCAAACGCCAAAATCACGCCTTTCTGCGCCTGGTATTGGCTGACGCTGCCATCATGCGCGGTCACTTCCACAACCTTGCCCGCGAGCAGCTTGCCGCGCCCTTTCAGCCATTCGATTTTGTTGGCCTGAAAGAGCTGGGCGATGCCGCCGGTGAGCTGGTCGACAATGCCGTTTTTGCGCGCAATCATTTGTGCAATATCGATTTTTACGTCCTTGGCGCTGATGCCGTGCGGCGCGAGGTCGTGCTGCATTTTGTGGTAGAGAGCGCTCGATTCGAGCAGCGCCTTGGAGGGGATACAGCCGACGTTCAAGCAAGTGCCGCCGAGGCGTTCCTTGCCGCTGTCGTCTTTCCACATTTCCACGCAGGCGGTTTTGAAACCGAGCTGCGCGGCGCGGATGGCGGCGACATAGCCGCCGGGGCCGCCGCCGATCACAATCACATCAAAATTCTGACTCATCATAAACTCCTTAGATTATTCAATACACAAAACCTAGAAAAATGGTTATTTTTTACCGCAACAAAGCGCTTTTTGTGAGAAAATTTCCCACAATAAGCGCTTATGGATGAGAAATTTTACCAAACAACGCCCCACTCTCCATGCCTTTTTGTGGAGTGGGTGTCAACCCACCCTTTGCACGAAGCGCCAAACCAACCATCCATCGCTGCGTGACTCGGAGGGCTACCCTCGTTCCGTTGTCGGG
Organism: Cardiobacteriaceae bacterium; assembly: GCA_030532785.1. Taxonomy (GTDB): domain Bacteria; phylum Pseudomonadota; class Gammaproteobacteria; order Cardiobacteriales; family Cardiobacteriaceae; genus JAUMXB01. Next base: position 3,807 of record JAUNKJ010000067.1, read on the forward strand.
CGCAAATGCCCGCTACACCTAGCAGCCAAACTCCTCACAGACATCAACTACGCGCGTTTTTCCGTTCAGATTTATGACTTTCTTACTTTTACCTGAAAGTCTTCCTCCTATAGTAATAGTCAAACGCTGCCCCTTACGCTTTACATCTGCCTCCAACCCAAACCCATTGTATAAGAAGCCTCCCGGGCGCCCCTTCAAATCCAATAAAATATACTCGTAACCGCCACTGCCTCTTAAACCTGCTACATTTTCCGTTGATACTAATGCGACATCATCATCTTGATAATCTATCTCGTCGGGCAGTCTGCATTGGGTTTCTGGCTCAATTTTTCTTTGTCCCGCACATAATTTCTCAAAGAAATACACAATATTCGGATGCACTCCACCCGTTTGCGCTGCTGCCACTGGCGGCGCATCTGCCATCGTATTCAATGCCATGCCGCCATCTGCCGGTAAGGTATTCGCCTGCGGGCGATTGAGCGTATCGCTAAACTGTACGCAGCCGACGAGCAGCGTCGTTGCCATGATGCTCAATGTGGGTATTGCTTTGCGGAACATATCGAACTCCCCTTTTCAAAAAATCAAAATACCACCAAAAATAGCGATTTTTTACCATATCAAAGCGCTTATGGTGAGAAAATATACCGCGATAAGCGCTTTTCAGTGAGAAAATTTACCATTGCGTTGCAGGGTGGGCTTTAGCCCAGCGTTTGCAAGCAACACAACCCGGCAGAAAAACATCGCAACACACTGGGTTACGCGCTGCGCGCTAACCCAGCCTACGGCTGGGATTTTCATGGTGGGCTAAAGCCCACCCTACGTTGATGTTTCGTTAGCGAGGCACATCCCACGGTTTCTGCACATAAAAAAGGCGCGGGGATGCCGCGCCTTGCGTGCTTATACGCCGAGGAGGATGCGTGCCGGGTCTTCCAGCGCTTCCTTGATGGCGACGAGGAAGCTCACTGCTTCGCGGCCGTCGATGATGCGGTGGTCGTAGGTGAGCGCCAAATACATCACCGGGCGGATGACGATTTCGCCGTTTTCCACCACCGGGCGCTCGACGATGTTGTGCATGCCGAGGATGGCGCTTTGCGGCGGGTTCAGGATCGGCGTGGAGAGCATGGAGCCGAAGGTGCCGCCGTTGGTGATGGAGAAGGTGCCGCCGGTCATGTCTTCCAGCGCGAGGGTGCCCGCCTTGGTTTTGTCGGCGTAGTCCTTGATGCCTTTTTCGATGTCGGCGAGGCTCATGTGTTCGGCGTTGCGCAGGATGGGCACGACGAGACCGCGCGGCCCGGAGACGGCGATGCCGATGTCGTAGTAGTTGTGGTAGATGATGTCGTCGCCGTCAATGGAGGCGTTGACCGCCGGGAATTTGCGCAACGCTTCGATGGCGGCTTTGACGAAGAAGGACATGAAGCCGAGCTTGATGTCGTGTTTCTTGACGAACAGGTCCTGGTATTTCTTGCGCAGATCCATGACGGGCTTCATGTTCACTTCGTTGAAGGTGGTGAGCATGGCCGCGCCCTGCTGCGCTTCGATGAGGCGCTCGGCGATGCGCTTGCGCATCCGCGTCATCGGTACGCGCTCTTCGTGGCGGCTGCCGCCAGCGGAGAGGTGTACCTTGACGTCGTTCTTGGTGACGCGGCCGCCGCGGCCGCTGCCAGCAACGTCTGCGGTTTTCACGTCGTTTTCCGCCGCCATTTTGCGCGCGGCGGGCGAGGCGTTTTTGTCCACGGCCACAGATGCGGCGGCAGCGGCGGGCGCGGCAGCCGGGGCGCTTTCCGCCTTGGTTTCGGCGGCAGGTGCGGCGGCAGGCGCACTGCCCGCTTCCATGTGGGCGACGATGGTGCCGCTGGTCACGGTGGCGCCGTCTTCATGGAGGATGGCTTTCAACACGCCCGAGACCGGTGCGGGCATTTCCAGCACGACTTTGTCGGTTTCGAGATCGACGAGGTTATCGCCGGCGTTGACGAAATCGCCGACTTTGAAATGCCAGTCGACGAGGGTGGCGTCGGCAACGGATTCCGGGAGGTCGGGAACTTTGACTTCTGTACTCATATATACCTCTTGATTTCGAAATTAATTAAAGGTCAAGCGCCTGCTCGACCAGCGCCGCCTGTTCGACGGCATGTACTTTGGCATAACCGGCGGCGGTGGAATCGGATTCCTCGCGGCCAACGTAGCTGACGCGGCGTCCTTCCAGCACGGCGTCCATGAGGGATTCGTAGATTTGGTGCCATGCACCCTGGTTGCGCGGCTCTTCCTGGCACCAGAAGATTTGCGCATCCGCCGGATATTTTTCGATTTCCGCACGCAGCGCGTCGACCGGGAAGGGATAGAGCTGCTCGACGCGGATGATGGCGACATCGTTCTTGCCCTCGTCGCGGCGTTTTTGCAGGAGGTCGTAGTAGACCTTGCCAGCGCAGAGGATGACGCGCTTCACCTTGTTGTTGTCAAGCGCGTCAATTTCGCCGATGACTTCATGGAAGCGGCCGTTCGCGAGTTCGTCCAGGCTGCTGACCGCGAGTTTGTGGCGCAGCAGGGATTTGGGCGACATGACGATGAGCGGCTTTCTGAATTTGCGCAATACCTGGCGGCGCAGCATGTGGTAGACCTGCGCCGGGGTTGAGGGTACGCAGACTTGCATATTGTCCTTGGCGCACAGTTGCAGGTAGCGCTCGAGACGCGCGGAGGAGTGTTCCGGCCCCTGGCCTTCGTAGCCGTGCGGCAGGAGCATGACGAGGCCGCTGAAGCGGTCCCACTTGGTTTCGCCGGAGGCGATGAACTGGTCGATGATGACTTGCGCGCCGTTGGCGAAATCGCCGAATTGCGCTTCCCAGATGACGAGCCCTTTCGGCTCGGCGGTGGAATAGCCGTATTCAAAGCCGAGTACGCCGCATTCGGAGAGGAGCGAGTCGATGACGCGCACCGTGGGCTGGTTGTCGCTGATGTGGGCAAGCGGGGTGTAGCTGTCGCCGGTGTTTTGGTCATGGATCACGGCATGGCGGTGCGAGAAGGTGCCGCGCCCGGAATCTTCACCGGAAACGCGCACTTGATAGCCCTGATCGAGCAGCGAGGCGTAGGCGAGGTTTTCTGCGGTTCCCCAGTCGAGGTCCTGCTTGCCTGCGCTCATCTCGCGGCGGGTTTCCAGCATTTTGTCGACGATTTTGTGCGGCACGAAGCCTTCGGGCACGGAGAAGATTTTCGCGCCCAGTTCGGCCAGGCGCTCGCGCGGGAAGGTGGTATCGACCGGCGCGCTCCAGTCCTGTTCGCGCAGGGCGTACCATTCTTGCGCCAGGGCATCGTTGCGGTCGATTTTCACCGGCTCGGCAACGGGATTGCCCGCTTCGAGGCGCGCGCGGTAGTCGTTCTGCATTTTCTCGTAATCGCCGGCGGCAATGACGCCCTCGGCTTCGAGTTTTTGCGCATAGACCTGCGCCGGTACCGGATGTTTGCGGATTTTCTGGTACATCATCGGCTGGGTGGCGGACGGTTCATCCGCTTCGTTGTGGCCGAGGCGGCGGTAGCAGACGATGTCGATAAAGATGTCTTTCTGGAATTCGAGCATGTATTTGGCGGCGAGAATCCCGGCAAAGGCAAGCGCTTCCGGATCGTCGCCGTTGACATGAAGAATTGGTGCCTGGATCGATTTGGCGATGTCGGTGCAATACATGGACGAGCGCAAATCGAGGAGGTTGGAGGTGGTGAAGCCGATCTGGTTGTTGACGACGATATGAATCGCACCGCCCACCTGATAACCGCGCAGTTGCGACAGTTGCAGCACTTCCTGGTTGACGCCCTGCCCGGCGAGCGCGGCGTCGCCGTGAATCAAAATCGGCACGGCCTTGTTGGCGATGTCGCGGATCGATTTGCCCCGGTATTTTTCCTGGCGCAGACGCTCAAGACGCGCGCGGGTCGAGCCCATTTGCACGGCGTTGACAAATTCCAGATGCGAGGGGTTGTAGGCGAGCGTCAAATCAACATCGTTGCCGTCGTAAGTGACGCGCGAGGAATAGCCCATGTGGTATTTCACATCACCGGCGCGGTTGGCGGCGGGTTCATATTTGCCGTCAAACTCGTCGAAAAGCGATTGCGGACTCTTGCCGAGGATGTTGATGAGCATGTTCAAGCGGCCACGGTGCGCCATGCCGATGCCGATTTCTTCAGTGCCGTGTTTGCCGAGGTAGCTGATGATTTCGTAGGTGAGCGGAATGAGGCCGTCGCCGCCTTCGAGCGAGAAGCGCTTCTGGCCGACGTAACGCTTGTGCAGGTATTTTTCCATGCCGTCGGCGGCCACCAGTTTCTCGAGGAAGCGCTTGCGCTCGGCATCGGAGAAACCATAGTTTTTGCCCGCTTTTTCCAGCTCGTCGAAGAAGAATTTGCGCTCGGCGACATCATTGACGTGCGCCACTTCCAGGCCGATGTGGCTCGCATAGGTGTGCTGCAATTTGTCGAGCAACGCGGCGAGCGTCATGTTTTCCTGACCGAAAGCGCCGTCCACAAAAAAAGTCTCGGCCAAATCGCTTTGGTCGAGGCCGTGGTATTCGATCTTGCATTCCGGCAATTCGCGGCGTTCGCGGATGTTCGCGGGGTCAACATCCGCGCCCCAGTGCGCACGGTGGCGGAAATCACGGATCAACGCGCGCACCGCAATCTCTTTGGCCGCATTCGCGCCATCGCCGGAAGCGCTTGCCACAAAGGGCATTTGCGCCAGCGCTTCGAATTTCTCCTGCACGTCGAGGCGCGAACGCTCGCTGCCCGCGTCGCCCTTGATGGCGGCAAAATACTGCTGCCATTCGGGACTCACGCTTTGCGCATCCGCCAGATAATCCTCGTAAAGCGCTTCGATATAGGCCGCATTTCCGCCGTACAAGCCGGAGGAATCTTTTTGAGCCTTGTATTGCGATGACATGGTTTCTCCCTTGATGAAACTCACAGATTACATTCTCGATATGATACTGCGCTGCCGGGGCAGTCTCAATGAAAAAAAGTGCGCCACACTGTCTCGTGACAAAATGGGAAATTTTCTCATCATGAAGCGCTTGTCACGGTAAAAAATATCCATATTTTTAATAAAAATGATATAAAAACATCATTTTTGTGCATTTTGCAACTTCCCGCATTGCGCCCGCAACGGGCATAAAAAACGCCGCAATCATTGCGGCGTTTTACCGGAAGCGGCGAATCAACGCTGACGCGCTTTCAGACGCTTGTCGGACTTGCAGATCACGAACAACTTGCCACGGCGCTTGACGATTTGGCAGTCGCGGCTGCGGGTTTTCGCGCTCTTCAAAGAAGACAACACTTTCATTATTTTCTCCTGAAACCATTTTTGCGGCGCGGCAGTATAGCAAAAAACCACGGCGATACCAGTTTTTTCTCGGCGAAAACGTTTGCATATCCCGCGCCTTTGCTATACTCGCGGCCTTGTTGCCGCCGGAGGGGTTTTCCGCTTGCCGCTTCGGACGTTCCGCTTCTTTGCCAGGATACCGACCATGAAAAAAACCCTTTGCCTCGCCCTTCTTGCCTCCCTCGCGCTGCAAGGCTGCGCCCCCATCCTCATTGGCGGTGCCGCCACCGGTGCGGGCATGATTCACGACCGCCGCAGTGCGGGTACGGTACTCGACGACAACACCGCCGAAATCGCCATTGCCGCGAAAATCGGCAACATCCCGGCGTTGCGCGACAACAGCCATGTGAGCGTTACCGGCTACAACACCGAAATCCTCCTGACCGGCGAAACCATCAACGACGCCGTGCGCCAGCAAATCGAAAGCCTCGCCCGCGCGCAACCGGGCGTGAGCAAAGTGCACAACCATCTGATCGTCGGCCGCCCTTCCACCTTCTCCGAGCGCGGTTACGACGCCAAGCAAACCACCAAAGTCAAGGCCGCGCTTTTCGACGTGCGCATGCCCGGCTTCGACCCCACCCGCGTCAAAGTCGTCACCGAACACGGCATCACCTACCTCATGGGCATCGTCAGCGACCAGGAAGCCCACGCCGTGACCGACGTCGCGAGCCGCGTCTCCGGCGTGCGGCAAATCGTCACCCTCTTCCAAATCCGCTAACCCGAAACCGATAACCACCATCATCCGAGGCAAACATGAAAATCCCCTACCGCTCCCGCACCTCCACCGCCGGACGCAACATGGCAGGCGCGCGCGCGCTTTGGCGCGCCACCGGCATGAAAGACGAAGACTTCGGCAAACCCATCATCGCCGTCGTCAACAGCTTCACCCAATTCGTCCCCGGCCATGTACACCTGAAAGACCTCGGACAAATGGTCGCGCGCGAAATCGAAGCGGCAGGCGCGGTTGCCAAGGAATTCAACACCATCGCCGTGGACGACGGCATCGCCATGGGGCACGACGGCATGCTCTATTCGCTGCCGAGCCGCGACCTCATCGCCGACAGCGTCGAATACATGGTCAACGCCCACTGCGCCGACGCCATCATCTGCATCTCCAACTGCGACAAAATCACCCCCGGCATGCTCATGGCCGCCCTGCGCCTGAACATCCCCGCCATCTTCGTCTCCGGCGGCCCCATGGAAGCGGGCAAATCGCCCGAGGTCGCCCGCAAGCTCGATTTGGTGGATGCCATGGTCAGCGCCGCCGACCCCAGCTTGAGCGACAAAATGGTCAACGCCATGGAACGCGCCGCCTGCCCCACCTGCGGCTCCTGCTCCGGCATGTTCACCGCCAACTCCATGAACTGCCTGAACGAAGCCATCGGCCTCGCGCTCCCCGGCAACGGCTCACTGCTTGCCACCCACGCCGCCCGTGGCGAACTCTTCCTCGCCGCCGCGCGGCAAATCGTCGCCAACACCCGCCGCTACTATGAAGAAGGCGACGACCGCGTCCTTCCGCGAACCATCGCCAGCAAAGCCGCCTTTGCCAACGCCATGACGCTTGACATCGCCATGGGCGGCTCCACCAACACCATCCTCCACCTCTTGGCCGCCGCCCAGGAAGCGCAAGTCGACTTCAACCTCGCCGACATCGACGCCCTCTCGCGCCGCGTCCCCCAGCTCTGCAAAGTCGCGCCCAACACCGAAAAATACCACATGGAAGACGTCCACCGCGCCGGCGGCATCATGAACATCATGGCCGAACTCGACCGCGCAGACCTCATCGACGCGAGCCTCCCCACCGTCCACAGCGCCACCCTCAAAGACGCGCTCGCCCAATACGACCTTGCCAATCCCGACAACCACGCCGCGCGCGACTTCTACCGCGCCGCCCCCGGCAACATCCCCACCCAAACCGCCTTCTCGCAAAACAAACGCTACGACACCGTCGACGACGACCGCGCAAACGGCTGCATCAGAAGCCTACAGCATGCCTACTCGCAAGACGGCGGCCTCGCCGTCCTCTACGGCAACATCGCCGAAAACGGCTGCGTCGTCAAAACCGCAGGCGTGGATGAGTCCATCCACCGTTTCAGCGGCCGCGCCATCGTCTTCGAAAGCCAGGAAGACGCCGTCGACGGCATCTTGAAGAAAAAAGTCCAGGCAGGAGACATCGTCATCATCCGCTACGAAGGCCCCAGAGGCGGCCCCGGCATGCAGGAAA
>JAUNKJ010000068.1 GCA_030532785.1 Cardiobacteriaceae bacterium
GGGAGGGGCTTTAGTTCGTTGCTTTATTTGAAGTTCATTGTATAAAAATCTGAATCGTCAACACGCCCTACGCACTCACCACTAACCTACAATCGCTTCGCGATACCGCATGGGTTGACACCCATCCTGAGATGGTTTTATGAATAGCTTAAAAATAGTGATTTTTTACCATCATAAAGCGCTTTTCGTGAGAAAATTTTCCACAAAAAGCGCTTATGGATGAGAAATTTTCTCATGGTACCGTGGGGGGGTAACCCACCGCTTGATTTGCGGGCAAAGCGTAGGTTGGGGTGAACGAAGTGGACCCCAACAAGCGATGTTAATTGATGTTGGGGTTCGGCTTCGCCGGTTATTGAGCCTGCCGAAATGCACCACCAACCTACAATCGCTGCGCAATGGTGGGTGGACACTACCCGCTGTTGTGTCGGGCAGGGTTGCTGCATTGCAGCATGCCGTTCTTTCACGGTTTGCCGGAAGTCTGATTGTCCGTATGCTGCGTTGCAGCAAGGGAAAATATTCGCGTATTCATGCTGTTGTCTGGCAAAAAATGCGTGTCTGCCTCTTGCCGGGGGAGGGCGGTTTCGTGTTATTCTCCGGCGGCCGTTTGGCATATGAATGTCCGTTAATGGTTGGCGGCGCGCCGTCAACGTACAGAAAACATAGAGGAGGCAAATATGTCCGCAGATTCCAACGCGGCCGCGTACTGGAAGGCCAATATCCGCATCATCACGATTTGTCTTGTGGTGTGGGCGGTGTGTTCGTATGGCTGTGCCATTATCCTGCGTCCGATGCTCGCCGGTATCAAGGTGGGCGGTCAGGATTTGGGGTTTTGGTTTGGCCAGCAGGGGTCGATTCTCTGCTTTATCGCCATTATCTTTTTTTATTCGTGGCGCATGAACAAGCTCGATGAGAGATTCGGTGTGCATGAGGAGTAAGCGATGAGCCAATTTGCGATCAATCTGATTTTCGTGGGCGGTTCATTTGCGCTGTATTTCGCGATTGCGATTTGGGCGCGTGCCGGTTCCACCAAGGAGTTTTATGTGGCGGGCGGCGGTGTGCATCCCGTTCTGAACGGTATGGCGACGGGGGCGGACTGGATGAGTGCCGCCTCTTTCATTTCCATGGCAGGTCTTCTCGCGATGAATGGCTATGGCGCGTCCGCGTATTTGATGGGCTGGACGGGCGGCTATGTGCTGCTGGCGCTGTTGCTCGCGCCGTATTTGCGCAAGTTCGGCAAGTTTACGGTGCCGGATTTCATTGGCGACCGTTTTTACAGCAAGACTGCGCGTTTGATTGCCGTGGTGTGTCTGATTGTGGCGTCGACCACTTATGTGATCGGGCAGATGACGGGTGCGGGCGTGGCGTTTTCCCGTTTTCTCGAGATTGACAAGGATATGGGGCTGATGATTGCCGCAGTCGTGGTGCTGTTTTACGCGGTGCTGGGCGGGATGAAGGGCATTACCTATACGCAGGTGGCGCAGTATGTGGTGCTGATCATTGCCTATACGATTCCGGCGGTGTTCATTTCTTTCCAGTTGACGGGCAATCCGCTGCCGCCGTTTGGCCTTTTCGGCGATGATGTGGCAAGTGGCACGCCGCTTTTGCAAAAGCTCGACCAGATTATTGCCGATTTGGGCTTTACCGCTTACACCGCTGATGTCAAGGACAAGCTCAATATGTTCCTGCTGACCTTGTCGCTGATGATTGGCACGGCGGGGCTGCCGCACGTCATCATCCGTTTCTTCACCGTGCCGAAAGTGTCGGACGCGCGTTCGTCCGCAGGCTGGGCGCTGGTGTTCATCGCGCTGCTCTATACCACGGCGCCGGCGGTCGGCTCGATGTCGCGCCTGAACCTGATGCACACCATTTATCCGCAGGGTTCGCAGGAAGCGCCGATTGATTTTGAAGCGCGCCCCGAGTGGATGAAGACCTGGGAACACACCGGTCTCCTCAAGTTTGAAGACAAGAACGGCGACGGCAAGATTCAGTATTACAACGACAAATCGGAAGCCTTCGCCCCGGTTGCCGCAGAGCGCGGCTGGGCGGGTAACGAGCTTTCCGTCAATAACGACATCATGGTGCTCGCCAACCCGGAAATCGCCAATCTTCCGCCCTGGGTCATCGGCCTCATTGCCGCAGGCGGCTTGGCAGCAGCGCTTTCCACCGCAGCGGGGCTGTTGCTCGCCATCTCGTCGGCGATCTCGCATGACCTCATCAAGAAAACGCTGAAGCCCAACATCACGGAGAAGGGCGAACTCTTGGCCGCCCGCGTTTCGATGACGATTGCCATCATCGTCGCCACCTGGCTCGGCATGAATCCGCCCGGCTTCGCCGCGCAGGTCGTGGCGCTCGCCTTCGGCATCGCCGCCGCTTCCATCTTCCCGGCGCTGATGATGGGCATCTTCTCCAAGCGCGTGAACAGCACCGGGGCGATCGCCGGGATGCTCGCAGGCCTTGGCGTAACCTGCGTCTACATCTTCCTCTACATGGGCTGGTTCTTCATCCCGGGGACGAACGTGTACGAAAACACCGCCGCCAACTGGATCTTCGGCATCTCTCCGCTCGGCATCGGCCCGATTGGCGCTGCGATCCACTTCATCGTCGCCTTCGCCGTCTCCGCCATGGGCAAGGAACCGCCGCAAGACGTGCAAGACCTCGTGGAAAGCGTGCGCTACCCGCGCGGTGCCGGACATGCGGTGATGCACTGAGGTTGATTAAGCCCCTCCCCCCACGGGGCGACTCTCGCTGACGCGAGCTGTTCCAGTGGCTCTGCCAGCTCGTCCGAAGGACGAGAAAGGTTGGGGAGAGGGGTATCCGTTTCTCGGATAAGCACCGTGAAACCGCATGGGTTTACACCCATCCTACGATAAACACGAAAAACTACTCAAAATAAATCTTTTTTACCAACCCCAAGCGCTTGCCGTGGGAAAAAATCCCACGGTAAGCGCTTCTTTATGAGAAAAAATACCAATGCTCTGGGAACTCATCGCCACCTTCAGCGCCGGACTCGGCGCGGCAGGCATCGCGCTCCTCTTGCGCAAGCTGTTCAAGAAACTGCCGAAAACCCTCATCCCCGCCGCAGGCGGTCTGGGGATGCTCGCCTTCCAAATCTACAGCGAATACCACTGGTTCGCGCAAACCCGCGCGCGCCTGCCGCAAAGTGCCGTCGTCATCGCCGAACAGCGGCAAAGCGCGTGGTACAAACCGTGGAGCCATGTTTATCCGCCGGTGGTGCACTTCGTCGTGGCCGACCGCGCCAACCATGAACCTCTTGCCGACAACCCGATGCAACGCCACACCTTGCTCTACTTCTTCGAGCGTCGCGCCCCGGTGCAACACTGGCCGCTGTTGATCGACTGCGCCACGCGGCAACAGGCCAACCTCCCGCAAACCCCGGAAAGCCCGGTGCAATGGCAACGCGGCGAATACAGCGCCGCCATCGCCGAAGCGCTTTGCCGTTAAACGAACGCCGCTTTACCTTATCAAAACCACAGAATGGGTGTTTTTCTCACTGTCAAGCGCTTATCGTGAGAAAATTTCCCATCACAAGCGCTTCATGGTGGTAAAAAACCACTATTTTTATGATTTTTATGAAATTTTTGCACTTTCTTCCCCGTGCCGCTGGCAGCGGCTATAATCCTTCCCGTTTTTCACACGGAGCATCACGGCTATGATCATTTCCCTCGCCCAATACGGGCTGTATCTGCAATACATGGTGCTGGGTGCGGCGATGCTGTTTCTTTTCAGCGTCATTTATCTGCGCATTACGCCTGCGGCGGAATTGAAGCTCGCCAAGCAGGGCAATCTCGCCTGCGCGCTGTCTTTCGGCGGAGCGATGATCGGCTTTTCCCTCGCGATTTCTTCAAGCATCGCCCAGAGCGTGCATTTGCTCGATTTCTTTCTCTGGGGGCTTGCGGCGGGGGTGATCCAGATTCTTGTCTATTTCGCGGCGACGCGCTTCATTCCCAAGGCGAATGAGGAGCTGGTGGCGAACAATGTGGCGGTGGGCGCGTGGCTTGCCGCCGTATCCGTTTCCATCGGGCTGCTGAATGCGGCCTGTTTGACCTGAGGAGAGTGTCATGATCGGCAGTTTTATCAAGAAGCAGTTTATTGATGTCATCGAGTGGCCGGACCCTGAAAGCGATGTGCTGATGTGGCGTTTCCCCGCAATCGACCGCGAAATCCAGAACGGCGCGGTGCTGGTGGTGCGCGAATCGCAGATGGCGATGTTCGTGAACGAGGGGGAAACGGCGGATGTTTTCACTGCGGGCAGCTACACCCTGAACACGCAAACCCTGCCCATCCTGACCAACCTCCAGAATTGGGACAAGTTTTTCGCTTCACCATTCAAATCCGACGTCTATTTCTTCAACACCCGCCAGCAGCTCGGCCAGCGCTGGGGCACGGCGCAGCCAGTCACGGTGCGCGACAGCGAATTCGGCATCGTTCAGCTGCGCGCCTTTGGCATGTACAGCTTCCGCGTGAGCGACCCGTCGCTGTTTTTCCATGAAGTCGCGGGCGTAACCGAAAGCTACCGCATCAGCGACCTCGACGGCCAACTGCGCAATCTGGCGATGACGCAACTCGCCGCCGCCTTCGGCACCTCCGGCATTCCCTTCCTCGACATCGCCGCGAACCAGATGTTCCTGTCGCAGAAAATGACGGAACTCCTCGCCCCCGCCTTTGCCAAATTGGGATTGGCGCTGGAAAGCTTCACCGTGGAAAGCGTAACGCTGCCCGAAGCGCTGCAAAAAACGTTGGACGAGCGCATCTCCATGGGCATCATCGGCGATCTTGGCAAATACACCCAATACCAAACCGCGACCGCAATACCGCTCGCCGCGCAAAACGAGGGCGGCCTCGCCGGCATCGGCGCGGGCGTTGGCGTCGGCGCTGCGATTGGGCAGGCGATGGCTGGCAGCATGAGCGGCGCGATGGCGTCCCAGCCGCAGGCGCAACCTGCCGCAGCGGCGGAAGACCCGCAGGCGCGCCTTGCCAAACTGAAAGCGCTGCTCGACCAGGGGCTGATCAACCAGGAAGATTACGACCGCGCCAAGGCCGACATCCTCAAGCAACTCATTGGCTGACGCCGTGAAGCCGCTGTTTCATACCGACTGCCCGAGCTGCGGTGCGCCGGTTGCGGTGCATTCCGCCACGGCGGTAACACTCGTCTGCGACTATTGCCACAGCCTCCTCCTGCGCGAGGGCGAGAGTTTAAGCGATACCGGGCGCGACAGCGCACTGCTCGAAGACTTCAGCCCCCTGCAAATTGGCACCAGCGGCAAACTCGGCGACATGCCCTTTACCCTCATCGGCCGCCTGCAAGCGCAATACGACGCCGGTGTGTGGAACGAATGGCACATCCTCTTTGCCGACGGCAGCAGCGGCTGGCTCTCGGAAGCGGGCGATCTCCACGTCCTCCTGCGCCCGGTCGCCACCCCGGCCAATGCCCCCGCCTTCTTTGAAATCGAAGCCGGGGAAACCACGCTCGCCTACGCCGACCAGCGCTTTGTCGCTTCCGACGTGCGCAACATCACCCTGCGCCGCGCCGCAGCCGAAGGCGAACTGCCCTTTGCCCTGCCCGAACACATGGCCAACCGCGTTGCCGATTTTCGCAGCGAAAACCACTTCCTCACCCTCGACTACGCAAGCAACCCGCCCGAAGCCTTCTACGGCCACGGCATCCGCCTCGACGCCCTGCACCTGGAAAACACCCGCGACGACGCGCAAATCCGCGCCAGCGCCGGCAAACTCAAAGGCACGCGCAGCGCCGCCGCCTGCCCCAACTGCGGCTCGCCCGTCGAATGGATAAACGGCGCCACCAGCACCCTCATCTGCCCAAGCTGCGCCAGTACCTTGGACACCAGCGGCGAACAGGCACGTCTTCTGGAAAAAGGCGCGCGCCGCCGGGCAATGGAAGGGCGGCTCAGCCTGCCACTCGGCACAGAGGGCAACATCAACGGCAAGCGCTACACCGTCATCGGTGCCGTACACAAAAACGAAGTCGACGCCGCCGCTGCCGCGCGCGCCATGCGCCACGACGGCGTGCGCTACCTCGAAGCCGAAGACGGCTGGACGGAATACCTCCTCTACCACCCGCAACAAGGCTTCCTCTGGCTCGTCGAAACCGACGGCGGCGAATGGAGCCTGTCGCACACCCTGAACCAATGGCCGCGCCTTGACCGCAAAAACCGCCCGCAAGGCAGCACACTCCTCTACGAATACGGCAGCCAGGTCAGCGAAGCCGCCGGTGCCTTCTACTGGCGCATCCGCCACGGCGACACCCAAATCCACCGCGACTACGCCATCGGTAACCACAAAAAACTCGGCGCGGAACAATCCGCGCACGAACTTGCCTGGGGCGAAAGCCAGCCCGTCAGCCACGCGCAACTGCGGCAATGGTTCGGCGAACACTTCGCCGCGCCGCGCGTAAGCAAAGAGGGCAGACGCACGCTCTCCCTCTTCCTCATCGCCGCCTTCCTCATCATGAACGTCCCCGCATGGCTCGCCATGCCGGCCGACAACCTCTTCTTCTCCCTCATCATCTCCGGCATCATCCTCCACCTCATCCACAAACTCGGGCAGGGCAAACATGAATAACAACGCCTACCTCATCATCTCCCTCATCCTCATCGGCTTCGGCACGATGGTCAACTACAGCCTCGTCGACCACTGGCAAAGCGACGGCAGCCGCACCCACAGCGGCGGCAGCATCATCTTCTCCGGCGGCGGCTTCTCCGGATCGCACAAATGACCTTCTTTGTTGTTTTCCTTGCCCTCGCCATCATCCTCTGGAACGTTCTCGCGAAAAAAGGCGGGCAGGGCGGCGACAGCGGCAGCAGCTTTTTCTACGGCAGCAGCGACGGTGACAGCAGCGGTTGCAGCAGCGATAGTGGCGGCGATGGCGGCGGTGATGGCGGAGGCGATTGATGCCCCACCGCCCCGGCAACCACGGCCTGCTTGACCTCTACGACTGCGACGCCGCCCTCCTCGCCGACGCTGCTCGTCTCGAACAACTGCTGCGTGATGCCGCCCATGCCGCAGGCGCACAAATCCTCGCCGCCCGTTTTCACCCCTTCGGCGAAGGGCAGGGCGTTACCGGCGTATTGCTCCTTGCCGAATCGCACATCAGCATCCACAGCTGGCCGGAACACCGCTTCGCCGCCATCGACATCTTCCTCTGCGGCCAGCTCGAACTCGACGCCGCGCGGCAAAGCCTCTGCCAAAACTTCCCCGCAAGCCGCGCCCGCTGGCAAATCATCGCGCGCGGCACTGACTTGCCCGGCAAACCGTAGGGGCTGTTGACAATTCAGATTCTTGTGCGATGAACTTCAAACAAAGCAGCGAACTAAAGCCCCTCTCCCCACGGGAGAGGGGATGGGGAGAGGGGTGATAAAAGCCGCGCAGCGACGAAACTCTCAAGATTTCAAATTACTTTCCGAAGGCTTATAAATGCCACTCACTAATTGTCAACAGCCCCTAGGGTGGGCGTAAGCCCATGCGAACTGGAAAAACGTACCATGCCGCTACGAAGCGCCCCAAGCCCCCTGGGCGCAGCCGCAGGCGCGGGGCTTTTTTGGCGGGGATACGGGCTTGGGTCTGTGTAGGTACGGTTAGCGCCAACGGCGCGTAACCGTACATTGGCAATTTTTTGTACGGTTACGGTGCTGCGCACCTAACCGTACCTACAGGCGAAGCAAAGAACGTGTTCCTGTTTTGGAGGCGGCCGCGCGGCCGTGAAGCGCAATCTTGAAAAAAGAAAATATCTTGCAACTTGCCGATAAAATCTGAAAAACATCCTTCACGCTTCCAACCCCCATGCTCACCGACTCCCACTGCCATCTCGACTTTCCCGACTTCGACCTGCCGCGTGTCATGGCGCGCTGTGCCAACGCGGGTGTTACGCGCATCGTCATCCCCGCCGTGGCGCAGTGGAATTGGGCGCGCATTGCCGCGCTCTGCGCCGCCGACAGCCGTTGCCACGCCGCCTACGGCCTGCATCCGCTTTATCTCGACGACCATCGCGAAGCCCATATTGATGAACTCGAACAATGGCTTGCCGCGTACCCGGCAGTCGCCATCGGCGAATGCGGGCTGGATTATTTCGTTGAGCTGCCGCGCGCGCGCCAGCAGTGGTTTTTTGAAGCGCAGCTCGAACTCGCCCGGCGTCTCGATCTGCCCGTGATTATTCACGCGCGGCGCTCGCTCGACGCCGTATTGCACACCATGAAGCGCTTCCCCGGCCTGCGTTTTGTGGTACACAGTTTTACCGGCTCCGACCAGCAACTGGCGCAGCTCTTTGCCCTGGGCGGCATCATCGGCATCGGCGGCACATGCACCTATCCGCGCGCGAGCCGCCTGCGCCGCCAGATTGCCGCCTTGCAAGCGGGGCAATATATGCTGGAAACCGACGCGCCGGATCAGCCGCTTTTCGGGCGTCAGGGGCAGATCAACGAACCGTGGTTGACGGCCGAAGTCGCCGCAGCAGTGGCAACGCTCACCGGCGCGCTGCTGGCGGATGTGATCGCGGCGAGCAGCGCCACGGCAGACAAATTCTACAAATGGGAAAATTTCTCATAATGAAGCGCTTTGTGTGCAAAATTTTCTCACGATAAGCGCTTCATGGTGGTAAAAAATTACTATAAATAATGATTTTGTAAAATTCATCGCAAAGCTACGTTATCCATGATTTCCCGCTACAATACGCGCCCTTTGCACCCTTGACGGAGACCACCATGCCCCATCCCCAGGCGAGAACGGAAATTTTGCTCGGCGCGGACGCGCTGGCCGCCCTGCGTGGCAAAAGCGTGATGGTCGCGGGGCTGGGCGGCGTTGGCGGTTATTGCGCCGAAGCGCTGGTGCGCGGCGGGGTAGGGCGGCTGGTGATTTTGGATCACGATACCGTCGCGCCATCCAATTTGAATCGCCAGTTGCTGGCGCTGCATTCGACGCTCGGCGCGCGCAAGACGGCGGTAATGGCTGATCGCCTGCGCGACATCAACCCCGATATTGATCTTGTGGTATTGCAGGCATTTTTGCAGCCGGACGGCGCGGAGGATTTGCTCGATCGCGTCGGTCATCTCGATTTTTTGGCCGACTGCATTGATTCCATTGCCTGCAAGGCGGCGCTGGTACGGGCGGCGCAAGCGCGCGGGATTGCGGTGATGTCGGCGATGGGCGCGGGCAACCGTTTTGACGTGAGCCGCACAAAAATCAAAACCCTGAACCAGACGAGCGGTTGTCCGCTCGCGCGCGAGATGCGCAAGCGCCTGAAAGAACTGGGCGCGGATTTGCGCTATCCGGTGGTATTTTCCGATGAACCGCGCCGCCAGCCCCTGCCGCATCAGGCGGTGGGCGGGGAAACACCGGGACGGCCGCGCGCGGTGAACGGCACGATTTCCTATCTGCCCGCGCAGTTCGGCATCATGATGGCAGGGCATATTCTCCACAGCCTGATCATGGCGGACGGGCTGCTCCGCGAGTGGGATGAATGAGTTGTGGCAAATTGCTTGTTTCATGTTTTCTCTTGGTATACGACAAAACTTGAAAACATGTACTAAACCAACCCCTCTCCCTACGGGACTCGAAGAGCTGCGGAGCAGAGAGGGGCAGGGGTGAGGGGTGAAACAAACATCTCGAATCAATTCCTAAATTCGAAAAAATTGTTTGTTTTCTGCCCTCTCCCCAACCTTTCTCGTCCTTCGGACGAGCTGGCAAAGCCAGTCGCCTCACAGGGGGAGGGGCTTTTGTTCAGTGCGTTCAATGAAATGGAAACTTTGTTGTGTACTGATATTTTCATTTAAAACAGAGGAACTATGCTTTATCGCTGGCTATTGACGATGAAAAAGGCGGAAAACCGCCTGTGGGTAACGCCCGCACTCGGGGCGCTGATGGCAACGCTGTTTGCCTTTGCCGCCAAGCTGATCAATGTGTGGCTGCCGCCCGACGTGTTGCCCGACATTGAACTCTCCACCCTGGAAGGGCTGCTCGACGTGATCGCCTCCAGCATGTTGGCGGTGAGTACGTTTTCGCTGTCCATCATGGTATCGGCGTTTTCTTCGGCATCGAGCAGCGCCACGCCGCGCGCCACCGAGCTGGTGATGGGCGATGACAACACGCGCATGGCCATTGCCAGCTTCATCTCCGCCTTTATCTACGCGATCATCGCGAAAACGGCGCTGGGCATGGGCTTTTATGCGCAAAACGGGCGCTTCGTGCTGTTCATCAGCACCGTGTTGGTACTCGCCTATCTGGTGATGACGCTCATCCGCTGGGTGCATACCCTCTCGCAGCTCGGGCGCATGGGCAATACCCTGGGCAAGATTTACGACGCGACCCGCGCCGCGCTCCTCGATTACCGCCGCAATCCGCAGATGGGCGCGGCGTGGCAGGGCGCGGTTGGCGCCGATGGCGTGGACATCCGCGCCGAAGAAGGCGGCTACCTCACCCATATCGACATGGCCACCCTGCAAAAACACGCGGAAAATCTCGACCTCCACATCCATGTCGCGGTGCGCCCCGGCGAGCTGCTGATTCCCGGAAGTCTCATGATGCGGGTAACGGCAGCCGTGGACGATGCCGACGCCTTGCGCAACTGCTTTGTGCTTGATATTTCGCGCACTTACGCGCAAGACCCTGGCTGGGGACTCCTGGTGCTGAGCGAAGCGGCGCAACGGGCGCTGTCGCCCGGCATCAATGATCCGGGCACGGCAGTCAACGTCCTTGCACGCATGATGCGTCTGCTCATCGAAGCGCGCCCCGAAGCGGGAGAAACGGCGGACAACCCGGTTCATGACCGCCTGTCGCTCGTCGCCATGCAGGGCGCGCGCTGGATACGCGAAAGCTTTGCGCCCATCGCCCGCGACGGCGCGGGCGCGGCGGAAGTCGGGGAAATGTTGCAGGAAGTACTCGCGGCAGTGTGGCGCGGCGTACCGGAGGCGGATGTCGCCGACGCGGCGCGCCTCATGGCGGGAGAAGCATTGGCGCGCGCGGAAAAAGCGGAACTCTTTGCCGCCGACCTTGCCCTGTTGCAGGAATGCCATGCGATGTTGTTCAACATACAAGAGAAATAGGCCGGGGCTCGTGTAGGTACGGTTAGCGCCAACGGCGCGTAACCGTACAAAATAAGCGCATTAAAATGTACGGTTAACCTCAGTTCGGGATAAGAACACGATCATTCTTGAGTGGTTTCTCGAAATTTTCTATGAAATGACAAACCATTACCCTCCCCCGCCTGCGGGGGAGGGACAGGGTGGGGGTGTTGAAAACGAAGTTTTCATTCCATAGCCG
>JAUNKJ010000069.1 GCA_030532785.1 Cardiobacteriaceae bacterium
TCAGTACCTTTTCCAACCCTTGCAAATTCCCCCCACAAAATGTCAACAGCCCCTAACACCTACCCCAGCCTGCAACAATCACGATCCATCTTCACAAAACCTCGAAAAATAATCATTTTTTACCATCGTTAAGCGCTTATCGTGGTAAAAAACTATCATATCAAGCGCTTCATATCGTTATTTTTTACCATTTCCACCAATATCACCATCCGTCCCGATTCTTCAATACGCGCGCCCGCTTTGCCGCCGACAATCGCCGTTTTCCCACGGAGCCATACCCATGCCTGACATGCTGTGGCTGGCCTCGGCAAGCGGTTTTGCCCTTGCCACTTCCATCTCGCCGGGGCCGGTCAACTTTCTCACCCTGAGCGCCACCTTGCGCGGGCATATCCGCGCGAGCCTCGCCTTCATCAGCGGTGCCACTCTCGGTTTCACCCTGCAACTGCTGCTTCTCGGGCTGGTCATGCAGCCGCTTTTCGCCACGCTGCCCTGGCTCGCCGACGCCCTGCACTGGGGCGGCATCGCCTTTTTGTTGTGGATGGCATGGCTGCTGTGGCACGCGGGGGCAAGCGCGCATGACCCCACGGCGAAAATCCCCGGTTTCCGCCTCGGTGTGTTGCTGCAATGGATGAATCCCAAAGCCTATCTCGTCATCGCTGCCGCCGTCGGCCTCTATGTCGGCCGCGATTTGACGCGCCTCTACGCCCTTGCCGCCATCTACACCGTACTCTGCTGGCTGTCGCTCGCGGCGTGGATTGCCCTGGGGCTGCTTCTGCGCCGCCATGTGCAATCGCCGCGCGCCATGCGCTTGATCAACCGCGCGCTCGCCCTGCTGCTGCTGGCCAGCATTGTCATGATGGGCTGACGTCCCGCGCCCGGGCGGAGTAAGATACGCCCCATCGCCGCCACGGAGATTCCCATGACCACTATCACCAACAGCGAATTTCAGCAAGACAGCCGCAAGGCACAAAAAGCGGCAGAAACCGCGCCCGTATTCATCACCAAACGTGGCAAACCCGCGCAGGTACTGATGAGCTATGCCGATTACCAAAAGCTCGCGGACAAACGCCCCAGCGCTGCCGATACCCTGCGCGCCCTGCCACACCCGGATGTTGCCGACATCGAGCTCGACATCCCGCCGCGCAGCAAGGCACAGCGCCGCCCAGTGGAGTTTTGAACATGTATTCAAGAGCAGAAACCCTCAAAGATTCGTAGGATGGGCGTAAGCCCATGCGGTAAAGACAAATCAAAATAACCGCATGGGCTTACGCCCATCCTACAGTTTGCATGATTTTCAAATTGTTAGCACTGTAGAGCAAACGGCTCTGTTCCCTGCTCTAACGATATCAGCCCTTTTCATTCACCCCGCGATACTGCCCCGGCGTGACTGCTGTCAAGCGTTTGAACTGGCGCTGGAAATGCGCCTGGTCGGCAAAGCCGGTCGCAAGCGCCACTTCCGCGAGCGTCCGCCCTTCGCAGAGCAATGCCTTGCCGCGATTGATGCGGCGGTTCAACAACCACTGGTGCGGGCTCATTCCGCTCGGCGCGAGCAGCCGTGCCAATTGCCTGGGGCTGACCGCCGCCGATGCTGCCCAAGCGGCGACGCTTTCTCCGTCGGTTGGCAACATCGCCAGCATCTCGCGCCATTTTTCCGCCGCTTGCGCCCTGCCCTGCACCTGCTGCAACACCGCTGCCACCCGTTGCCACGCCATTGCCACTTCCGCCCCGCATCGCGCCTGATGCCACAGCGCCAGCAACGCGGCGTTGAGCGCACCATCGCGCAGCGGCGCGCCGTCCGCCACCACATCCTGCGGCCACAGCCCCGCATCGATCTGGCACATCAGATAACGCCACACGCCGCCCTCGGGGTTGCAGGCGTGCGGCGTGTACGGCGCGAGACACAGGGCATCGCCCGCGCCGAGGCGGTAATGGCGCTGCCCGCACTGGTAGCCGGTCGCCCCGGCGAGGACCAGCCCCAGCGAATAGGTGTCATGTGCGTGCAGATGGTAGGCGAGCGCGCAGCCTTGTCCGTAGCGGATTTCGAGGCTAGGCAGGCGCACGAAGATGCCGTTATTGTCGCTTGGCAACGGGGTTGTCCAATAATTTCGCCATCACTTCCGCCTGCTTTCTGCCCTCGGCGTTGAGGACAACGGGGTCATCGCCCGCGCCGATGTTGTCAACAAATCCGCGCTCCAGGAGCATTTGCCCAAGCCCCATGCTGTTCACCAGTTCCCAGGACACCGGCACTTCCTCCGGCGTGCCCAGCGCCGCCATCAGCGCGAGCAGCTTTTCCTTCAATGCACTTTCCTCGTCGCTCGTCCATACGCTGTCTTCGCCATATTGCGGCGGCGATTCGCCCACGCTTTTGATGAAACCGACGTAAAACGCCCCCTCCGGCAAATCGTTTTCCTTCTGGAAGATTTTTTCGATCCTCAGGCGGTGCAGCCAGTCATCACCAAAGTCAAACCAATAATAGAAAAAGTCTTTTTCCTTGAATTGCGCATCGTCGAGGGTGAATTTACGCGCATCGTGGCGAATCTCTTCCGGATCATCCCACGGCGGCGGCCCGACCATCTCCGTATCCTCCACCATGACCTTGCAATCATAAAGCACGCGCATGCTCTTCGTTTCGCGATAAGTGAGGAGGAAGCGGTAAAGATGCGGATCGTAGCGGTCAAACGCTTGAAAAATAATACGATGCAGCAAATCAAACGACGCATTGCCGGCAATGTCGATCACGCGGTGCAACTGGTTGACCGGCACATCAAGCAGGGACACCTTGATGCGGTACATATTGACTATCTTGGCCATAACGCCTCCGGACAAAGAAAACAGGCGCTTATTTTGCCACAAAAAACCGTCAAAAATAGTAATTTTTTACCGCACCAAGCGCTTCATTATGGTAAAAAAACACTATTTTTGCACATTCAATGATTTTCTTTGCAAACCCAGCGCATACAAGCGCTTGCCAATATCGTGTTCGATGGCCAACCCGGCGCTCATCGACACCAGCACCGCCGCGCTGAACCAGTAAATCCCGCCGTGAATCTCCACATTGGCAATCGCGCCGAGCTTGACCACCATCAGCATGACCGCAACCACAAACACATCGAGCATGGAAAATTTCGCCACCTTGCCCAACACATACTGGAACTGCACCAAAGCGCGCGGCAGCGGCGGATACACCAGCACATAGGCCAGCATCCCGAGAAACTTCACCGCCGGAAAAATCACGCTGAACGTCATCAGCAGCATCCCCAGCGCAAACGTCTCCTCCGCAAGCAGCGCACCAATGCCGGACAGCACGGTAAACGTATTGTCGAACCACACCAGCCTGGTCAGCGTCATCATCGGCAAAGTAATCCCCGCGACAAACGCCGCCATCCCGGCGGCAATCCACAACGCCATCGCGATGCGCCACCCCCTCATCGCAACGCCTCCACACAGCCCGCCATGCGGTAACGATGACGACGGCAATAGTCAAGCCACTCGCCCAAGGCACGGTTTTTCTGATACTTCTTCTCGCGTTGCGCCCGCGCTGGCGTCGCCGGATCAATTATCGCCTCCGCCAGCCGCGCATCGTGATACAGACGAATCAAATGATCCGGGGCAAGCGCCTGCTGCCGCTCGGGGAAAAAATGCCCCAACTGCCACTCGCTCGTATAAGGATGATCGGAAATCCGCCGCAAAAAAAGCGGCTTGCGCCCCTCCGCCTGCAACATATGCCAGCCATCATCCACTGGCGGCTCCGGCACGATCAGACGAAACGCCATGTAATTGTGTTCATACAGCATCATCAACGGCGGGCGTTCCTCCCGCAAAAATGGCAAGCGCATCAGCCTTCCGCAAAAAGCGCGCATTGTCGCGGCAAGCCGCAGCCGATGCAACACCCACCCGAGGGAAGTGTCCATATGGCATTCTCGCGCAGGCGGCTATACCATACGCGCTGATTTTTTCTGCGAGATACAAAATGGACTGGAGAAACCTCGTCATCAGCATCCCCGACTACCCCAAACCGGGCATCAGCTTCAAGGACATCACCCCGCTGCTCGCCAACGGCGAAGGCTTCCGCGCCGCCATCGAAGAAATGGCGCAATTCTGCGAACGCGCCGACCTGCGCCCCGAAGCGCTTGCCTGCCCGGAAGCGCGCGGCTTCATCTTCGCGAGCGCCTTGGCACAACGCCTCGGCATCGGCTTCATCCCCCTGCGCAAACCGGGCAAACTGCCGCGCGAAGTGGCGCGTCTTACCTACGACCTCGAATACGGCCAGGACACCCTCGAAGTCCACAAAGACGACGTCCGCCCCGGCATGCGCCTCATGATGGTCGATGACGTCCTTGCCACCGGCGGCACCATGAGCGCCTGCATCGACCTCCTGCGCAACCTCGGTGCCGACGTCATCGGCGCGGCCTTCCTGCTGGAAATCCCGGCGCTCAAAGGCCGCGAACGCTTGGGCGACATGGCCGTCTGCAGCCTGATGGAAGACTGAACCAGAAACTCAGGGTGGGGCAACCCACCATCAGGTAGGGTGGGCTTTAGCCCACCGTCGCGCAGCGAATTCGTAGGATAGGCGTAACCCCGAGCACCCACGCAAAATGCAAAGCGTTTTGACATGGGAACCCCGCGCCCGACATCAAACACACGTCGGCCACGAAGTGCCCGACTTCGGAATATGGAATTAACGGACTTACGCCTCTACAACACCAAAAACACAAATGAGAAATTTTCCCACCAAAAAGCGCTTGTCGTGCAAAAATTTCTCACAATAAGCGCTTTTCGTGGTAAAAAACTACTATTTTTCGTCTTTTCTTGGGTAATATCGCCTACCGCCACCAGGCAGGGTCTTGAAGCGGCGATGTACCCAGAAATATTGCCCCGGATGGGCGCGGATTTCCGCTTCGAGCAGCGCGTTGAATTCGCCCATGATCGCCACGCTGTCGCGCCCTTCGACGGCGATGGGCGCGGCAAGGCGCACGCTGTAATGCCCGTCCGCCTCGCGCCACATGAACACGGGTACGAGCTGCGCGCCGGTGCGGCGGTGCAGTTGCGGGAGAATGTCCACCGAAGCGACGTCGATGCCGAAAAATGGCGCGAAAACGCTGACGCGCTCGCCCATGTCCTGATCGAGCGCGTACCAGAGGTTTTCCCCTTCCTGCAGGAGTCGCAGGGTGTTGCGCATGTCGCGGAAGCTCACGAGGTCGCGGGCAATCGCACGGCGCTTGCGGTAAATCATGTCGTCGAAAAAGGCGTCGCGCTGCGGGCGGTACATCCCCGCCGCCGGCACATAAAAAGAGAGCAGGCGCACGCCAAGCTCGAGGAGGGTGTTGTGCGAACCGCAAAGCACCACCGGGGTGCCGCCTTGCACCAGTTTGAGCGCTTCCGGGTCGGCAGAGAAACGGCTGATGCGGCGCAGGGCGCGTTCCGACCAGAACCATGCCATCCCGGTTTCAATCACGCCGACGCCGATGTTTTCCGCCGCGTCGCGCAGGAGGTTTTCCCGTGCTTTTTCCGAGAGTTCGGGAAAGGCGAGGGCAAGATTGCGGGCGATGATGCGTCCGCGATAAGGGGCAAGGCGCAGCAGCAGCCGTCCGAAAAAACGCCCGAGCGCCATGCGCCCCGGCAGATGGACGATGAGCCACAGCAGCCCGAGCGCGAGCCAATGGCCGAGATAACGTGGATGTATGAATGATTTTTTCGCTTGCAAACCGTCTTCCTTCGCCCCTACGATAGCGCCCCTTTTTGTTGCACGGATGTTGAAGATGAACGTGATTTTGGCCTCAACCTCGCCGTACCGGCGCGCCATTTTAGACAATTTGCACCTGCATTTCACGAGCGCGCGCCCCGACATCGACGAATCGCCGCGCGCGGAGGAAAGCCCGGCAGCGCTGGTCGAACGCCTGGCCAGGGAAAAGGCGTTCGCCGTGGATGCGCCGCCTGACGCCTTTGTCATCGGCAGCGATCAGGTCGCGGAACTCGACGGGCAAATCCTCGGCAAGCCGCTCACGGAGGAACGCGCCTTTGCCCAGCTCAAGGCGTGCAGCGGGCGCGAAGTGGTGTTCCACACTGGCCTTTGTCTCAGGCGCGGCGCTACGCACCAAAGCGTGGTCGAGCCGTTTCGCGTGCGTTTCCGCGATTTGCAGGACGCGGACATCCGCCATTACCTCGCCGAGGAACGCCCGCTCGACTGCGCGGGATCATTCAAATCCGAAGGCCTCGGCATCCTGCTCTTTACAGCGCTTGACGGGCGCGACCCCAATGCCCTGATCGGCCTGCCCGTCATTGCCTTGGCCGAACTATTTCGCGAGTACGGCGTCAACCTTCTGATGCACACCCAAAAACTGGCGTAACGCCGCGCCGCTCTCGCTCGCAAGATTGCGGCGCAGCGTTTCCCACGGCGACAGATGCGGCTCGTAGACGCGCAGCACCGCCGTCCCCGCCTTGGCAAGCGCCAGTTCGCGCATATCGGCGAGACCATCAATCAAGCCCAGTTCCAGCGCCTGTTCGCCCGACCAGAACAGCCCGCTGAACACCTCCGGATGTTCTTCATATTTCAGCGCATCCTTGCGTCCTTCCTTCACCGCGCGGATGAACTGCTGATGCACGTTGTCGAGCATCGCGTTCATATGCGCCACATCCTCTTCGCGCAACGGTTTCGCCATATTGAGGAAATCCTTGCTCTCGCCACTGGTAAAAGTGCGCGCTTCCACCCCGATTTTCCCGAGCAGATCGCCAACGCCATACGACTGGGAAATCACGCCAATCGAGCCGACGAGGCTTGCCGCATCGGCATGAATCTCGTCCGCCGCCGCCGCAATGTAATACGCGCCCGACGCGCCCACATCGCTGATCACCGCATAAATGGGCTTTTTATGTTTTTCCTTCAGACGGTTGATCGCGCGATATACCTGCGCCGACTGCACCGGCGAACCGCCCGGCGAATTGATGTCAAGAAACACCGCGAGCGCCTGCGGATGGGCAAAGGCATCCTCCAGCGACTCGATCACATCGGCGGCATTGGCATAATCCTGGGCGCCAATCTCGCCATGCACCTGCACCACCGCCACATGCTGCGCATTGGCCTGCGCCGGTTCCTTCTGCCGCGTCGCATTCACGATATACAACACATAAGCGGCAAAAAGCCCGACAAACAGAAAACGGAAGAAAATCTTCCAGCGCCTGCGCGCGCGCAACTCCTTGATCGCCTCGTGCGCCACCTGCGCCAATGCGCGTTCTTCATCATGCGTCATCTTTCTCTCCTGAAAGTAATTGCAACAAACGCGCCGCCGCCGCCGGCAACGGCGCTTCCACCAAAATCATCCCCCCCGCTGTTGGCACGCGAATGCTCCGCGCATGCAAGAACATGCCGCGAAAGCCGCGCGCCTTCAGCAAGCGGTTGAAAGCAAAATCGCCATATTTTTCATCGCCGCCAATGCCATGCCCGGCATACTGCGCCGATACCCGAATCTGATGGGTACGCCCCGTGTGCAAAAGCGCCTCCATGAGCGTACACGACGGCTCGGCAAAGCGCCTGAGCACACGGAAATCCGTCACCGCCCGCTTGCCCGCCTCACGATCGACCACCACCCGCTCCTCGCCCTCGCGGCCACGCTTGGCCAGCGCCAGTTCCATGCGGGTAAGGCTCTCCTGCCACGCGCCATCCACCAAACACCAATAACGCTTCTGCAAACCCTCCGCCTCGCGAAAAGCCGCGAGCGCCGCGCGATGCTTGCCAAGTACCAGACACCCCGACGTCTCGCTGTCCAGCCGATGCGCCAGCTCGGCAAAACGCTCGCCCCACAACTGCTTCACCGCATCAATCACCCCATAGGCATGATGACTGCCGCCATGCACCGCCATGCCCGCAGGCTTGTTCAGCACCAGAAAATCATCATCCTCAAACAAAACCGACGCGGCAATGCGCTCGCACCAAAACCCTGGCACCGCCGCCACCACCCGCAGCGCCGCCACCACCGGCGGCAACCGCAACACATCGCCCGCCTGCAGCCGGTCAGACGCCTGCAAACGCTTGCCATTGCGCCGCGCCTCGCCCTTGCGCAACATCTGGTAAATCCGGCTCTTCGGCAAACCGGGATAACGCGCGCGGATAAAATTGTCCACCCGCTGCCCCGCATCCTGCGCGGAAATCTCGAGAAAATGCACCCGCTCCGGATTGACCCCGTCCATCACGCCCCCGTCGGCAAAAGGCGCCAGTGTAACCGAGAACCGGGCAAAACATAAAAACGCGGCGGCGCTTGCACGCCCCCCGGCGATTTGTGATAATCCCGCCCCGAAAAACCTACCAAATTTTAACAACCCCAAAATAATCCTTACATAACCGAATCATCGGAGTCATCATGGCCGCAAACACCCACATCCCCGGCTACGCGAAAACCATCATGGTCGTCGCCGCCGTCTTCATGCCCGTCTTCCTCGTCCTCCCCTTCTTCTTCTGGGGCAACGAAGACAACCGCATCAACCTCGCCGAACAAGAACTCCAGGCCGGCCGCCTCGCCCCCATCGGCAAACTCAACATCGCAAGCGCCGACGCCGCCGCCACAACAGGCGCTGCCGCTGCCGCCTTTGACCCCGAAACCACCTACAACACCGTCTGCGCCGCCTGCCACGCCACCGGCGTCTTGAACGCCCCCAAATGGGGCGAAGCCGCACCGTGGCAAGCGAAAATCGACGAACGCGGCGGCATCGACGCCCTCATCAAACAAGGCATCCAGGGCCTGAACGCCATGCCCCCGAAAGGCGGTGCCGCCGTCAGCGACGAAGACTTCGGCAAAGTTGTCAAATACATGCTGCAAAACGCCAACATCAACGTCGAATAAGCGACAGAAACGAAACCACCCTTCCGGCCAACCGGAAGGGTTTTTTTATGCCCTCAACCTCCAAAACCGTAGGGTGGGTGTCAACCCACCACAAAAAACACCATAAAACAACCAAAAATAGTGATTTTTTACCATCACAAAGCGCTTATCGCGGTAAAAAATTACTATTCCTGGCTTATTTATAACTCATTCACTACGCAATCATTCCAGCTTCGGCGGGATTCTCCTGCATAAAGCGCTTACACGTCCCCGCTTTCCAACTGCATCCACCGCTCCATCAGCGCATCAAGCTGCTGTTGCGCCGCTTCCAGCCGGGCGAAGGCAGCCGCCTGTTCTGCCGCGCTTTTTTCATAAAACGCGCTTTCCTGCACCGTAGCGGAGAGCGCGGCGATGTCCGCTTCCGCCGCCTCGATTTTCGCGGGCATTTCATCCAGTTCGCGCTGGTATTTGTAGGAAAGACGCACCTTGCCTTCGCTTTTCGCCGCGGGCGCGGGTTTCGCCACAGCGGCGGGCTTTTCCGGCACTGCCTTGCTTTCTTCGAGTTGTTCCAGCGCGCCCCCCTGGCGCAGCCAGTCGTCGAAGCCGCCGTAGATGTGTTCGATACGGTTTTTCGCGCGATTGAAGACCCAAAGGCGCGTGACCACGGCGTCAAGAAAAGCGCGGTCGTGGCTCACCAGCAACACCGTTCCCGGATAATCGGCGAGTACTTCTTCCAGCAGTTCAAGGGTTTCGATGTCGAGATCGTTGGTGGGTTCGTCGAGGACGAGGACGTTCGCCGGTTGCGCAAAAAGGCGGGCAAGCAGCAGGCGGGCGCGTTCGCCGCCGGAAAGCGCGGAGACTGGCGTCTGCCAACGTTCGGGCGGGAAAAGGAAATCTTGCAAATAACTCGCGATGTGTTTGCGCTCGCCGCCGATGTCCACATAATCGCTGCCTTCGCCAACGCTGTCGCGAAGGGTCGCGTTTTCATCGAGTTGCGCGCGCAATTGGTCGAAATAGGCGACCTGCAATTGGGTGCCGTGGCGCAGCGTGCCGCTCTGCGGCGCGAGTTCGCCCAAGAGCAGTTTCAGCAGCGTGGTTTTGCCCACACCGTTGGCACCGACAAGGCCGATCTTCTCGCCGCGCTCGATGATGTCGTTAAAATCGCGAATCAAATCCGGCGCGCCGGGGTGGGCGAAGGCGAGATTTTCGGCAACGATGACCTGCCGCCCGCTGCGCTCGCCCGCGTCCAGCCGCAACGTCGCCTTGCCCTGTTTGTCGAGGCGCGCGGCGCGTTCGGCACGCATCGCTTTCAGGGCGCGCACCCGGCCTTCGTTGCGGGTACGCCGCGCCTTGATGCCCTGGCGTATCCATTTTTCTTCTTCGGCGAGTTTCTTGTCGAAGCGCGCCTGCGCTTGCGCTTCGGCATGCTGCATTTCCTCGCGCGTTTGCAGGAAGCGGCGGTAATCGCTTTTCACATCCAGCAGTTGGCCGCGATCAAGCTCCCAGATGCGGTTGGCAACGTTTTGCAGAAAGGCACGGTCGTGGGTGACGAAAACCACTGCCCCAGCAAAGCCTTTGAGCACACCTTCCAGCCAGGCGATCGCGCCCATGTCGAGATGGTTGGTCGGCTCGTCCAACAGCAGCACGTCGGGCTTGGCAATCAGCACGCGGGCGAGCCATACGCGACGCCGCCATCCCCCGGACAAATCAGCCATTTTCGCGTTGCCATCGAGTTCAAAGCGAGCCAGCATTTGCGCAAGCCGCGCTTCCGCGTTCCAGCCGTCAGCCGCACTGATGGCCGCTTCCAGCGCTGCCAGTTGCGCATCATCATGCGCCGTTTCCAGCAGCGCCTGATAATCGGCAAGCGCCTGAAAAACATCGGCAATACCGTCTGCCACCACCTCGCGCACCGTGCGCGCATCCGCAGCGGGCGGGTCCTGCGGCAGCCACGCCACCTGCACCCCGCTTTCGCGCTGCACCTCGCCGTCATCTGCCATCTGCGCCCCGCGCAACACATTGAGCAAGGTAGATTTTCCCTCGCCATTGCGCCCAAGCAACGCCACACGATCACCGCGTTCGAGAGCGAAACTGACATGATCAAGCAGCGGGCGATGACCGAAAGCGAGGGAAAGTTGACGGGCGACGAGCAATGCCAT
>JAUNKJ010000070.1 GCA_030532785.1 Cardiobacteriaceae bacterium
GGAACAGCTCGCGATAGCGAGATTGGGGTTGATTTAGTGAATGTTTTTGAATTTTATCGTGTACTAAGGCAATTCATAAAACCATCGTAGGATGGGTGTAAACCCATGCGGTATCGCGAAGCGATTGTAGGTACGGTTAGCGCCAATGGCGCGTCACCGTACAAAGCGCATCCTGACAATACGTGGCAAACGCTTATGTCAGCTCCACCAGTTCTTTCGGCGTCGCGCCCTGATAAAACACGCGGCAGCCCAGTTCGCGCAGCGCCGCCAGTTGTCGCGCGGCCTGTTCTTCGTTGGGAAATACGACGCGGATTTCCTTGACCGGCTTGCCGTCCAGCTGCCCGCTCGCGAGGACGTCGCGGATTTGTGCCGCTTCCTGTGGCAATAAATCGTAACCGGGATCCGCCCAGGCGGTGATGTCTACATAATGTTCTTCCGAGTGATAAGCCCAGCCGAAAAGTATTTTGCGGTCGTCTTCGTCCGCCTTGGGCTGTTTGCCATGGTCGTACACGTTGGCTTCACCCTGCGCCGCTTCCCCTGCATCGGGATGCTTGTGAACGCGATAGAGAACCTCGCCATTATCCTTGTGCTTCGGCGCGCCTTTCAGGCGCTTGATTTTCGCTTGTAATACATCGATGCGCGCGATGATCTCTGCGCCGCCATCCATTTCACCGCGCTGCATTTTGTTCCACAACAGCGCCTGCATCGCCTTTTCTTCCCGTTCCAGCTTGCCCAGTTCGCGGCTCTTGATGCTCAGAATGATGAGCAGGATAACGAACACCACCAGCGCCAGCCAGCCGATCGTCAGCACGATATCCGAGTGGTCGCGAAAGACACGGTTTTTGACCAGAAAGAAAGAAAGAGAAGCGATGCTTGCGCTGACCGGCATCGCAATACTCAGGGCGGTTATGGGTGACATATGATTTCTCCTTGGTGAACAGGGGGCTTATTGTAGGTTTTTCGCGATGATTTTTGCTTGTTTTTATGTTTTTGGTAAAAATGGTGATTTTTTACCACTATTAAGCGCTTATCGTGAGAATATTTCTCATGACAAGCGCTTATGGGTGAGAAATTTTCTCATTTATCGCAGGGTGGGCTTTAGCCCACCGTGTAGGCTGACGCCGGTTATTGAGCCTGCCGAAATGCACCACCAACCTACGCCTTGCCCTGCGGGCAAGCGGTGGGTTAGGGGCTGTTGACAATTCATGAGTGGAATTTGCAAGAGCTCAAAAGGCAGATTTGAAACCTTGAGGATTTTGTCGCTGCGCGAATTTCTCTATCCCC
Organism: Cardiobacteriaceae bacterium; assembly: GCA_030532785.1. Lineage (GTDB taxonomy): Bacteria > Pseudomonadota > Gammaproteobacteria > Cardiobacteriales > Cardiobacteriaceae > JAUMXB01. The sequence goes on from JAUNKJ010000070.1 coordinate 1,285, forward strand.
CTCTCCCCAACCCCTCCCCCTCGAGGGGGAGGGGCTTTAGTTCGTTGCTTTATTTGAAGTTCATTGCATAAGAATCTGAATTGTCAACACGCCCTAATACCCACCCTACGTTTTCAGGCGCTGGCGCACGGTTTCAAAGAGCAGGATGCCGCAGGCGACGGAGACGTTGAGGCTTTCCATGTCGCCGGGCATGGGGATGCGCGCGAGGTGATCGCAGGCTTCTTTCAAGCCGTGGCGGATGCCGTCGCCTTCGTTGCCGACAATGAGCGCAAGCGGGAGGTTGAGGTCGAGGTCGTAGAGGGTTTGTGCGCCTTCGCCCGCGCCGCCGACGATCCAGATGCCCTGTTTTTTCATGTTTTCCACTTCGCGTTTGAGGTTGGGGACGCGGAAGATGGGCAGTTGTTCGGCGGCACCGCTTGCCACTTTGCGCGCGGCGGGGGTCAAATCGGCGGCGCGGCTGTTGGGCATGAGGACGGCGTCCACACCTGCGGCCTGGGCGCTGCGCAGGCAGGCACCCAGGTTGTGCGGGTCTTCGAGGTGGTCGAGGATGAGGATGAAGGGCTTTTCCTTGCCGGCGATGGCGTCCTGCCAGTTGGCGGCGTGTTGGTGGCTTGTGCATAGTGCGGCAACACCCTGGTGGCGCACGCCGGGCAGGTGCATGTCGATGGCGTAGCCGGGGACGGTGTCCACGGGGACGCCTGCGTCACGCGCGGCATCCGCGAGGGCGAGGACGTTTTTCGAGCGTTTGTGGTCGGCGATTTCGAGGCGTTCGACGCGCCCCTGTTTCAGCGCTTCTTCCACGGCGTGGACGCCGCCCAGCCAGTATTGGCTCATGGTTTCTCCTTTTTGCCAGAGGTGTTGGCAATTGATGGGGAAAATTTAAAGGGCTTGGAAAGGTATGAAAATCTTGAAAGTTTAATAGCCATAAAAGTGGAAAGTTTTGTTTCTGCCCTCACCCCAACCCCTCTCCCACGGGAGAGGGGCTTTGGTTCGTTGCTTTATTTGCAGTTCATCGCATCAAAACATCCATCGTCAACCCGGTTTGCGGCGTTTGGCTTTGGGGGTGGTGCGTTTTGCCGGTTTTTTCGCAGGTTTTGCCGCTTTGCCTTTGGCAAGGGGGATGCCGTCGCGGGCGATGAGTTCAAAGTCGATTTTCTTGTCGTCGATGTCGACTTTGGCGACGCGGATGTCCACGGCGTCCATCATGGCGAAGCGCATGCCGCTGCGTTCGCCGGTGAGTGTCAGGTGGTCGGCGTCGAAGTGGTAGTAGTCGTTGGTGAGTGTCGAGATGTGGACGAGGCCGTCGATGAAGAAGTCGTCCAGCGTCACGAAGAAGCCGAAGCTGGTAACGGCGGAGATGCGTCCGGAGAATGTTTCACCGAGGCGGTGGCTCATGAATTCGCATTTGAGGAAGTCCATGGCGTCGCGGGTGGCGTCGTCGGCGCGGCGTTCGGCCATGGAGCAGTGTTTGCCTTTTTCCGCCATGCTTTCAGGAGAGTAGCGGTAGTCTTTTTTGCTGCCGCCTTGCAGGTGGTGGGTGATGGCGCGGTGCAGGAGGAGGTCGGGGTAGCGGCGGATGGGGGAGGTGAAGTGGGCGTAGCTGTCGAGCGCGAGGCCGAAGTGGCCACGGTTTTCCGGGCTGTAGACGGCTTGTGCCATGCTGCGCAGCATCATTTTTTCGACGAGGTGATGGTCGTTGCGCGCGCGCGCGGCGTCGAGCAGTTCGCTGAAGTGGCGCGGCTCGACTTTGCCCGCTTCGCCGCGCCAGACGAGGCCGAGTTTTCCGGCGAAGTCGATGAATTTGCCGAGGCGTTCTTCCGAGGGTTCGTCGTGGACGCGGTAGAGGCCGGGGAGTTTTTGCTTGTGCAGGAAGCGCGCGGCGGCGACGTTGGCAGCGATCATGCATTCTTCGATGAGTTTGTGTGAATTCAGGCGCTTGCGTTCGGCGATGCTTTCGATTTTGCCTTCGCTGTCGTAGTAGAACTCGGCTTCGCTCATGTCGAATTCGATGGTGTGGCGGGCTTTGCGTGCGGCAAGGAGGATGTCGTAGACCTCGTGCAGCGCTTCGAGCGGTTTCAACAGCGCTTTGAAGTTGTCGCGCACGGTTTCGATGCGCTCGAAGAGGATTTCTTCCACGGTTTCATAGGTGAAGCGGCAATGCGAGTGGATGACGGCCTGGTGGAATTTGCTGCGCTTGGTGCTGCCGTCGGGGGCGATGGTGAGTTCGCAGACGAGCGCGAGGCGGTCAACTTGCGGGTTCAGGGAGCAGAGGCCGGTGGAGAGTTTTTCCGGGAGCATGGGGATGACGCGGTCCGGGAAGTAGACGGAGGTGCCGCGTTCGTAGGCGTCGTCATCGAGCGGCGAGGCGGCGGGGACATAGTGGGAGACGTCGGCGATGGCGACGTAGAGGCGGTAGTTGTCGCCGCGTTTTTCCGCAAAGACGGCGTCGTCGAAATCGCGGGAGTTGATGCCGTCGATGGTGACAAAGGGCAGATGGCGCAAGTCGAGGCGGCCTTGGTAGTCTTCGCGGCGCAGTTCGTCCGGGAGTTTTGCGACCTGCGCTGCGGTGGCTTCGGAAAATTCGTGGGGGATGTTGTGGTTGGCAATGGCGACGGTGACTTCCATTCCGGCAGCGAGCGCTTCGCCGAGGACGCTGGCGATGCGGCCGATCGGCTGCTGGTGGCGCGCCGGGTATTCCGTGATTTCCGCAAGGACGATTTGCCCGTTTTTCGCGCCGTGCAGATCACCGGCGGGGATGATGACGGGCTGGGTCAAGCGCCGGTTTTCCGGCACGACTGACCAGATGCCGTGGCGCTGGACGAGTTTGCCGACGAGGCGTTTCTGTCCGCGTTCAAGGATTTCCACCGGGGCGTAATCCTTGCGTCCGTCGCGGCCGACGAACTGCACGCGGGCGAGAATGCGGTCGCCGTGCATCAGTTCCTGCATGTATTTGGGGGCGATGAAGCCGTCGGGTTCGTCGCTGTCGGGGGCGAAAAAGCCGTAGCCTTCCGGGTGGGCGATGACCTGGCCACGGACGAGGTCCATCTTGCTCGCCAGACCGAAGCGCCCCTGGCGGTTGCGCAGAAGTTGGCCTGCGCTGATCATCGCTTTCAGGCGATGTTCAAAGAAAGTCGCCTGTTCGTCATCGAGGGCAAAGGCTTCCGCCATTTGCCGGAAAGTCATGAGTTTGCCCTGCTCGGCAAGCCAGGAAAGGATGTACTCGCGGCTTGGCAGGGGATTGGCGCCGTATTTGCGCTGCTCGCGCGCGTAGTGCGGATCGAGGCTTTGCCACGGCGTGGGGCTTGCGTTTGTCTTCTTGACCATAATGTCTCCTGGTGTCGCCATTTGCGGCGAAATGCGCTTTTCTTCAAGCGTTTGGGAATGGGGTGGATGGGGTTGGGAAAGAACGATTGACGGTTTTGTTTTTGTTGGGAAATGGGGGTTTTGCCGTAGGGACGTTGCCTGCAACGTCCATGAAAAAATATCGGGTTATCGAGCCTGCCGAAATGCAATAACCGGCGTCAGCCGAACCCCAACAAGCGATGTCTGCTTTGTGTTGGGGTTCGCTGCGCTCACCGCCAACCTACACTTTGCCCTGCGGGCAAGCGGTGGGTTCACACCCACCCTACGGTTTTCGGATACAGGGTGGGTTAAAAGCCGACCCGGTGTTTTATATTGTTAAAATTCCCATTTTTTATGCAAAAATGGTGATTTTTTACCATACCGAAGCGCTTATGCTGAGAAATTTTCTCACGATAAGCGCTTTGTCATGAGAAATTTTCTCATTCAGTCCAGCAGCGACTGGCAGATGATGGTGTGCTGGCGATCCGGACCGGTGGAGATAATGACCACGGGAATGCCGAGCCATGCGCTCACTTGCGCGAGGTAGGCACGCGCGGCGTCCGGCAGTGCCGCTTCGTCGGCAAGGCCGAGGGTGCTGCTTTGCCAGCCGGGCAGGGTTTCGTAGACGGGAACGCAGCGGGCGATGGCTTCCGCGCCGAGGGGGGCCACGTCGAGGCGTTCGCCGTCGAGTTCGTAGGCGGTGCAGACTTTCACTTCAGCGAGTGCGTCGAGGACGTCGAGCTTGGTGATGCAGAGACCGTCAATCCCGGAGTTGAGCGCGGCGCGGCGCAACGCGGGCAAATCGAGCCAGCCGCAGCGGCGCGCCCGCCCGGTGGTTGCGCCCACTTCGCGCCCCACTTCGGCAATGTGCGCGCCGATGGCGTCGTGCAGTTCGGTGGGGAAGGGGCCGCCGCCGACGCGGGTGGTGTAGGCCTTGACGATGCCAAGCACGTAGTCGATGTCGCGCGGGCCGATGCCGCTGCCGGTGCAGGCACCGCCTGCCGAGGTGTTGGAGGAGGTAACGAAGGGGTAGGTGCCGTGGTCGATGTCGAGCATCGCGCCTTGCGCACCTTCGAAGATGATGTTGTCGCCCTTTTGCCGGTGCGCGTCGATGGCGAGCGTAACATCGGCGAGCAGCGGGCGGATGCGTGCGGCGTAGCCGAGCCATTCGTCGATGGCGGCGTCGATGTCCACGGCTTCGGCGCGGTAGTACTCGGTGAGCATGAAGTTGTGGTAGCGCATGAGTTCGCGCGCTTTTTCCCGGAAGGCGTCGGCGTCGAGGATGTCGCCCAAGCGCAGGCCGCGCCGCGCCACTTTGTCTTCGTAGGCGGGGCCGATGCCGCGTCCGGTGGTGCCGATTTTGTTGTCGCCGCGTGCGGCTTCGCGCGCCTGATCGAGCGCGATGTGGCTCGGCAGGATGAGGGCGCAGGCGGATGACACGCGCAGGCGCTCGCCAACCGGCACGCCTGCGGCTTCGAGTTTGTCCGCTTCGCCGAACAGCGCGCGCAGGCAAAGGACGACGCCGTTGCCGATGTAGCTGGTCACGCCGTCATGCAGAATGCCGGAGGGAATGAGGTGAAGCACGGTTTTGTCGCCGTCGATGACAAGCGTGTGCCCGGCGTTGTGGCCGCCCTGAAAGCGCACCACGGCACCGGCTTTGGCGGTGAGCAGATCCACCACTTTGCCCTTGCCTTCGTCGCCCCATTGGGCGCCGATCACCAATAGATTCCTGTTCATGTCTTGTCTCTTTGTGACGGATGATGAAAACGGATGATTTGCCCTGCGCGCCGCGCTGCCTGTGCGGCGGCAAATGCCTCCGCGCCCTGGGGCATGGGGCGGCTTTCCGTGCCGTTTGCGGGCGCGGCGGCACGGGTTACGGTTTGCAGGTCGAGGACGTCAAGGCTGAAGCCGGTGGCAGCGCGGGCGCGGCCGTAGACTTCGCCGACGCCGTCGTAACGCCCGCCACGGGCAATGGCGCTGTAAAGCCCCGGCGCATAACAGGCGAACATCAGCCCCGAGTGATAGCCGTAGCGCCCGACGCTCGAGAAATCGAGGCTCAGGCGCTGCGCGGGGAAGAAGCGCTGCAATTGGCGCATCGCGCTTTCCATGTCGGCGTGCGCGCGCCGGAAATGGGCGTTGCGACCGGCAAAGTGGGCGGCAAAGGCGTCAAGCGCGCCTGCGGCATCGCGCGGTTCGGTGAGAAAGGCGATGTCGTCAAAAAAGCGCGCCGGAAAAGCCCCCTGCCATTGCCAAAGGTCGGGGCGACGCTTGCCCGCGAGCAGATCGTGCAACAGGGCGCGGTCTTCCGCGTCCGGGGCGTAATCGGCAAGGAGTCCGGCGTAAATCCCGGCATGGCCGATGTCGAGAACGCTGTCGGCAACGCCTGCCCTGTCGAGTACGTCGAGGAGCAGCGCCATGATTTCGATGTCGCCGGAAACATCGGCCACGCCGTAAAGCTCCGCCCCGGCAATCCACGGGTTGCGCCTCGGCTCGGTGCTTTCGCTGGTGGTGCGCAGCACTTCGCCGATGTAGGCATAGCGGCTTTCTGCCGCTGTCGGCAGGCGGTGGGCGTCGATGCGCGCGATTTGCGGGGTCATGTCGGCGCGCACGCCCATGAGACGGCCGCTGGCCTGATCCGTCAATTTGAAGGTTTGCCGGTCAAGGTCGCTGCCGCTGCCCGCCAAGAGCGAATCGAGAAATTCCACCAGCGGCGGCATCACGAAGCGATACCCCCAGGCGGCCATGGTGTCGTGCAGGGTGCGGCGCAGCGCTTCAAACTGCGCCGCTTGTTGCGGCAACAGTTCGATGACGTCATCGGGGAGCATCCAGTAGCGCGTCATGCCTTGCCCATCCAGAAAAGGAGCGCGAGGAGTGCGAGCGCCGCGCCCGACATGGCAAGACCGATGCGGCGCAGGTTTTCCGGCGGCAATGCCGCAAGTTCGCGCATCGCCCGCTGCCAGGCACGCGGGGCAAGGCCGAGGATCGCCCCTTCAAAGAACAATACGATGACGAGCGCGAGCAGCCAGTTCATCAGGCGGCACTGTCGCTGGTATCAGCAGGCATCGCCGGAACCACGGGCGGCGTTGCCACGGCGGGCGGTGGCGGCAGCGCTTCGCGTGCGGGCGCTTTGGGCAGCCGGGTTTGCGGCACGTCGTCCGCTTTGGCGTCCGGCGCTTTGCTCGCGGGCAGATAGCGGAAGAATTCGCTGTCCGGCGAGACGATCATCAGGTTATCCGGCTGGGCGATGCTTTCGCGGTAAGCCTGCATGGATTGCCAGAACTGGTAGAACTCCAAATCCTTGCCGTAGGAATCGGCATAGATTTTGGCTGCCTGCGCATCGGCTTCACCGCGCAGAATCGCCGCTTTTTCCTGTGCCTGGGCGACGATGACCGCTGCTTCGCGTTCGGCGGTGGCGCGGATGACGGAGGATTTCTCGCGACCCTGGGCGCGCAGGCTGCGCGACACGCGTTCGCGTTCGGCACGCATGCGGTCAAAGACGCGATCGCGAATGTCGTCGGAGAAATCGACGCGCTTCAGGCGCACGCCGACGACTTCCACGCCGTAGCGGTCGGCATCGCGTTGCAGGTTTTTGGTGACGTTGGCCATGATGGAACCGCGATCTTCGGAGATGACTTCTTTCACCGAGCGCTGCACGAATTCGCCGCGCAGACCGTCTTTGACGAGCTGGTCGAGCAGGCTGCTCGCGCGGCTGAAATTGCCCTGCACGCTGGTGTAGAACTGGCGGATGTCGCCGATGCGCCACACCACGAAGTAATCGACGATGAGGTATTTCTTCTCGTTGGTGAGGAAGAGCTCGGGTTCGACATCCAGACGCTGGATGCGCGAATCGAAGTATTCCACGCGGTGCAGGAAGGGTACTTTGAATTTCAGTCCCGCTTCTTCTTGGGTATCGATCAGGCGCTGGAACTGGGTGATGACCGCGAGCTGGCGCTCGTTGACGACGTAGACGCTGCCCGCGAGCACCACCAGGGCAAGCACAATCGCGGCAATAATGATATTGGCTTTATTGGACATTTTTCATTTTCCCGTTCAGTTGCGGCTGCGCTCGCGCAGGCGGTTGTCGGCAGGGGCAGGTGCGCTGTTGCGGCTGTTTTGCGCCGGCGTTTGTGCCGCTTTGCCGTTTGCAACGGGTGCAACGCTTGCGGATGCGCTTTCTTCCGCGACCACCAGCGGCGCTTGCCCGTTGCCGAGGTTGATGATGGGACGCGTGCCGTCGGCATCGACCATCACCTTGCGGCTTTTCGCGTAGACGTCGGTCATGGTTTCCAGATAGAGGCGCTCGCGCATCACGTCTTTGTCCTGCTCGTAGGCGGCACGCAGGTTGTCGAAGCGCGACACGCTGGCATTGGCTTCGGCGAGCACGCCCACCTGGTAGGCCATCGCCTGCTGCATCATCTGCTCGGCCTGGCCACGGGCAATGGGCAGTTGTTCGTTAGCGTAGGCTTCCGCTTCAAGACGCAGGCGTTCTTCGTCTTCGCGCGCGCGCACTGCGTCTTCAAAGGCGTCCTGTACTTCCACCGGCGCACGGGCATCCTGCAATTCGAGGGCGACGATTTCCACGCCGATGCCGAATTCCTTCGCCGTTTCGGTGATGATCTGTTTTGCCTGTTGCGGCCATTCGTTACGGCGGTCGCGCAGCACTTCGTCGACATCATAGGAGCCGACGACTTCACGAATGGCGCTCACGGAAATATCCTGCAACAGATCGATGGAGCCGTTGACGTTGAAAAGGTATTCGCGCGGTTCGCTGATGCGGTATTGCACTGCCGCGCCGATTTCCACGATGTTTTCGTCGCGGGTGAGCATTTGTCCGGTGCGCTGGCTGCTGGTGCTGATGGTGCCCTTTTGCGTTTTGAATTCGCCGACGCGCATGGTGGAAATGGATGCGATGTCCACTTTTTCCACTTGTCCCAGGGGATACGGCCAGTTCCAGTTGAGGCCGGGGCCGGTGGTGGCGTTGTAGCGGCCAAGGACGATTTCCACGCCGTTTTCCCGTTCCTGCACGGTGTAAATGCCGCTCGCAAGCCAGCCCACCGCCACGAATCCGGCAACGAGCACCACGGCTTTGCCCGACATTGGCGGCAAAGAGGGCATGCTCGGACGCCCGCGTCCGCCATTGCCGCCACCGTTGCCGGAGGGGCGTTCGGAGCCGCCATTGCCGCGATTGCGACCACGGCCGATGAGTTTGGCGAACAGTTCGTCGAGGTCGGGTGGTTGATCGTTGTCTTTCCTGCCGGAGGCTGAGGGTTTTTCCGGCTCGTCGGGACGCTCGCCCCAGGGGTCTTGCGATGCCATGAGCAGGCGGCGCGGCACAGCCGCATGACAAAGGAACAACATATTGAACATATTAACCTTTATACCGTTTCTTCAGGGGTTTCTTGCAAATCGAACGCGCGATTATACTTTGATTGCAGGCGATGGAAATGTTTTTCGGGCAAGCGGATTTGCAGGGAAAGCGAGCCGTCGGCAAGCGTTTCTTCGCCAAGCACCGCGCGCAGCGCGTAGAGTTCGGCGCGTATCGCGCCTTCTTGCGGTAGGAGGTTGAGCCAGCCGCTTTTTTCCGCTTCGGCGAAGAATTCGACGATGGCATTCACCAGCAAGTCCATGCCCGCGCCGGTCAAGGCCGAGCAGTACACGGCTTCCACTTGCCCTTCGGCACCGCGTTTGACCCGCGCGTCTTCGCCGCGCAGGTCGATTTTGTTGTAGACGCGGATTTGCGGGATGTCGTCGGCGCCGATGTCGGCAAGCACTGCATCGACGACGCCTTCGCGGTCGATATGGTCATCATCGGAAAAGTCGATGACATGGAGCACGAGATTGGCTTGCGCCGTTTCTTCGAGGGTGGATTTGAACGCTTCCACCAGTTCGTGCGGCAAATCGCTGACAAAGCCGACGGTGTCGGCAAGGAGTATCGTCTGCACGCCGTCGTGCACGAGCCGCCGCCAGGTGGGGTCGAGCGTTGCGAAAAGCTGGTCTTTGGCAAGCACGTTGGCGTCGGTAATTGCGTTGAAAATCGTTGACTTGCCCGAGTTGGTATAACCGGCAAGCGCGGCCATCGGCATGTCACGCCGCGCGCGTGCCTTGCGGTTTTCTTCGCGCTGGCGGTGCACTTTGGCAAGCCGCCGTTTCAATTGGCTGATGCGCGCGCCCAAAAGGCGGCGGTCGGTTTCGAGCTGGGTTTCGCCGGGGCCGCGCAGGCCGATGCCGCC
>JAUNKJ010000071.1 GCA_030532785.1 Cardiobacteriaceae bacterium
CCGCGACCAGGCGCTTGCCGCCGGTGAACCCGCCCTCCTCGGCGAACGCGTCTACACCTCGCGCCTCATCGGCCGCGACCCCGACCTCGTCCTCCACGGTGGCGGCAACACCTCCGTCAAAATCGGCGACATCATCCACATCAAAGGCAGCGGCTGGGATTTGGGCGACATCGAATCGCCGGGACTGCCCGCCGTCCAACTCGCGCCGCTGCTCGCCGCGCGCCACGGCAAAAAATTGAGCGACCCGGAAATGGTCAAACTCCTGCGCGACAACCTCATCGACCCCGCCGCCCCCAACCCCTCCGTCGAAGCGCTCTTGCACGCCTACATCCCGCACACCTTCGTCGACCACAGCCACGCCAGCGCCATCCTCGTGCTTGCCAACCAGCCCAACAGCCGCGAACTCTGCCAAGAAATCTACGGCGACCAAGTCGCCTGGCTGCCCTACGTCATGCCCGGCTACGACCTCTCCATCGCCGCCGCCGACCTCTACGACCAACACCCCGACTGCCACGGCCTCTTCCTCGAAAACCACGGCCTCTTCACCTTCGCCGCCGACGGCAAAACCGCCTACGAACGCATGATCGCCTTCGTCAGCGCCGCAGAAGCCTACCTTGAGAAGTACGGCATCAGCATCGAACACGTCGAACCCGACCCCGTCAAACTCCCCGCCGACCTCCCCGGCCGCCTCGGGCAAATACTCCGCGAAGGCGACTCCCCCTTTGCCGACAGCCTCGTCCTCGACCCGCGCTGCGACGACTACCTCCGCGCCTACACCGCCCTCGACACCCTCGATGAACTAAGCCAACGCGGCACCATCACCCCCGACCACGTCATCCGCACCAAACCGTGGCCGCTCGTCATCGACGAACACGACAACGACGACACCCTGCGCAAAAAACTCGCCGACTACATCGAACGCTACCGCGCCTACTTCGCGCGCCACGCCCCCAATCAAACAGAAGAAAAAATCATGCTCGACCCGTGGCCGCGCCTCGTCCTCGTGCGCGGCAAAGCCGCCATCGGCCTCGGCAAAACCGCCAAAGAAGCGGGCATCGTCGCCGACCTCGCCGCGCAAACCGCCAAAGTCATCCTCGCCGCCGAAACCCTCGGGCGCTACACCCCCATCCGCGAAGACCGCCTCTTTGAAATGGAATACTGGAGCCTCGAACAGGCCAAACTGAAAAAGGCGTAGCAAACGCAGGACGTGCAATGCAGATTCTTATGCAATGAACTAAAGCCCCTCTCCCGTGGGACTCGAAGAGCTCGCGCAGCGAGATTGGGGTTGGGGTGAGGGCAGTAAACAAACAATTCTTCAGCGATTTGAGGTGGGTTGATATTTTCCCCTCCCCCTGTCCCAATCTCCTCTGCAGCTCTTCGACTCCCGCAAGCAGTTCATGTAGGTACGGTTAGCGCCAACGGCGCGTAACCGTACATCCGCAAATCATTGTTGTACGGTTACGGCGCTACGCGCCTAACCGTACCTACGCCCTGCTTTTTTGATGATTCCACTATATGATGCCCGCCCCGCCATTCCCTCATCGCCCATGGACATCCTCTACCTTCTCATCCCCATCTCCCTCATCATCGTCGTCATCGCCATCCTCGCCTTCCGCTGGGCGATCAAAAGCCGCCAGTTCGACGACATGGACAGCCCGGCAATGATCCCCCTGCACGATGACCCGCCGGAAGAACAACAAATAACAAAAAACAATCCAAAATAGTGGTTTTTTACCACATTAAAGCGCTTATTGTGAGAAATTTTCCCACAAAAAGCGCTTAATCATGAGAAAATTTCTCATGCCAACTATAGAACGAGCGTAATCCCCGGCACCCACGTCCATCCTACGACAGCGCACAGAAAAGCCCCTCCCCCCACGGGGGAGGGGGTGGGGAGAGGGGAAATCGCGTAGCGATTGCCAACATGAAAAATGTACGGTTACGCGCTTTGGGGCTGTTGACATTTCGTGGAGGGAATTTACAAGGCTTAAAAATGTATTGAAACATTAAAGGCTATAAAAGATGTGGAAAGCCTTGTTTCTGCCCTCACCCCAACCCCTCTCCCACGGGAGAGGGGCTTTAGGTCTCTGCTTTATTTGAAGTTCATTTCATCAGATTCTGAATTGTCAACAGCCCCTTGCGCTAACCGTACCTGCAATCCCTTCGCGATACCGCATGGACTTACCCCCAATCCCCCACACTACCCCTCCCAACCCGATGCCCATATAATGTCCGCCTTTTCGGACTGATGGAGAAAAGTTCATGAGCAGCGAACGCGTGTGGTTCCGCTTTTTCGTGTTGCTGGCGCTGACGCTGAACGTCGGCTTTGTCTACGGCGACATCGACAACCCCATTCATCACGACAAAATCGAGCTTTTCCTCGCCTTTGTGGTCAGCCTCGTCTGCACCATCCTCAAATTCGGCGACCGCTCCTACATGGGCGCCCTGCTGCTCGCCACCAGCCTCGTCGCCGACGTCCAGCTCTTCGCCGCCATCATGCTCTGGACTTTCGCGACCACGGTGGGCAGCGCGCAAATCGTTACCATCGTCTCCCTCAGCATGGGGGCGCTGGTTGCAAACCTCGTCTCCGTCGTCCTCGTTGTCATCGAAGCGGCCACCCTCAGGCGATAACCCGTGAACGAAATCGTCTACCTGATTTTCCGCCAGGTACGCACCCCGGCGCTGGTGCTGCTCGCCGCCTACGCCGTCGCCATCTTCGGCATGATCATGATGCCGGGGGTAAACGATGAAGGACAACCGGCGAAAATGACGATCTTCCAGGCGTTCTACTGGGTGAGCTACACCGCCACCACCATCGGCTACGGCGAAGTCCCCTTCGCCTTTTCCGAAGCGCAGCGCATGTGGGTCGCCTTCAGCATTTACTACACCGTGCCGTCATGGTTCTACGCCATCGGTAAACTCATCGCCCTGATGCAAGACGCCACTTTCCAGCACGCGCTTGCCGACATGCGCTTCGCCCAGAAAGTCGGGCGGCTCGACTCGCGCTTCGTCATCGTCTGCGGCTTCGGCGAAGCGGGCAAGCGTCTGGTCAAGCGCCTGACCGATGCCAATTTCCACTGCGTCGTCATCGACAAAGACCCGTCCAACATCAACCGCATGGCGCTCGACGCCTCGCTGCACAGCGTCTTCGCGATTACCGGCGACGCCTCCGACGTCGAACTCCTCACCCGTGCCGGCATCCGCTCCCCGCACTGCCGCGCCGTCGTCGCCATCACCGACCGCGAAGACGTCAACATCAAAGTCGCCCTTGCCGCCAAACTCCTCTCCTCCAACCACCCCAACTTCCAAATCATCTGCCGCACCTACACCCGGCGCGGCAGCAACAACGCGCAATCCCTCGACGTCGACACCATCATCAACACCAACCGCATCTTCGCCGAACGCCTCACCATCGGCCTGCGCCGCCCCGCCATCGCAGCGCTTTTGAACCGCCTCTACACCGAACCCGGCGAAGCCCGGGAAATCCCCCTGCAACCGCCCGGCGGCCGCTGGATCATCTGCGGCTACGACTCGCTTGGCAAAACCCTGAAACGCTTCCTCGAATACGAAGGCGTCGACAGCCTCATCGTCGACCCCAACGCCCCCGACGCCCCCGGTTTCCTGCGCGGTGTGGGCAGCGAAGCCGTCACCCTGCGCGCTGCCGACATCGGCCGTGCGCAAGCCATCGTCGCCGCCGAAAACTCCGACTCCGACAACCTCTCCATCGCCATGACCGCCAAAGCCATGCACCCCTCCCTCTTCGTCATCGGCAAACAAAACCGCAGCAGCAACGAAAAACTCTTCGACCTCGCCGGATTTGACCGCGTCATGGCCGAAGCCGAACTCATCGCCACGCAAATCTTCCCGCGCATCGCCCGCCCGCTGCTCTCGCGCTTCATCACCCTGCTCCGCCACCAGGACGAACCCTTCGCCAAAGCCCTGCTCGCCCGCATCGAAGCGCTCGCCGGCGAACACAGCCCGCGCCACTACATCCTGCGCATCAACGACAAACACGCGCCCGCCATCATCCAGGAACTCGCCTCCGGCAACCTGCTGCGCCTGCAACACATGTGGATGCGCCCCGGCGAACCCGACACCCTCGCCGACGCCCTGCCCCTCTACCTGCAACGCGGCAAACAGGAAATCCTCTTGCCCAACCTCGCCACCACCCTGCAAAAAAACGACGCCATCCTCATCGTCTACCACAAACCCGAAGTCGAACGCCGCCTGCGCTACGCCTGCCACGACGAAGGCGAACTCTACTACGCCGCCCACGGCAAAGAACGCCCGCGCTCCTGGCTCTTCAACTACCTGCGCAACAAATTCGACACATAACCATGCCCGCCCCGAACACCCAAGCCGCCAACCGGAAAAACGCACCCATCTCGCAACGAAGTGCCCAAGCAAAGCCCCTCCCCCTTGAGGGGGAGGGGTTGGGGAGAGGGGGAAATCGCGCAGCGATTGTGCAGGTTGGTTATGTACGGTTACGGCGCTTCGCGCCTAACCGTACCTACAATCGCATTCTCTGGCGAAGCAAAGAACGTGTTCCTGTTTTGGAACCGACCACGCAGCCGTAAAGCGCAATCCCGAAAAATAACAAAAAACCAAAACAACCCATTCCCTCCCTACCCCAACATCAAGGACCCCCATGCACTACCAAACCCACGGCCAGGGCCAACCCCTCCTCCTCCTCCACAGCGGCGGCATGGCCGGCGAAGAATGGACGCCGCAAATCCCCATCCTCGAAAAACGCTTCCACGTCATCGTCCCCGACCTCCCCGGCCACGGCCGCTCGCCGCTGCCCGACGACCAGCTCACCATCGACAAAATGGGCAACGCCGTCCTCGCCCTTCTCGACAGCCTCGGCATCGAACAAACCCACATCTGCGGCTCCTCCATGGGCGGTGCCGTCACCCTCTGGCTCCTCGTCCACCACCCCGAACGCGTGAAAACCGCCGTCCTCTACCGCATGGTGCACCGCAAAAACGTCAGCACCTACGCGCAAACCCTCGCCATGGCCGACCCCGCCTACTGGGAGCAATACGGCCTGCACCGCTGGCTCTCCAAACTCCACGAACCGCAAGGCGGCGCCGACGCCTGGAAGCGCGTCATCGCCCGCGTCAGCGAATCCCTCGACCCCAAAACCAGCCAACACGGCTACGCCCTCGAAACCCTCACCCAAATCAAACAACCCGTCCTCATCATCACCGGCGACCGCGACCCCGTCGCCCCGCTCGAAGACGCCATCGCCATGTACCACGCCATCCCCGACAGTGGCCTGTGGATCATCCCCAACGCCAGCCACATCACCGGCAGCAACACCTGGCGCGCCGCCGCCTTCGCCGAAGAAATCAAGCGCTTCATCAGCAAACAGGGCGAACACTGACCACCGATACCGTAGGGTGGGCTTCAGCCCACCATCCCCCCGCATCGATGGCTCAAACAAAATGAGAAATTTTCTCATCACAAAGCGCTTATAGCGAGAAAATTTCTCGCAACAAGCGCTTCATCATGGTAAAAAATCACTATTTTCAAGCAATGTGAGCATAAAAAACAACTTTTCATATAATTGAAAGCACGGTCAAAAAGCCCCTCCCCCTGTGGGGGAGGGGTTGGGGAGAGGGCAGCAAACAAACAACTTTTTCGGATTTTAGAATTGATGCGAGATGTTTGTTTTACCCCTCACCCCTGCCCCAATCTCGCTTCGCGAGCTCTGACGAGTCCCGTAGGGAGAGGGGTTGATTTAATGCACATTTTCGAGTTTTATCGAGTACCAAAGCAAAAGGTGAAAAATGACCCAGACCATTCTCATCACCGGCTCCTCGCGCGGCATTGGCCGTGCCATTGCCCTCGCGCTCGCCGCAGACGGCTACGACATCGTCGTTCATGGCAGAAGCCGTCTCGCCGAAGCGGAGCAGGTCGCTGAAGACGTGCGCAAGCTCGGACGCGCGGCGCGGGTGCTGCAATTCGATGTGGCCGACCGCGCCCGCGCCCGCGAAACGCTCGAAGCCGACATCGCCGCGCATGGCGCGTACTACGGCGTGGTGCTGAACGCGGGACTGACCCGCGACAACGCCTTTCCCGCGCTCAGCGACGACGATTGGGACGGCGTCCTCAACGCCAACCTCGGCGGCTTTTACAACGTGCTGCACCCCGTGATCATGCCGATGATCCGCCGCCGCGCGCCGGGGCGCATCGTGTGCATGGCCTCGGTTTCCGGCCTCATCGGCAATCGCGGCCAAGTCAACTACAGCGCCTCCAAGGCAGGCCTCATCGGCGCTGCGAAAGCGCTTGCCATCGAACTCGGCAAACGCAAAATCACCGTCAACTGCGTCGCCCCCGGCCTGATTGACACCGACATCATCGACGACAACGTCCCCGTCGATGAAATCGTAAAAGCCATCCCCGCCGCGCGCATGGGCAGCCCCGAAGAAGTCGCGCACGCCGTGCGCTTTTTGATGCACGAAAACGCCGCCTACATCACCCGCCAGGTCATCGCCGTCAACGGAGGGCTTTGCTGATGAAACGCGTGGTGATCACCGGCTTTGGCAACCTCTGCGCCTTTGGCCGCGACTGGCAAAGCGTGCGCAGCCGCTTCGCCCAAGGAAAAAACGCCACCCGCGCCATGCCCGACTGGTCGCAATACCCTGACCTTGAAGCCAAACTTGCCGCGCCCCTCCCCGATTACGCCCCGCCCGCGCACTGGAGCCGCAAACAATTGCGCAGCATGGGGCCCGTCGCGCAATACGCCGTGGACGCCGCCGAACAGGCGCTGCACGACGCCGGTCTGCTCGACGACCCCACCATCCGCGACGGCCGCATGGGCGTCGCCGCCGGTTCCTCGATCGGCAGCACCCGCGACGTCCTCGACCTCGGCCTCCTCATCGCTGGCGAAAAAAGCGCCTTCAACGCCAATACTTATGTACGCATGATGCCGCACACCGTCGCCGCCAACATCGCCATCTTCTTTGGCCTCACCGGGCGCGTCATTCCCACATCGAGCGCCTGCACCTCCGGCAGCCAGGCGATTGGTTACGCCTACGAAGCCATCAAATACGGCCGCATCCCCCTCATGCTCGCAGGCGGTGCCGAGCAACTCTGCATCTCCGAAGTCTTTGTTTTCGATTCCCTGTATGCCGCCAGCCGCCTGAACCACGCCCCGGAAAACACCCCGCGCCCCTACGACATCGCGCGCGACGGCCTCGTCATCGGCGAAGGCGCAGGGATGATGGTACTCGAAGACTACGACCACGCCGTGGCACGCGGCGCGAAAATCCACGCGGAAATCGTCGGTTACGGCGCAAACGGCGACGGCAGCCACATCACCCGCCCGCAAAGTGCCACCATGCAGCGCTGCATGGCGCTTGCGCTCGAAGACGCCGCGCTCCCCCCCTCCGCCATCGGCTACGTCAGCGGCCACGGCACCGCCACCGAACAGGGCGACATCGCCGAAACCCAGGCCACCGCCGCCCTCTTCGGCACCATTCCCATCAGCTCGCAAAAAAGCTATTTGGGACACACCCTTGGCGCATGTGGCGCCCTCGAATCATGGTTCGCCATCGAAATGCTGCGCGACGAATGGTTCGCGCCCACCGCCAACCTCCGCGACATCGATCCGCGCTGCGGCGAACTGGACTACATCCAAGGCGAAGGCCGCCGCATCCAAAGCGAACACGTCATGAACAACAACTTCGCCTTCGGCGGCGTCAACACCTCCCTCATCTTCAAACGAATATGAGCAACCCCTACCGCTTCCCGCCCGTAGAAGCCGCCAATGAAGACGGCCTGCTCGCCATCGGCGGCGACCTCGCCCCCGAACGCGTCTTCGCCGCCCACGCCCACGGCATCTTCCCGTGGTACAACCCCGGGGAAGACATCCTGTGGTGGGCGCCGCCGCTGCGCGCCATCCTCCCCGTCGCCGACTTTCACGCCAGCCGTTCCTTGAAAAAACTCGCGCGCCGCGAAAATTACCGCTTCAGCGCCGACGCCGCCTTTGCCCGCGTCATCCGCGCCTGCCGCCGCGAAGACAGCTGGCTCGACGAACACATGATCGCCGCCTACAGCGCCCTGCACGCCCAAGGCCGCGCCCACAGCATCGAAGTATGGGCAGGCGACGCCCTCGCAGGCGGCGTCTACGGCGTTGCCCTCGAACACATCTTCTGCGCCGAATCCATGTTCTCCGCGCGCGCGAGCGCCTCCACCCTCGCCTTGGCAGTGCTTGCCCGCCACCTGCAAAACCTCGGCATCACCCTCATCGACACCCAATTCCTCACCGAACACCTGCACCGCCTCGGCGCGCGCAACATCCCGCGCCCGCGCTACCAGCAATATTTGAGTAACCACCCCGACCGCCACCGTGGCACATGGTACCTCGCGCCAGAACATGCGCACAGCCGCGCGTTGTGGGCAGCGCAAACAACATCATAAAAACCCCGTCGCCGTAGGGTGGGCTTCAACCCACCGTCGCGCAGCGATGGTAGGTACGGTTAGGCGCAAAGCGCCGTAACCGTACAGATTTCATGAGGATTCACTTTGTACGGTTACGCCCTTCGGGCTAACCGTACCTACGTTGATGGTGGGCTGAAGCCCACCCTACAGCATGAGAAATTTTCTCACCATTAAGCGCTTATCGTGCAAAAATTTCTCTCGCTTCGCGAGCTGTTCCAGTCACAACAAGCGCTTCATCATGGTAAAAAACAACTATTTTTACCGTTTTCATGAATTTTTATATATTCCCGTTTCCACCCTGCCGTCGGCATACACGCAGGCGCGGTACATCCCGGCGGTGTTGAACGGCAGGGCGATGTTGCCCGCGTGGTCGATGGCGATCATGCCGCCGTCGCCGCCGATGGCGGGCAACGTTTCATGCACCACGCGCTGGCAGGCGGCTGCGAGCGACAATCCGCCGTGGCGCATCATCGCCGCGACTTCGTGGGCGGCGAGGGTGCGGATAAAGTGTTCGCCGTGGCCGGTGCAGGAGATGGCACAGCTCTGGTCATCGGCGTAGCAGCCCGCGCCGATGACGGGCGAATCACCGACGCGCCCCGGCATTTTGTGGCTCATGCCGCCGGTGGAGGTGGCGGCGGCGAGGTGGCCGTGGCAATCGCGGACAACCGCGCCCACCGTGCCCATTTTGTGGCGTTCGTCGAGCGGCGCGTCGTGGTCGAGCATGACGCCTGCGCCGCGCGTGGCAAGCCATTGGGCGCGGCGTTTTTCCGTGGTAAACCAGCCGTTGTCGACCATGTCCAGCCCTTGTGCGGCGGCAAAGGTTTCCGCGCCCGCGCCGATGAGGAAGACGTGGGCGCTTTTTTCCATCACGGCGCGCGCGGCCAGTACCGGGTTTTTCACGCGCTGCACGCCCGCGACTGCGCCGCAGGCAAGGGTTGCGCCGTCCATGATGGCGGCGTCGAGTTCGTGTTTGCCTTCGGCGGTGAGGACGGCACCGCGTCCGGCGTTGAAGAGCGCTTCGTCTTCGAGCAGTTGCACGGCGAGCGTCACGGCGTCCACGGCGCGTCCGCCCTGCGCCAGGATTGCCGCCCCGGCGCGGACGATGCGCGCGAGCGCGTCGCGGTATTGCTGTTCACTGGCCGCATCGTGTTGGCCAATCGCGCCCGCGCCGCCGTGGATGGCGATGAGTGCTTTGCCCATGTCAGCCCCGCAATGCCGCGGACGCGGCAGAGAAGAGGTTGAGTACGGCAATCACGCGGCGCATGGTCGGTTGGACGAAGGCGACGGTGGTGCCGTCGAGGCGTTCCGTGTCCGGCAGCAGGGCGAAGAGGTCGGCGAGCGCGGGGGTTTGTGCGCGTACCGTGCAGCGGTAGGGCGCGGGCATGGTGAATGGCGCGGGTCGGCGCAGCATCACGGCGCGCACCGCGTCCATCACGCCGGCTTCAATCGCCGCAGCGGATGCTTCTGGCGCGGGGCTGGCGGCGGCGTAATCGCCGAGCGCGGTTTTGCTTTGCCACCATTGCGCCCCGGGGAAAAAATCGCGGTTTTCGGCGATGAAATGCTGGTCGCCGCTCGCGAAAATCAGCGGTACGCCGCATTCGCCCGCGAGGAGGCCGTAGAGCGCGGCCTCGCCGAGGGAGATGCCGTTCACGGCGATGTCGGCAAAGGCGAAGCCGTTGATGGTGTGGGCGAGGACGCCCTGCCCGCCCGCGCGGCTGTGGTAGCCGATGAGGATGAGGGCGTCGGCGGCGTCGATGACGCTCGCGAGCATACCGTCGGCGCGCGGCTTGCCGCTCACGAGGATGGCGCGCGGGTCGATGTCGTCAGCGGCGAGATTGCGGAATCCGCCGTGGGCGTCAGCCACCCACACCGTGTGCGCACCGGCGGCCAACGCGCCTGCCACGGCGGCATTGGCTTCCGCCGCCATAAAGCGCCGCGCGCGTTCGTATTCGCCGTTGCCGGGGCGGGTCTGCGCGGGATGCACGACGCCGGCAACGCCCTCGATGTCCACGGATACCAGGATTTTCATGCTATTTCCTTTGCAGTTTTTGCGTTGAAATGGTGATTTTTTACCATGACAAAGCGCTTATCGCGGTAAAAAGACGTTATTTTTTGATGAAAAATGATCGTATAACGATGATTGTAGGGACGTAGCCTGCTACGTCCCTACAATCACTGCGCGATACCATAAATATCCATACTTACCCTAAAAATAAGGGAAAGTGGATATATCCACTGATATAGCGTTGTTCTCCAATCAGTTCCTTCCCCCGCTTGCGGGGGAAGGTTAGGATGGGGGTGTAAAATGCGCAGCATTTTTGATGGCTATGGAATGAAAACTTCGTTTTCAACACCCCCACCCTGTCCCTCCCCCGC
>JAUNKJ010000072.1 GCA_030532785.1 Cardiobacteriaceae bacterium
GCCAGCGCCGGTTGACCACGGATCGGGATATATCCGGATGGGCAGCGATAATCAGGGTTTGCGGCATATGGTTTCTCCGATCAAAATGCGTCGCCTGACAAAACCGCCATCACCGCCTGCAAGGCCTGCGGCAACCGGGTAAAGCCGTCTGAAGCGAGCAAATGCCCGCCCTGGGGAATCCAGTCATGGCAATCTCCTTTTTCGGCGGCGATGCAGAAATGGCGGCGGGGAATAGCGGCGGTGAGTTCAGGGTCAAGCGTCATACACACTCCAAATGTTGGTCGGGAAAACGCCGCATCCTATAATCGCGCGACCGCAACGCCAAGTACGCACCCCGGCGTTGCATACTTACCCGGAGGAAAGCGTGATGATCCAAATCCCCTGCGGCAGCAACGGCCACCATGCCCAAATGAGCAGCATCGAAGACAGCGGCGTGGGCTATACCCTGTCGCTGATTGGTGGCAAATACAAAATGGTGATTCTGTACTGGCTGTACCGCGAAGGCGTGGTGCGCTTCAATGGCTTGCAGCGCCTGATTGGCGGTATTTCCTACAAAACGCTTTCCAGTACCTTGAAAGAACTGGAACGCGACGGCCTGATTATCCGCACTGAATATCCGCAAATTCCGCCCAAAGTGGAATACCGCCTCTCCGACAGCGGACAATCGCTGATTCCGGTATTGAACGCGATGTGCGAATGGGGCAATGCGCAGCGCGCGGCACAAAATGCATGAGATTTTTTCTCACAAAAAGTGTTTAATTCAAGAAAATTTCTCATCATGAGCGCTTAATGGTGGTAAAAAATCATTCCACAGACCACGGATTGATAACATTCACACCGGCCGTCTCAAAGGGCGTGGTGTCGCGCGTCGCGACCATCATGCCACGGGCAACGGCGATGGCAGCGATATAGCCATCTGCCCGGCCAATGGCCTTGCCTGCCGTTTTGGCCTGCGCCATCAACCCGGCATAGGCCTGCGACGCTTCCAGATCGAAGGGCAGAATGCGTCCCGTGAATGCGGGCAGCACTTCCCGCGCCAAACGATCCTGATACATCTCGCGCCGCTTGCCGGACGGCATCACCGCCAGACCAAAACGCAGCTCGGCTACGGTAATCGCCGACAAATACAGGGTTTCCACCATCTGCGCATCCAGCCACGCCAGCACATGGGCATCGGGCGCGGCTTTCCACAGCTCGGAAATCACATTGGTGTCGAGAATAATCATTCAAACCCCACCGCTTCAGCCGGCGTTTTGTCACGCAACTGATGAAAACGCGCCGCTTCGGCCTCGCTCAACCCGCCCGCATCACGCGCAATCGCTGCCAGCAGCGAGCCCAGCTTCAAGCGCCCCTCGGGTCTTGCCGCCTGTTCGAGAATGTCGCGGATTTCCGCTTCGGTGCTGCGCCCATGGCGGGCAGCACGCGCCCGAATGGCACGATGCACCTCGTCCGGCACATTGCGAATGGTGATGGATGGCATGGTTGGTTTCTCCCGCATGGCTGGCATTGATGGCATCATATAAAAGTGCATGCACGGCAAGCAATCCTGGAAGGGGCAAAGCGTCACTTGCAACACGATAAAATTTCTCAATAAAATTGTATTTTCAGAGAAAACTTATCACACAAAGCGCTTCATGGTGGCAAAAAAACACTATTTTTTGACATTCCCGGGAATCACTTTCCCCAAAAGACGTAATCTTCCCTTGCCACCGCAAAGCAGACTATGCTTGCCGAATCCTTCACAACAAAAGAAAAAACATGACGAAAGACCTCTCTACCCACGATGACCACCACTACCCAGCGCTGCTCTCCGCCATCAAGGCACGCATCCACGCCGCGCAATATGCCGCATTGCGCGCCGTCAACCAAGAACTGGTCGGGCTGTACTGGGACATCGGGCGCATGATCGTCGAGCGCCAGCAGCGCGAAGGCTGGGGCAAGGCGGTGGTGGCGCAGCTTTCTGCGGATTTGCGCGCGGCATTTCCCGGCATGCGCGGCTTTTCCACGCAGAATTTGTGGTACATGCGCCAGTTCTTTCAGGAATACAGCGATTTGCCAAAACTCCAACCACTGGTTGGAGAAATTGGCTGGGCGCACAACCTGCTCAGTTTTTCACGCTGCAAAGACCCGCAGCAACGCGAGTTTTACCTGCGCATGACCCGCCGCCACGGCTGGTCGAAAAACGTGCTGGCGCATCAGATCGACAACCAGAGCTATGAAAAATCCCTGCTCGGGCAAAACAATTTCGCAGAAACCCTGCCGCCGATGCTGCATCCCCAGGCAGCGCTTGCCGTGCGCGACGAATACATCTTCGATTTTCTCGCCTTGGGCGAAACGCACAGCGAGCGCGAACTGGAACGCGCCCTGGTCGCCGTTGAGCTGAAAATCGGCGAATTCGCCCCCGAATACGTCGGCAAAATGCAGTTCTACCTCGCCGCCCTCGACGCACAAGTGCGGCAAAGCGACGAGAATCCTTCCATCGGCATCATTCTGTGCAAGGAAAAAAGCCGCACCATTGTCGAATACGCCCTGCGCGATGCGCGCCAACCGATTGGCGTCGCCACTTACCACATCACCCGCACCCTGCCGCAAACCCTGCAAAGCGAACTGCCCGACGCGGCCACCATCGCCCGTTTGCTGGAAGGCATGTGATGACAGTGAGTTTTTTCTCACCAAAAAGCGCTTATGATGAGAAGATTTCTCACGATAAGCGCTTCATGCTGGTAAAAAATCACGATTTTATCGCCATCTATAAAATATCATCTCAGACTGTCCAAGCGCAGCATCAACGTCAGCGGATGCAGCGGCGAGGCCTGAAAGCCATGGTGTTCATAAAATGCCTTGCCGCGCTCGTGCAAAGCATGCACCAGAAGCGCGCGCACCCCGGCATGTTCCGCCACGGCAAGCGTTCGCCGCAACGCATCCTGTAACAGCGCCGCGCCCAGCGCCCGCCCCTGGCAACGCTGATCCACGGCAAGACGGGCCAGTACCATCACCGGCACGGAATCCGGCATATTGCGGCGCACGCTGCCGGTTGCCGCCACATGTGCCACCGCACCGGCAGCCATCGCATAGTAGCCATACACCCGTCCATCATCCCCGGCGACCACAAAAGTGCGGCTCGCACCGCTCAATTGATTGGCCCACGCGCGTCGCTTGAGCCATTCATCCAGACTGGCCTCGCCGCAGGCAAAGCCGTCAAGCATATGCGCCGCCGCGAGCGGTTGCGGCGCGCCCAAACGTATGCTCATTTGCCTTCGCGCGCCCACGGCGGCGTGACCGCCAGCAACCGTTGCAAACCGGGATTCGCTGCGGACGGCGCATCGAGCAGCGCGGTAAATTCCTGAAATTTATCGGCATCCAGCGCAAAAAAGACCTGATCGAGCAACACGGCCTGCGCCCGTTCGCAGGCCGCCTCCAGCATGAAATCTGAACGGTTCTTGCCGAGCAGACTGGCAGCATAATCAATCAGCTCACGCTGTTCGGGCAGGGCACGCAAGTTGATGGCAGCATCGCGCATGGTTTTTCCTCCGTTTGTGCGGACAATCGATACACAAAACCATAAGGCGGCGTGTAGCGGTTGTCAACACAGCCCCGCTATATGAACAGGCTCTTACGCCTCTATCCAGTGTTGCGCGGCCTTCACCGCCTTAAGCCAATACTTGCGGATATGCGCAACCTTCTCCGCCGCCATTTGCGGATGGAACACGCGTTCCGGCTGCCATTGCGCGGCAATCTCGTCGGTATCCTTCCAGAACCCCACCGCCAGCCCGGCAAGATAAGCCGCGCCCAGCGCCGTCGTCTCCAGCACCCTGGGGCGCACAATGTCGAACTGGAACATATCCGCCTGAATCTGCATCAGCAAATCACTGGCGCTCGCGCCGCCATCGACGCGGAACTCGCGCGTCGCCGTGCCCACATCCTTCTCCATCGCCTCGACAATATCCACCACCTGCAAGGCAATGCCCTCCAGGGTGGCGCGGGCAATGTGCGCATCCGTCGTACCGCGCGTGATGCCGATAATCGTGCCGCGGGCGTACTGATCCCAATAGGGCGCGCCCATGCCCGCAAGACACGGCACGAAATACACCCCGCCATTGTCGGCAACCGTCGCCGCCAGCGAATTGATGGCATCGGCAGTGCGAATCGCGCGCAAACCATCGCGCACCCACTGGATCGCCGCACCGCCGACGAACACACCGCCTTCGAGCGCATAAGTCGTCTCACCGCCAATCTGCCACGCCACTGTCGACAGCAAATTGTTCTGCGATTTCACCACCTCGCACCCGGTATTCATCAGGAGAAAACAGCCGGTGCCATAAGTGTTCTTCACCATGCCCTTCTCTGTACACATCTGCCCGAACAGCGCCGCCTGCTGATCCCCGGCAATCCCGGCAATCGGTACCTGACCGCCCTGAATGTAACGGCCATCCACATAACCATAAATCTCGCTCGACGATTTCACTTCCGGCAACAGCGACCGCGGCACCTCAAACAGCGCCAGCAACTCGTCGTCCCACTGCATCGTGTGAATATTGAACAGCATCGTGCGGCTCGCGTTGGACGGATCGGTCACATGCACCCGTCCCTCCGTCAAACGCCACACCAGCCAGCTGTCCACCGTGCCAAATGCCAGCTCACCGCGCTCGGCCCTCTCGCGCGCACCCGCGACATTATCCAGCAACCATTTGATCTTACTTGCGGAAAAATAGGCATCAATCATCAGCCCCGTCTTATCGCGAATCATCTCGCTGTGGGTTGCCTTCAGCGAATCGCAAAAACGCGCCGTGCGCCGGTCCTGCCAGACAATCGCGCGCGCAATCGGCTCGCCGCTGTCGCGCGCCCAAATCATCGTCGTCTCGCGCTGATTGGTAATGCCGATCGCGGCAATCTCATCCTCGCGCACCCGCGCCTTGGCCAGCGCCTCGCTCATCACCGACAACTGCGTACTCCAAATCGCCTCGGGATTGTGTTCCACCCAGCCCGGCTCGGGAAAATGCTGGGTAAAATCCTTCTGCGCCACATTGACAATATCCCCCTCGCGATTGAAAACCATGGCACGCGAAGACGTCGTCCCCTGATCCAGCGCGATCACATACTTCTTCATCACAATACTCCCTACTGACAACAGGCGAATTCATCCCAAGGAAATTGCTGCAAAAAATAAGAAAATTGACCATCCTGCCATCAGGAAAGGCGAATATAACACTTCTGAAAAATACCCACGCAAGAGAATCTCACGACATCATGATAAAAACTGAAAATCCCTGAAAAGCATGAGATTGCAGCCAACCCAGCCCCGCGACTGGCTGCTGGCACAAGCATCGTGAGATTTTTTCTCATCACAAAGCGCTTTTTGTGCAAAAATTTCTCACTATAAGCGCTTATGCGTGGTAAAAAATCACCACAAAAACACTTTTTATAAAACAACACTTCCTCCCAACAACATTGCTATACTGCCGCGCGTTATTTTCAGCCGGGGTCGCATCATGAAAAATGTCTTTTCTCTTCTGTTGTTGGCGGCGATGCCTGCCGCGTTTGCCCAGTCTTTCCTGAGCTTCATGCTCGAGGATGCCGAGCGCGAGTTGGACAAGCACCCCGAGCGCGCGGTTGAAGTCTTCGCCCGTCTGGAAGAAGTGCAGGCGGCGCTGACCGATGGCGAGCAGCGGCGTCTCGACTGGCTTTACCGCCGTTTCGGTTTTGCTTTCGACGATATTGATGTGGAGCGCGATCAGGACAAGCCCGATATTTGCCTCGTGTTCAACCGCGCGGTGCGCCCGCAGCCGATGCAGGAGTGGGCGGCGCGGATTTCCCTCACCCCCGCGCCCCCGGAGGCGTTGCGTTATCTCGATGATCGCCTGTGTTTTTTCGGCGAGTGGGCGCAGACTTATCAGCTAAAAATCGATGCCGCGCTAGAAAGCGACAACCACATGACGCTGGAAGCGCCGATCGCGCGCGAAATTGCCACCGGCAACCGCGACCCGATGCTGCGTTTTGCTGTGCAGGGGCATGTGCTGGCGCTTGCCGGCGACCAGCAGATTGCGCTTGAAAGCAGCAATGTGCGCAAGGTGCGCTTGCAGCTCTGGCATTTCCCGCGCGAAGCGCTCGCCAATGACACGCTGCGCAGCGCGCTCCATGATCCGCAAAACTACTGGGCGGATTTCAAGAGCAATGACTGGATGCGCGAGCGCGCGCGCAATGTCTTCTCCGGCAGCTTTGCCGTCGCCGACAACGGGCGCAACGCGATTGACGCCAGCCATGTGCGCTTTGCCGACATGCTCGGCGATACGCCCGCTGACCCGCACGGTTTCTATCTCCTGAACGCCTGGGCGGAGGAAGAAGGCGCGTCCGCTGACGATTACTACCGCAATGACGACAGCCAAACCCTGGCCTTCACCCTCGCCAGCGCCGGGCTTTCCGCCTACCGCACCGAAGAAGGACTCTGGGTGGAAGCGCGCGATCTCGCAAACACCAACACCCTGAAAAACATCGACATTACTCTTTACGCGAAAAGCGGCGCGCGCATTGCCAGCGTGAAAAGCGACGCCAAGGGCATGGCGCATTTCACCCGCGCGCAAATCACCGGCAAGGACGGCGACGCGCCTGCCTACCTCATCGCCGAGGGCGAGCAGGGCATGACCTGGCTCGATCTCGACGGCAGCGGTTTTGATCTGGCAGACAAAGGTTTGCAGGGCGACCCCGCCCTCGGCAGCCTGCGCACCTGGAGCTGGGTGGATCGCGGCGTTTACCGCCCCGGCGAGCCGATGCACGTTTTGTGGCTGGTGAAAAACCGCGACCTGTCGCCCTTTGCCGCGCCGCTGTGGCTGACTTTGGAACGCCCGGACGGCATCGTGCTGGAAAGCCGCGCCGTGCAACCCGACGCCAGCGGTGCCTACCGCTTTGACCACGATTTCGCGGGCGATGCCGCGCTTGGCAACTGGCACGTCAGCCTGCGTCTCGGGCGCGATGGCGAGATCATCAGTCGCGAAGCGGTGCGCGTTGACAGCATCCTGCCGCAAACGTTGGAAGCCAGCGTAAGCCGCCCCGCGCCGCCGCGCTTCGGCGACAGCATCCGCTACGCCCTCAAAGCCGACTGGCTCTACGGCGCGCCCGCCGCCAACATCCGCGTGGAAAGCGCTTACCGCATCGCCGCTGCCGACCTCGGCCTGCCCGACTGGCAAGGCTGGCAAATCGGCCGCCACGATGAAGACCTCCCCGCCGTAACCCTTGCGCCCACGGACGCCCCTGCCGCCACCAACGCCCAGGGCGAAAGCGCCATCCCCCTCAACCTCCCCGAAAGCCACGCCACCCGCCCGCAAAACCTGCACCTTTCCGCAACCCTCACCCCGGAAGGCGGCCGCCCGCTCAGCGTGCGCCACGACGAGCGCATCCACCGCGCCGCGCCCTATGCCGCACTGAAAGCCGAAGGCCGCAACGTACAGGCCGCACTCCTCGACGACAGCGGCGCGCTGCAAAGCGGTGCGCTCGACTGGACGCTCTACCGCCTCGACTACCACTACTACTGGTACCGCAGCGGCGAGCAATGGCAAATCCGCGAAAACGTCACCCGTGCCGAACTGGAAAACGGCAAAGTCGCACTCGACGGCAAAGCCCCCGCCACCATCGCCCTGCCATGGCTGAACGATTACGACCCCTATCTCCTCGACATCCGTGGGCAAAACGCGCAAAGCGCGGCGAGTCTTGCCCTCGGCTACCGCCCGCAAGGCAACGGCAGCGCGCCCGACCGCATCCGCTTTGCCCGGAACGACCACCCGCCCTACCGCGCCGGCGACACCGTCACCCTGCGCCTCTACGCCCCGTTTGACGGCGCGGGCAGCGTACATCTCGCCAGCGACGCCATCCTCGACACCCTGCCCGTCACCTTCAAGGACGGCAGCGCCGACATCCGCTTCACCTGGCAATCCGGCTGGGACAGCGGCCTGTGGCTCTTGGCAAGCGGCTACAACGCCGACCAGAGCGGCGCACGCAACCGTCGCGCCGTCGGCCTCGAATGGCTCGCCGCCGACAGCAGCGCGCACCGCCTCGCACTCAATGCCGACATCCCGGAAAACATCGAACCCGGCCAACCGTTTACCCTCACCTTCAGCGGCGAAGGCTTCGTCAACGTCGCCATCATCGACGACGGCCTCTACCAACTCGGCCGCGCTACCTTTGCCGACCCGCTCGCCGCCTTCTTCGGCAAAAAACGCCTGCCGCTCGCCCTCTTCGACGTCTGGGGCAGCGTCATCCGCCAACTCGGCGGCGACGCCGTAGCGCTGCGCAGCGGCGCGGGCGACGGCGAAGAAGCGCTTTCCGCAGCGCTGGCCGACCTCCCCGACATCGACATGCGCGACTTCATCCGCTACTGGTCCGGCCCCATCGCCCTGCAAGACGGCAAGGCCAGCGTCACCCTCGACATCCCCCAGGGCTTCAACGGCCGCCTGCGCGTCATGGCCGCCAACTACGCGGACAAGCGCTTTGGCCACCTCGAACAAACCCTCACCGTGCGCGCCCCCCTCGTCACCGAACTGCGCACCCCCGCCTACCTCAGCGTCAACGACCGTGGCGAATTCGTCCTGCGCCTGCACAACACCACCGACAGCGAACAACACATCCGCGTCGCCTTCAGCGCTGACCACCTCCAGCTCGAACAACCCGAGCGCCAGCTCACCCTCGGCGCACAACAGGCGGAAAACCTCATCCTCCCCTTCCGCGCGGAAACAGCGGGCAACGCGACCCTGCGCGCCCACATCGACAGCGGCGAACGCCAATACCCGCTGGAACGCACCCTCACCATCCGCAGCGCCACCCTCCCCTACTACACCACCCGCTACGACATGCTCAAAGGCGGGGAAAGCCGAACCGCCCAATTCGCCGCACGCAGCATCCTCACCCCCGCCGCCTATCTCCCATGGTCGGCAGAAGCGCTCGGCGAAGACCTGCGCCGCTACCCCTACAGCTGCAACGAACAACTCACCAGCCGCCTCGTCATCCTCGGCGAAGACGCCAAGCGCTTCCCCGATGACGCCGACAAACAGGCACAGTTCCGCGACCCGTACAACACCCTGCTGAACCGCCAGCAACGCAGCGGCGGCTTTGGACTCTGGCGCGGCAGCCGCGACGACCTCTGGCTCTCCGCCTACATCGGCGAAACCCTCCTCGCCCACGGCGGCGAACCGCCCTACGCCCGCAGCAGCCCGCAGGCGCGCCTGCTCAACTACCTGAAAAACGCCGTCCTCGACCACCGCGACAGCAGCGTCCACAGCGACGACATCGCCTACGCCCACCTCCTCCTCGCACGAAGCGGCATCGACCTGCGCGGCGCGCTGCTCAACCACAGCGAACGCCTGCCACAAACCCTCCCCCTCACCCCCGCCAGCCTCAACCTCGCCCTCGCCTTTGCCGCCTACGGCGACGGCGAACGCGCCACCGCCCTCATAAAACGCATCGACCCAAGCCTTGCCGCCGCCCCCGACAACCACTACAGCGGCACCGTCTCGCAAGACGGCGAACTCCTCGTCCGCCTCCACCAATGGCAAAGCGCCATGCCCGACCAGGCAGCCCTCGTCCACGGCTGGCAAGACACCCTCATCCAGCGCATCGGCCAACACGACAAACGCTACCTCAGCACCCAGGCACAAAGCTGGCTCCTGCGCGCAGCCCTCCTCCACCCCAAAGCGGAAAAAGCCCTCACCCTCGACGGCCAACCGCTCACCGCGCGGCAAACCCTCGCAAACACCGCCAGCATCACCCTCGAAAACCCGGACAACGCCCCGCAATACCTCGCCATCAGCGAACTGCACTACCCCGGCGTTGACGACAGCACCAGCCAAGGCTGGACACTCGCCCTGCGCCACGAAAACTTCGCCGGCGACACGCGCGACCCTGCCACCATGCCGCTGCACGAAAACCGCCTCATCCATGTAGAACTCACCCGGAACTACCACGGCAACAGCGACATCATCCTCACCTGCCCGCTGCCCGCAGGCATCCTCGCCGAAAACGCCACCCCGGAACACGACCCGCTCGCCGCCTTTGCAGAAAATGAATGGCACCAGCAGCTCACCGTGCCGGAAATGGCGGAAAACCGCGACGACCGCCACATCGCCGCCTTCCGCCTCAACGGCGACGACACCACCATCCGCCACGCCTTCGCCATCAAAGCCGCGCGCGTGGGCGAATGGCACGCCCCCGGCTGCCAGGTGGAAGACATGTACCGGCCCGAACACCACGCCCGCGACAAAGCACAACGTCTCAGCATCACCGCGCCGTAAGCACGAAAAGGGGCAATTCGCCAAACAAGCCCCTCTCCCGCTTGCGGAACTCGAAGAGCTGCGAAGCGAGATTGGGGTTGGGGTGAGAGGAAAATCGCGCAACGACCTCGCCACATCCATCCACTGAACAAACAAAAAACGCCGGACAACCGGCGTTTTTTTATGGGCTTGTGGTTGTTGGGTGGGCTAAAAGCCCCTCCCCCTGTGGGGCGACTGGCTCCGCCAGCTCGTCCGAAGGACGAGAAAGGTTGGGGTGAGGGGGAAAATCTTGCAAGAATGCAAAATGTACGGTTACGCGCTGCGCGCTAACCGTACCTAACCTGAGGTCGGGATAAGAGTACTGTCGTCTCTGAATGATTTCTCAAAATTTTCTATGAAATGACAAACTATTACCCTCCCCTGCTTGCGGGGGAGGGACAGGGTGGG
>JAUNKJ010000073.1 GCA_030532785.1 Cardiobacteriaceae bacterium
ACTTCGTTTTCAACACCCCCACCCTGTCCCTCCCCCGCAGGCGGGGCGACTGGCTCTGCCAGCTCGTCCGAAGGACGAGAAAGGAATGGTTTGTCATTTCATAGAAAATTTTGAGAGTTCATTCATTCAAGCATGATCATTCTCTTATCCCGAACTCAGGTTATTTACTGATACAGCGTATCATCGCCGCCCCACCACCGCTTGCCATCCGCACGAATGCAACGCTTTAATCGCGCCATAAATTCTCATTTTTAAACGTTTTATGGTTATTTTTTACCGCGAGAAGCGCTTCATGATGGTAAAAAAATGACTATTTTTAATGATTTTATAAACACATACCCCCACCCCTGCCCGCAACTTTACTCCCTCATGAAAAGCCGTTAATCTGTGCGCTTCTTGTCGGGGTGTCGTCCCGAGAGCCTGTTCACAGTCTCTTGGGCGGCTGAGAATTACCCGTGGAACCTGATCCGGCTCATACCGGCGGAGGGAACAAGCGCTTTTCGTCATGTTTCTCCGCCCTACCACAAGGACAAACATGACCCATCCCATCGCGCTCACCATTGCAGGCTCCGATTCCGGCGGCGGTGCCGGTATCCAGGCCGATCTCAAGGCCTTCTCTGCCCTCGGCGTCTACGGCGCTTCCGTCATCACCGCGATCACCGCGCAAAACACCCGCGAAGTCACGGCCGTACACATGGTTCCGCCCGAAATCATCCGTGCGCAGCTCGCCGCCGTTTTTGATGATCTTCCGCCGCAGGCGGTGAAAATCGGGATGCTGGGCGATGTCGCGACCATTGCCGCCGTTGCCGCTTTTCTTGAAGGCCACGCACAAACGCCTATCGTCCTTGACCCGGTAATGGTCGCGAAAAGCGGCGACAAACTCTTGCAAGATGAAGCGATTGCCGCGCTGCGTGAGCGTCTTTTGCCGCTTGCAACCCTCATCACCCCCAATCTGCCCGAGGCGGAAGTGCTGACGGGTCTCACGATTCGCAACCGCGACGATATGCCGCGTGCCGCCGAAGCGCTGTTGCAAGGCGGGGTGCGCGCCGTGCTGCTCAAGGGCGGCCATCTGCAAGATGCGCACAGCAATGATTTTCTCACCGACGGCCACACAACGCAGTGGCTGCCCGCGCCGCGCCACCCGAGCCGCAACACGCACGGCACCGGCTGCACATTGTCTTCCGCGA
Organism: Cardiobacteriaceae bacterium; assembly: GCA_030532785.1. GTDB lineage: Bacteria > Pseudomonadota > Gammaproteobacteria > Cardiobacteriales > Cardiobacteriaceae > JAUMXB01. Next base: position 1,188 of record JAUNKJ010000073.1, read on the forward strand.
TTGCCGCTGGCATCGCCAGGGGACTCGCGCTCACAGATGCCGTGCAAGAAGCCAAAAGCTACATCGGCGCGGCGATTGCCGCTGCCGACCGCCTCGGCGTCGGCCACGGCCACGGCCACGGCCCGGTGCATCATTTCCATCGCTGGTGGTAAATAAATGGCAGCGGTCGTCTTGCAAGAAGTGGCGGTGCGCCTGGGCGGCGAAGCGATTCTCACCCCGCTCAACCACACCTTCGCGGCGGGAAAATGGCACGTCATCCTCGGCCGCTCCGGCGCGGGCAAGAGTACGCTGCTGCGCGCCATTGCCGGTCTCCTGCCGCCGCAAAGCGTCTGCGGACACATCACGATTGACGGCCGCGAGAGCCGCCACGGGCAAATCGCGCTGATGGCGCAGCAAAACGACCTCCTCCCGTGGCTCTCCGCGCGCGACAATATTCTCCTCGGCGCACGTCTTCGCGGCGAACAGGCCGCGCGCAGCACGGCGCACGAATGGCTCGCCGCCATCGGCCTTGGCGAACACGGCGACAAGCGCCCGGGCGAACTCTCCGGCGGGCAACGCCAGCGCATCGCGCTCGCGCGAACCCTTGCCGAGAACCGCCCCCTCATCCTCATGGACGAACCCTTCTCCGCGCTCGACGCCGTCAACCGCCACACCCTGCAAACCTTGGCCGCGCGCCTCGTCAAAGGCAAAACCGTGATCATGATCACCCACGACCCGGCGGAAGCGCTGCGTCTCGCCGACACCCTGCACATCCTCGACGCCGCGCCCTCGCGCCTCATCCCCTGCCCGCTGCCCGACGATGCACCGCCGCGCGCCCTCGACAACCATGCCCTCGCCCACCTCCACACCGACCTCATCCAGCGCCTCGCCCATGACTGAACGCCTCCTCCATTTCCTCGCCATCGTGCTGTTTTTATTGCTCGTCTGGCAGGGCATCGTCTGGGCGACCGGCATCCCGCCCTTCCTCCTGCCACCGCCGGCCACCGTCGCGCAAACCCTGTGGGCATCGCGCGCGCAACTGGGCAGCCACGCCCTCGTCACCCTCGCGGAAATCATCGGCGGCCTTGCGCTCGGCATCCTCTTCGGCACCATGAGCGCCCTCATCCTGCAAGCCAGCCGCCTCGCGCGCTTTTTGCTGCTCCCCGCCATCCTCATCTCGCAGGCGATACCCGTCTTCGCCCTTGGCCCCATCTTCATGCTGTGGTTCGGCTACGGCATCGCCACCAAGATATTGATTACCCTAATCATCATCTACTTCCCGATCACCATCGCCGCCTACGACGGCCTGCGCAACACACCCGCCGCATGGCTCGACCTCGCGCGCAGCATGGACGCCTCCCCCTGGCACACCCTCATCCACATCCGCCTCCCCGCAGCCCTGCCCTCCTTCGCCTCCGGGCTGCGCGTCGCCGCCACCATCGCCCCCATCGGCGCCATCATCGGCGAATGGGTCGGCGGCAGCCAGGGCCTCGGCTACCTCATGACCTACGGCCTCGGCCGCATGCAAACCTCGCTCATGTTCGCCGCATTGGTCGTCCTCGCCGCCATCACCCTCGCCCTCTACTACAGCATCGATTGGCTACTGAAAAAATGGATTGATTGGACGGTATAGCAAGAAACGCAGGGTGGGTGTCAACCCACCGTTTACATGCAAAAAATGCAAAAATTTCTCAAAACAAAGCGCTTCACGCGGTAAATTTTCTCACCAACAAGCGCTTATCATGAAATAGTTCTCACCACAAAACCGGAGCACCCATGAAAAAAACCCTCCTCGCCGCCCTCCTCCTCACCGCGCAAACCCACGCCGCCGACAAACTCAACCTCGTCCTCGACTGGTTCGCCAACCCCGACCACGCCGCCCTCATCATCGCCAAACAAAAAGGCTACTTCGCCGCACACGACCTCGACGTCCACCTCGAAGAACCCTCCGACCCCAGCGTCCCGCCCAAACTCGTCGCCGCCGGCAAAGCCGACCTCGCCGTCTCCTACCAGCCCGAACTCTACCTGCAAAACGACGCCGGCCTCGGCCTCGTGCGCACCGCCACCCTCGTCGCCACCCCGCTCAACACCCTCATCGTCAAAGCCGACAGCGGCATCCAAACCATCGCCGACCTCAAAGGCAAAAACATCGGCTACTCCGTCGCCGGCGTCGAAGAAGCGCTCCTGACCGCCATCCTCAAAACCGCAGGCCTCACCCTCGACGACGTCAAACGCACCAACGTCAACTTCTCCCTCGCCCCCGCCGTCATGACCGGCCAGGTCGACGCCGTCATCGGCGGCTACCGCAACTTCGAACTCCACCAAATGCAAACCGCAGGCACCCCCGGCCGTGCCTTCTACATCGAAGAACACGGCATCCCCGCCTACGACGAACTCATCATCATCGCCCGCAAAGACAGCCTCAACCACGACCTCCTCGCCCGCTTCAACCAGGCGCTCGAAGAAGCCACCCAATACACCATCAACCACCCCGACGACGCCTGGCAAGCCTTCGTGAACTACCGCAAAGACTTGGATGACGACACCAACCGCGCCGCCTGGGGCGAAACCCTGCCGCGCCTCGCCCACCGCCCCGGCGCACTCGACACCCGCCGCTACCAGCGCTTCGCGGAATTCATGCACGCACACGGCCTGATCAAAACCGTCCCCGCCCTCGCCGACTACGCCATCCAGCCGTAAAAAACTGCCAAAACAACAGGGGCGTTGGGGCAACGTCCCTCAACAAAATATTTCAAAAAAACAAACAAAAATAGTGATTTTTTACCACAACAAGCGCTTCACCATGGTAAAAAATCAATATTTTTACCCATTTTATAAAAATTCCTGCAACCCCGGCAAAAACGCTTCGCTCAACAGCAGGGTGTCGCCATGCGCGGTGAAGCGCGATTGCCGTATCCACACCGTGCCGCTGCCGTCCGCCTCAAGCCGGGCATAGCGGAAGGCGCTGCGCGCCGCTTCGACTTCGCCGCCGAAAAGGCGTGCGCCAAGCGGCTGGTTGCCGCAAGCCAGTACCTCGCGCCAACCTTTGGCGTTCGCCGCGCACACGCTGCGCGCCCACACCACCGGCACATCATCGAGCAGCAAACGCACTTCGCGCGCGTAATGCGCCCCGGCAATCCGTTCGTCCGCGCGCAACCGCGCCGCATCGATTTCCCCCTGAAAACGCACGTCCACGGCAAAGCGCGCGCCGCGCGCCTTCAGCGCGGCGGTGAGCGATTGCGCCGTCATCAGGGCGGCAAGCGCGGCGTTGCCGGGCGGCGGATGGTCAAGCCAGATCATGTGCGCCGCCGCCACAATACGAAGCCCATCAACAGGATCATCGCGAGCGACAGCGGATGGCGCACGAGATCGAGGAGAAACGCACCCGGCTGGTTGCCCACCGCTTCCATTGCCTGGCGGTAGCTGCGATCCATGAGCGGCGCGAGAATCACCCCGAGGATCACCGGCCCCAGTTCAAAGCGGAAACGCTTCAAAAAATAGCCGAAAATGCCGAAGGCGACCATCCAGTAAACGTCAACGATCGCGCCATTGATCGCATAAGTGCCGACCACGCAAAGCATGACGATGAGCGGCACGAGCATCGCACGCGGCCATTCCACCATGCGCGCGAAAAGGCGCACGCCGAGCAGGCCGAACACCAGCAAAAACCCATGCGCCAGCACCAACGCGCCGACGATGAACCAGAACATGTGCGGCGAAGAAAGCATCATCATTGGCCCCGGTTCGAGGCCATGAACAACGAGCGCGCCGATCATCACCGCCGTCACCGCATCGCCGGGCATCCCCAGCGTCAGCATCGGGATAAAGGCACCGGCGACGGCGGCAGAATTGGCGCATTCCGGCGCAACCAGCCCTTCGTAAGCGCCCTGGCCGAAGGGGCGCGAGGGGTTTTTCACCGTGCGTTTGGCGTGATCATAGGCAAAGAGCGCGGCAATATCGCCGCCGGTGCCGGGCAGCGCACCGATGACAACGCCAATCGCCGAGCTTTTCAGCGACAACGGCAGGAAACGGCGCACGAGCGGCCAACGCACCATGCCCTTGCCGAGCGCCTGGCGTATCGGGCGGGCATCGATATGATGCAATTGATAAAGCGCTTCGCTCATCCCGAAAAGCCCGATCATCACCACCACATAATGCACGCCGCCAAGCAGCGCTTCGCTGCCGAAGGTGAGGCGCGGCTGCGCGGTGAACTGATCGAGGCCAATCAGGCCAATCCACGCGCCGAGTGCTGCGGCGAAAATGCCGCGCGCGAGCGATTCCCCGGAAAGGCTCCCCACCAGCAGCAGTCCAAACAAGGCAATCAGCAAATAATCGCGCGGGGCAAAATGAAGCGCCGCCTCGGAAATCGCGGGCGCAAAGAGCGCGAGTACGGCAACGCCGAACAGCCCGCTCAGCACCGACATCACCGTGGAAAGCCCAATCGCCTGCCCGGCCTCGCCGAGCTTGGCGAGCGGATAGCCATCAAAGGCGGTCGCGACCGCGGCGGGCGTGCCGGGAATATTGAGGAGAATCGCGGTGCGCGAGCCGCCGTAGACCCCGCCGCAGAAGACACCGACCATCAGCGCCAACGCCTGCTCCACTTCCCAGGAAAAGGTGAAGGAAATCAGGATGGACACCGCCATCGTTACCGACAGTCCGGGCAGCGCGCCGATATAAATCCCGGCAAAGACCCCGGCAGCGGTCAGCGCCAGCAGCTCGCCGTTTGTCCATGCAGAGAGGAAATAACGCAAGGCTTCCATCAGGGCAGGCTCACCTTGAACACACCGACAAAAAGCCCGTAAATCAACGCCGTGGCCACCGCTGCCACGACAATCGCCTGCGGCAGGCGTCCGCGTTGCAAAAAAGTGATGGCGCTCACGAGAAAGACAAAGCCCGCCAGCGCGAATCCCGCGTGCGGCAGCAGCGCGACGAAGCCCGCAACCAGCGCCACGAACACCACCCCGCGCCACGCGAGCGGCGCAAGACGCACGCCGCCCGTCATCCCCTCGCGCCACACCTGCGCAAGGCTCAGCAACAGCATCGCGGAAAGCATCAGGGGAAACGCGCCCGGCGATGACCAGCCGGGCAAGCCCTCAATCCGCCACGCCTCGACCGTCGCCACCACGGCGAGTACGACGAGCGCAGCAAGAAAGAGGCGGGCAGCGTTGCGCTGTACCTTGGAATCTTTTTGCGACATGGCGTTTTTCATATCACTTCAATCTGGAATAAGCGCATGAGCATTTTTGAAGAATTTCTCAAATTTTTCTATGGAAATGGCAAGTTATTGCCCTCCCCCGCCTGCGGGGGAGGGACAGGGTGGGGGTGTTGAAAACAAGGTTTTCATGTCATAGCTAGAAAAAATGCTGCGCATTTTACACCCCCATCCTAACCTTCCCCCGCAAGCAGGGGAAGGAACCGATTGAGGAACAACGCCATATCAGTGGATTTTTCAACTTCCTGATTGCACACCCAAGCTATTGACCCATTTCACGGCTTGGCAATGCCAAGACTTTCCGGCGACACTTTCGCCGTCCCCGTCGCTTCCATCGCCCAGGCGGTGACGGACTGCCAGCGGGTCACGAATTGCGCCGCCGCGTCATCGCGCAGATTGAGGGGCAGGCCGCCGTTTTTGCTGAGAAAAGTCTGGAATTCTTCTGTATTCACCGCCGCTTCATAGACATCGGACAGGCGCTTTTTCACCTCCGCATCCAGCCCCTTGGGCGCGGCGACCACCCAGAACGGCCCCCACGGCAGATAACGCGCCATCTCCGGCAGGGTGTCGGTCATGGGCGGCACATCCGGGAGATGGGCGACTTTTTCCGTGGCAACCACCGCCAACGCGCGCAGGCGTCCGGCTTCGAGCTGGGCGTTGACGCCAGTCAAGGTCAGCGGCATGAAATCGATATGGCCGCCGAGCAAGGCAGTGATGCCAGGGCCGTCGCCCTGAAAGGTAACATTGCGCACCTTGAATTCGGTGACCGACGACACCAGCGCTTCCAAAGTGGCGGGCAGGCTGCCCGCGCCGTTGGTGCCCATCTTGATGCTGTCCGGCGTGTCCTGCACGGCCTTGAGCAATTCGCCAAAGGTTTGGTAGGGACTGTCGGCAGGCACGACGATGACCACCAGCCCCTGGCCGATGACATTGATCAAATCCATGTCGGCATAACTCATCTTCGCGAGATCAAGAATCTGGTACAACTGCGGATTTTCCGCGCCATAGAGCAGGGTATAGCCGTCGGCCTTGCGCTTCATCACCGCCGACATGCCGATGACGCCGGTGCCGCCCGGACGGTTGTTAAGCACCACGGACTTGCCCAGCGCCTTTTCCACATGCGGGGTCAGGCTGCGCGCCACATTGTCCGTGGTGCCGCCCGCCGCCCATTGAATAATGCCCTCCAGATTGCGCTCGGGAAATTCCGCTGCCGCCGTGGCCATGGCGAGCGCTGCACAGAGCGCCAAAACCGTCTGCTTGCCATTCATGATGCTGTCCTCCGAAAAAACGATGCCGCATCATACAAGCTCGATTCAAATGACACAAATCATGAGAAATTTTCTCATCACAAAGCGCTTATGGTGAGAAAATTTCTCATTATAAGCGCTTCATCATGGTAAAAAATCACTATTTTTAATGTTTTGATGAAATCATGAATTTTCCCTTGAAAAGCCCTGCCCCGGCCTCATCTAGGGCGGCAATGTTTTTTGATTTGAGGACGCAACCATGACCCAGGACCACCAGAACACCCCGGAAAACACGGAAGACACCCCGGAACTGGAACTTGATCTCGAGCAGGCAACGGCAGAAATCGCCGACGCCGACGCCATCGCCGCACTGGAAGCGCAAGTCGCGCAATGGAAAGACCAGGCGATGCGCGCCCATGCCGAGATGGACAACCTGCGCAAGCGCTTCGAGCGCGAAAAAGAGCAGGCGCTGAAATACGGCAGCGAGCGCTTGCTGAAGGATTTGCTTCCCGTACTCGATTCGCTCGCGCTCGGCATCGACGCCGCACGGCAAAGCGAAGACGCCTGCATGCAGCAATTCACCGAAGGCTCGGAAATGACGCTGAAACTCCTCATCGACACCCTCGGCAAACACGGCATCGAAGAGCTGAACCCCGTCGGCGAGAAATTCAACCCCGAATTCCACGAAGCCGTCACCGCGCTGCCCAACGCGGAGGTGGAGCCGAACACCGTGCTCCATGTCGCGCAAAAGGGCTATGTGCTGAACGGCCGCTCGATTCGCGCCGCGCAGGTTGTCGTCTCGCGCGCACCCTGATTTCGGGCGAAACACCATTTTTTTCTCATTAACGGCAAAAAAAGCCCTTGAAAAATTCACGCCCCGCCCCATAAAGGCTCGCGAACTGTTTTAACAATCTTGATAAGGAAAACACATGAGTAAAGTAATCGGTATCGACCTCGGCACCACCAACTCCTGCGTCGCCATCATGGATGGCGACAAACCCCGCGTCATCGAAAACGCCGAAGGCGCGCGCACCACCCCCTCCATCGTCGCCTTTGCCGATGACGGCGAAGTGTTGGTGGGACAGCCTGCGAAACGTCAGGCCGTCACCAACCCGAAAAACACCCTCTACGCCATCAAGCGCCTGATTGGCCGCCGCTTTGACGAAAAAGAAGTGCAGAAAGACATCAAGCTCGTGCCCTACGCCATCGTCAAAGCCGACAACGGCGACGCCTGGGTAGAAGTCAACAGCAAGAAAATGGCGCCGCCGGAAGTCTCCGCGCGCATCCTGCAAAAAATGAAGAAAACGGCGGAAGACTACCTCGGCGAGAAAGTCACCGACGCGGTCATCACCGTGCCCGCCTACTTCAACGACAGCCAGCGTCAGGCGACCAAAGACGCGGGCAAGATTGCCGGCCTGAACGTCCTGCGCATCATCAACGAACCGACCGCCGCAGCGCTTGCCTACGGCATGGATCGCGGTGCCAAGGACGCCAAGATTGCCGTCTATGACTTGGGCGGCGGCACGTTTGACGTCTCCATCATCGAAACCATCGACCTTGATGGCGAACAGCAGTTTGAAGTCCTTGCCACCAACGGCGACACCTTCCTCGGCGGCGAAGACTTCGACGCACGCATCATCGACTACCTGGTCAGCGAGTTCAAAAAGGACAGCGGCATTGATCTCGCCAACGATTCGCTTGCCCTGCAACGCCTGAAAGAAGCGGCGGAAAAAGCGAAAATCGAACTGTCTTCCAGCCAGCAGACCGACATCAACCTGCCCTACATCACCGCCGACGCTTCAGGTCCGAAACACCTGAACCTCAAGCTCACCCGCGCCAAACTGGAATCGCTGGTGGCGGATTTGATCGAGCGCACCCTGGAACCCTGCCGCATCGCGATGAAAGACGCCGGTCTTTCCAACAGCGACATCAGCGACGTCATTTTGGTCGGCGGCCAGACGCGTATGCTCAAAGTGCAGGAAGCGGTGAAAAACTTCTTCGGCAAGGAAGCGCGCAAGGACATCAACCCCGATGAAGCCGTAGCGCTTGGCGCAGCCATTCAGGGCGGCGTGTTGAAAGGCGACGTCAAGGACGTATTGCTCCTCGACGTCACCCCGCTGTCGCTCGGCATCGAAACCATGGGCGGCGTGATGACCAAGCTCATCGACAAGAACACCACCATCCCCACCAAGGCGAGCCAGGTGTTCTCGACCGCCGAAGACAACCAAAGCGCGGTCACCATCCACGTCCTGCAAGGCGAGCGCCAGCAGGCGAGCGGCAACAAATCCCTCGGCCGCTTCGACCTCGCCGGCATCGAACCCGCCCCGCGCGGCATGCCGCAAATCGAAGTCAGCTTCGACATCGACGCCAACGGCATCCTGAACGTCTCCGCCAAAGACAAAAACACCGGCAAGGAGCAATCCATCGTCATCAAGGCCAGCTCCGGTTTGAGTGATGAAGAAGTCGAACGCATGGTCAAAGACGCCGAAGCCCACGCCGAAGAAGACAAGCGCTTCCAGGAACTGGCGACCGCGCGCAACAACGCCGACGGCATGATCCACACTGTGGAAAAAACCGTGGAAGAAGCGGGCGACGTCTCCGCCGATGACAAGGCGAAAATCGACGACGCCATCGCCGCCGTGCGCGAAGCCATCAAAGGCGACGACATCGACGCCATCAACGCCAAGAGCGAAGCCCTGATGGAAGCCGCCAAACCCGTCATGGAAAAAGCCTTCGCGAAAATGAGCGAACAGGCAGGCGCCGCTGGCAGCGACAACACAGGCGACGACAACGTCGTCGACGCCGACTTCCAGGAAGTCAAAGACGACAAATAACTCCCCGACCAACCCGTCCGCAAGGACGGGTTTCCCGTAGCATTCACGAGTGCCCCGGGAAACCCGTCTTTAAGTAAATTCAGAGCATTTGATATTCAAATGTTGACAGAGCAAGCCCCTCTCCCGTGGGACTCGAAGAGCTCGCGCAGCGAGATTGGGGTTGGGG
>JAUNKJ010000074.1 GCA_030532785.1 Cardiobacteriaceae bacterium
TTTTTTTTTTGACAAATGAACATGTTGCAATGGATGAAAAGCATGGTGTTTTTTTCTCATGAGAAAGCGCTTATGGTGAGAAAATTTTGCATGGGAAGCGCTTGGTTATGGTAAAAAATCGCTATTTTTGAGATTTTTTTGCAGAGGATTTGGGAGCGTAGGGTGGGCGTCAGCCCACCATGAACCTCATCGCGCAATCGCTGCGCGATACCGCATGGACTCGGGCAACCATTCTGCGATACTACGCTTTGTTGTGATAACCATCTCACCACAAGCGCTTGTCCATGATAAAAAACAACCATTTTATGCCTTTTTCTGCAATACCCCTTTCCCTATACGTCCATATCCCGTGGTGCGTGCAGAAATGCCCCTATTGCGATTTCAACTCGCACGCCATCAAAACCCGCCCTGATGAAGCCGCCTATGTTGCCCATCTGCTCCGCGATCTGGATCACGATGTGCGCGGGGAAAGCCGTGCGCTCACCAGCATTTTCATCGGCGGCGGGACGCCGAGCGTGTTTTCCGGCGCGGCCATTGCCGCGTTGCTCGATGGCATTCGCGCGCGCCTCGCTTTTGTCGATGACATTGAAATTACGCTCGAAGCCAACCCCGGTACTTTCGAGCAGGAAAAATTCCGCGCCTATCGCGAGGCGGGCGTCAACCGTCTTTCCATCGGCATCCAGAGTTTTTCGCCCACGCAATTGCAGCGCTTGGGGCGCATTCACAGCGCCGATGAGGCCGCGCGCGCGGTCAAGGCGGCGCAGCAGGCGGGGTTCACCCGTATCAATACCGATTTGATGTTTGCCTTGCCAAATCAGAGTGTTGGCGAAGCGCTCGCCGATCTTGAACGCGCGATAGCGCTTGAGCCGGAGCATATCAGCTGGTATCAACTCACCCTCGAACCCAATACCGTCTTTTATGCCAACCCGCCCGCGTTGCCCGATGACGACACGCAAACGGAAATCTACGAGGCGGGCAGTGCGCTGTTGCGCGCAGCGGGCTATCGCCAGTACGAAACCTCGGCATGGACGCGGGAAAAGCCCAGTGCCCACAATCTAAACTACTGGCAATTCGGCGATTATCTTGGTATTGGCGCGGGGGCGCACGGCAAACTCACCGGCGCGGACGGCATCCGCCGCATGAGCAAATTCCGCGCGCCCGCCGTATATCAGCAGGCGCGCGGCGCGCTGGAAAATCCCTATGCCGACCAGACGCATATCGTGAGGGTGGAAGATCAACCCTTTGAATTCATGATGAATGCGCTGCGGCTCTCGGACGGCGTGCCTGCGCGTTATCTCGCGGAACGCAGCCAATTGACGCTTGCGGATGTGGCGGTGGTGTTGCAAGACTTGCGCGCGCGCAGGCTGCTCGCGGATGACTCTGACTATTTGCGCACCACCCCGCGCGGCTTTGCCTTGCTCAATGATGTATTGGCGGCGTTTTTGCCGTGAGGGAAAGGTTGTGCGATTTGTAGGGACGTTGCCTGCAACGTCCGTATTCTCAATAACACGGCGTCGTAGGATGGGCGTAAGCCCATGCGAAACGGGGCATCGCAAACCGCATGGGCTTACGCCCATCCTACGATCGCTGCGCGATGGTGGGTTGACACCCACCCTACGGATGGTGCCGTAAAACTATCTAGAATGCTGTTTTTTTACCATAATAAAGCAATTATCGTGAGAAACAAATCACGATAATCGCTTGTATGTGAGAAAAAAACACTATCCCGGATGGCGGGTGTGGAGTTGCCATGCGTGGCCGTCGTGGCGCAGCCAGTAGAGTTCGCTGTGGCCGACGAAGGGGGCGGGGATGTCGAGGTGGCGGGCGATGGCGGCACCGATCCACGGCATGTGGCCGACGATGATGGCGTTGGTGTCGCAGATGGCGTCGAGCGCTTGCCAGACGGGGGCGAGGCCGCGGTCGGGGTTGAGTCCGGCGAGGATGTGCGGGGAGGCGTAGCAGGCGGCGGTTTGTTGGCCGCGCAGGGCTTCGGAGGCGTAGATGGGGTAGTCGATGCCTTGGTCGAGCAGCCATTGTGCGGTGGCTTGCGCTTGTTGCTGGCCACGGGCGGTGAGCGGGCGTTCGAGGTCGCTCAGGGCAAAGCCGGTTTCGGCGTGGCGCCAGAAGAGTCGGTTCATGCGGGTTCCTGGGTTGGTGTGGAGTTTGGATGAAAGGTTTTGCTGTTGCGCAGATTTTATAGCGTATGCGCTTGGAAATCGTACAAGGCACGGTTTAAGGCGCGGCGGCTGGGTTAGCGTTGCAACCGCGTAACCCAGCGCGATGTTTGGCGTTTTTGTTGGGGTTCGCTGCGCTCACCACCAACCTACAATCGCTTCGCGATACCGCATGGGCGAGGGTTACGCCCAGCCTACGTCCGTTGCCTTGTCGAACCAGCGCAACTAACCCAGTCTGCCTTGCCGTATCCGCCATTGGCGCAGGGCGAGCATGAGGAGGAAGAGGGCGCTTTGCAGGAGGACGATGCAGGCGGCGGGGGAGGCGTCGAGGTGGAAGCTTGCGAGGATGCCGCCGCTGCTGGCTATGGTGGCAAGGAGGCTGGCGATGATGAGCATGTCGCGGAAGCGTTTGGCGACGAGTTGGGCGCTGACGCCGGGGGTGATGAGCATGGCGACGACGAGGATGACGCCGACGGCGGGCAAGGCGGCGACGACGGCGAGAGCGAGGAGGGCGAGGAGGAGGAGGTTGAGGCGGTTGACGGGGAGGCCGGCGACGCGCGCCTGGATGTCGTCGAAGATGAAGAGGAGGAAGTCGCGGCCTTTGACGGCGAGGATGAGGATGACAAGTGCGCTCATCACGAGGACTTGGGTGCGGGTGGCGGCGTCGATGCCGAGGAGGTTGCCGAAGAGGATGTGGGTGAGGTGTTGTGCGCTGTCGATTTTGCGGTAGAGGAGGATGCCGAGGGCGAACATGGCGGCGAAGACGATGCCGAGCAGGGTGTCGGGGCGCAGGGTGCTGTGGCGTTGCAGGTAGCCGCTGCCAAGGGCGCAGATGAGTCCGGCGGCGAATGCGCCGCTCCACAGTGGTGCGCCTGCCCAGGCGGCGAGGACGATGCCGGGGAGGATGCCGTGGGCGATGGCGTCGCCCATGAGCGCCCAGCCTTTGAGGACGATGTAGCAGGAGAGGAGCGCGCAGGGGAGGCTGACGCTTATGGCCATGAGCAGCGCTTGCTGCATGAAGGGGTATTGCAGGGGTTCGAGGAGGGCGTTCATGCGCGTGCCTTGCGCCAGTGGTTGTGGAGGAAGGTGGCGAGGAAGAGGGCGCTTTGCAGGAGGACGATCATGGCGCCGGGGATGAGGTCGAGGTGGTAGCTGAGGTAGACGCCCGCGATGCTGCTGGTGGTGCCGATGGCGAGGGCGATGAGGAGGACCTGGCCGAAGCGTTGGGCGAGGAGAAAGGCGGTGGCACCGGGGGCGATGAGGAGCGCGATGACGAGGATGGCGCCCACGGCTTGCAGGGCGGCGACGACGGCGAGGCTGACGAGGGCAAAGAAGAGGCCTTGCAGGCGGCGCACGGGGAGGCCGCCGATGCGCGCCTGCACTTCGTCGAAGAAGAGGAGCATGAAGCTTTTCCATTGCAGGGCGAGTACGGCGAGGGTGAGGGCGGCGATGAGGAGCATTTGCGCGAGGTCGCGGTCGGCGATGGCGAGTATTTGTCCGTAGATGACGGCGTCGAGGTTGACGGCGGTGGGGTTCAGGGAAATGAGGAGGAGGCCTGCGGCGAAGAAGGTGGTGAAGACGACGCCGATGACGGCGTCCTGCCTGAGCATGGGCAGGCGGCGCAGGGCAAGCATGGCGAACATGGCGAGCGTTCCCGCGAAAAACGCGCCGACGGCGTAGGGCAGGGCGAGGGCATAGGCGGCGGCAACGCCGGGGACGACGGCGTGGGAGAGGGCGTCTCCGACGAGCGACCAGCCTTTGAGCATGAGGTAGACGGAGAGCAGGGCGCAGACGCCGCCGATGACGCTGGCGGCGAGCAGCGCTTTCTGCATGTATTGGTATTGCAGCGGTTCGAGGAGCCACGCGATCATGGCGCTTGCTCCGTGCCGTGCGCCGGGCTGTGTTTGCTGTCGCCGTAGAAGACGGCGGGGTGTTCGTCGTCGCTCACCAGCGTCAGCGCCGGGTTGGGCGCGTCGCCGAGGTAGATGTTTTTCAGACGGCCGCCGAAGGCGCGTTCGAGATTGTCGCGGGTGTAGGTGGCGGCGGTATCGCCTGCGGCAACAATATGATGGCGCAAAAGCACCACTTCGTTGCAAAACTGCGGCACCGCGCCGAGGTTGTGGGTGGACACCAGCATCAGATAGCCCTGGGCGCGCAATTCCTGAAGCAGCGTCATCACCGCCTGCTCGGTGCGGATGTCGACGCCGGTGAAGGGTTCGTCGAGGAGAATCACCCGGCTTTCCTGGGCAAGGGCGCGGGCGAGGAAGACCCGCTTTTTCTGGCCGCCGGAAAGCGCGCCGATTTGCCGTTCGGCGAGATCGGCAATGCCGAGGCGCGCGAGCGCGTCATCGACTTTCGCATAATCTTCGGCGCGGGCGCGGCGCAGGAAATTCATGTGTCCGTAACGCCCGAGCAGCACCACATCGCGCACGCGGATGGGAAAATGCCAGTCGATTTGCTCGCTTTGCGGCACATAGGCAATGGCGTTTTGTTTCAAGGCGTTGGCCACGGCAAGGCCGTTGACGAAGATGCGTCCGCGCTGCGGGCGGAGGATGCCCATGATGGCGTTGAACAGCGTCGATTTGCCGCTGCCATTGACGCCGACCAGCGCGCAGACCGTCCCCCCGGAAAGCGCAAAGGACACATCATCAATGGCATGCAAACCGTTGGGGTAGGTGAAATCGACGTGTTCCAGTCGCAACGAAGGGACGGCGGAAGTCATTGTTCTTCAAAACCTTTGAGCAGCGTGTCGGTCGTGACTTTCAGCAGATCGAGAAAGGTCGGCACCGGGCCATCGGCAGTGGACAGCGAATCCACATACAACACGCCGCCGTAACGCGCGCCGCTCTCCTGCGCCACCTGCCTCGCCGGCTGGTCGGACACCGTACTCTCACTGAACACCACCGGAATCTGCGCTGCGCGCACCGTTTCGATCAGGGCGCGAATCTGCTGCGGCGTGCCCTGCTGCTCGGCATTGATCGGCCAGAGATAAGCCTCGCGGAAGCCGATGTCTGCGGCAAGATAGCTGAACGCGCCTTCGCTCGTCACCAACCAGCGCTTGTCCTCGGGAATCGCCGCCACCCGCTTCTGGATGTCCGCGTGCAGGGCATCGAGCTGCGCCTTGTAAGTCTCGGCATTCTTTTGATAATTCGCAGTATTTTGCGGATCGATGCTGGCCAGCGCTTTCGCGATATTGTCCACATACACATGCGCGTTTTGCATCGACATCCACGCATGCGGATTGGGCTTGCCGTCGTACTCGCCGCCGTGGATGGACAGCGGGACAATGCCCTCAGTCACGATGAAAGAGGGCACATCCTTGATATTGGAGAAAAAACGCTCGAACCACGTTTCCAGATGGAGGCCGTTCCAGAGAATCAGGTCGGCCTTTTGCGCGCGGATCAAATCCTGCGGCGTCGGCTCGTAATAATGAATCTCCGCGCCCGGCTTGGTAATCGACACCACCTCGGCATGATCGCCCGCCACATGGCGCGCCATATCGGCAATGATGGTGAACGTCGTCGCCACCACCGGCCTGTCGGCGGCAACGGCAAACGGCGCGCAAATGGCGAAAACGACAGAGAGGAAAAAACGACGGGAAATGGGCATCAGCGTTTCCTTTTTGTCCCGGATGGGAAATTTTCTCATGATGAAGCGCTTTGTGTGAGAAAATTTCTCACACAAAGCGCTTTGGTGTGGTAAAAAATCACTATTTTTAGTGATTTTTTGAAAAATCTTCAGGCGGAAGGATTGCGCTTGCGCATTTCCTTCAAACGGGCGCGGGTGCTGCGGAAAAAGGCGAGGCGGCGTTTGCGCTTCCACAGGTAATAGATGACCACGGCGATGACCACGAGGATGATGGCGATAGTCAAATATTTGAACTCGCGCATTTTCTCCACCAGCCATTCGTGATTTTCCGCGCCGTAATAGCCCACATAGACAAAAAGCGGCACGGAAAGAATCGCCGCCAGGCCATCCATTGCCGCGAATTGCCAGTAACTCACGCGTCGGGTGATGCCGGTGATCACATAAATCGGCGCGCGCAGCCCCGGCAGGAAACGGGCGATGAAAATCAGGCGGTTGCCGTAACGCTGGAAGAGATAGTCGATGCGGCTCATGCGCTCTGGGGTCAACAGCTTGGCAAACCAGCGTTTTTGCCGGATATGCGGGCCGAAGCGCCAGCCGATGGCATACATCAGCGAATCGCCGACGAGCACGCCGAGGTAGGAAATGACGAACATCCAGTGCACATTCTGCGGGCCGAGGGCGGAAATGATGCCCGCAGTCACCAGCGTGATGTCCTCGGGCAGGGGCAAGCCCATGCCGCAAAGCAGCAACACGCCGAAAACGGCGTAATAGCCGTATTCAAAGAAAAAGGTTTGCAGGAAGCCGAAATCCATGATGAACGCCACGGGCGGGAAAAACCCGCGCATGATACCAAAGCGCTAGCGCCCGTGCCGGGCAATGTTGCGGCACGCGGCGCGGGAAAGATTACATTTGCGAGAACATTGCCGCGCGGCGGTCAGGGCGTGTTGATAGCTCGTCTTGATGCCATGAGCTTCAGATAAAGCAGCGGATTAAAGCCCCTCCCCCTGTGGGGGAGGGGTGGGGGAGAGGGTTTATAAAAAGTCGCGCAGCGACAAAACTTACAAGATTTCAAACTGCTTTTTGAGTTCTTGCAAATTCCACTCATGAAATGTCAACAGCCCCTAGCCCTCGCGCGCCACCGACAGCCCGGCAAAACTCTGCGCCACCGGCATGATCTCGATGCGGTTGATATTGACATGCGGCGGACGCTCGGCAATCCACACCACCGTCTCGGCAATATCCTCGGCAGAGAGTGATTCGACATTGGCATACACCGCCGCCGCCTTGTCGGCATCGCCATGAAAACGCACTTCAGAAAACTCCGTACCGCCGCAAAGCCCCGGTTCGACATTGCTCACCCGCACCTTCGTCCCCGCGAGATCGGCGCGCAGATTTTGCGAAAACTGTTTGACGAACGCCTTGCTCGCGCCGTACACATTGCCGCCGAAATACGGCCAATTGCCCGCCGTTGAACCGAGATTGACGATATGCCCACGGTTGCGCGCCACCATCCCCGGCAACACCAGACGGGTAATGCGCAGAAGCCCCAAAATATTGGTCTGCACCATCTCCTCCCAATCGGCGAGGCTGCTCTCATGCGCGGGCGTCATGCCGCGCGCGAGACCGGCATTGTTCACCAGCACATCGGGCGCGCGCCATGCCTCGGGCAGCGATGCAAGCGCCTTTTCCAGCGCATCGGCATCACCGACATCCACCGCGAGCGGCAAAAACGCCGCGCCCAGTTCGCGCTGCAAGTCCTGCAAACGCGCCTCGCGCCGCGCAATCCCAAGCACCCGATGGCCACGGGCGACAAACTGCCGCGCCATCGCGGCACCAAAACCGGCACTGGCACCGGTAATCCAGATAAGCATGAGGTACTCCTTAAAAGCTGAAATTGGAATAACAAAAGGTTGGTATTTTGTTGATATTTCGTTTTTTTCCGATCCACCCCTTCCCCCGCTTGCGGGGGAAGGCCGGGATGGGGGTGTAAAATGCGCAGCATTTTTTGCGGTTATGGAATGAAAACTTCGTTTTCAACACCCCCACCCTATCCCTCCCCCGCAAGCGGGGGAGGGGATATTTTGTCATTTCATGGAAAACTTTGAGAAATCATTCAAGAGTGATCTCCACTTATCCCGAACTGGGGTAAACAATACACATCAAATCGGCCAATAGCCCTGAAACGCGGGCGGCAGCGCCTGCCCCGCCGCGTCTTCCCGCAGACGCACCTGCCAGCCATCCACCTCCGCGAGCAGCAGGCAATCATCCACATCCTTCAAATTGTCCTTGTGCTGCAATTCGTGATGCAGCAGCAAAGTGCGCTTCGCCTTCTCCTTAGCTGCATCCGCGCTCTCCGCGACAAACAGGCCAAACTCGTGCGCCTCCGCCAACTGATGCGGCAAATACCCGCCGACATTGACGAAATACAAACCCAGCCCGCCATTTCCCGCATCGCCCTGCACCAAATCCACCGCATAGCCATCCGCCCAATTGACGATCTGATAGCCATCGATATGCACCTTGTCGGCATCGCCGAACCACGCCGCCTTCAGCGCCGGAATCGCCTCCTCCACGGCATCGCACGCCACAAACTGCACATCATGCACCTCGATATTGCTGCGCCCGGCATTGCCGCCGAGATAAAACAAATGCAAAAGCGGCATTCGTCTCTCCTGCTTTTCATGAAAACGCGCATCTTACTCCTGCTGTGATACCCTTGCCGCGCCCTTTTTCGGAGACCCCCATGCTCAGCTACCTCGACGGCAGCCACCACCCGCTGCGCACCATCTACTGCATCGGCCGCAACTACGCTGCCCACATTGAAGAACTCGGCAATGCCCGCCCCGACGCCCCCGTCGTCTTCCTGAAACCGCAAAGCGCGCTCACGAGCGCCGCCGCCATCCACCTCCCCGACTTCTCGCACGACGTCCACTACGAAGCCGAACTCGTCCTCCACATCGGCCACGGCGGCAAAAACATCGCGCGCGAACAAGCGCTTGCCCACATCGCTGGCTACGCCCTCGGCCTTGACCTCACCGCGCGCGACCTCCAGACAAGCGCGAAAAACGCAGGCCTCCCGTGGACACTCGCCAAAGGCTTTGACCACGCCGCCATCCTTACCCCCTTCATCCCCGCGCAACAACTCGCCCCGGAAAACATCCGCTTCACCATGGATCTCAACGGCGAACGCCGGCAAAACGGCGACACCCGCCTCATGCTCTACCCCATCGCCGACCTCATCGTGTACTTGAGCCGCCATTTCACCCTGCACGCGGGCGACATCATCTACACCGGCACCCCCGAAGGCGTCGGCAAACTCAAAAGCGGCGACCGCATCCGCCTCGCGCTGGAAAACGGCGCGCTCACCGCCGAATATCACATCGTCTGAACAAGGAAAACATCATGAGCCTCACCTGCCCGCAATGCCAAAGCCCCTACGCCTACTACGACGGCCAGCTCAACATCTGCCCCGAATGCGGCCACGAATGGGATGACACCGCCGCCCCCGCCGACGCCGAAGAACAAGTATTGGATGCCAACGGCACCCCGTTGCAAGACGGCGACAGCGTCGTCCTCATCAAAGCCTTGAAACCCAAAGGCAGCAGCCAAAGCATCAAGCAAGGCACCAAAGTGAAAAACATCCGCGTCATCCCTGGCGCCGACCACAACATCGACTGCAAAATCGACGGCTTCGGCGGCATGATGTTGAAAAGCGAATTTGTCAAAAAATCGACATAAATAGACGTTTTTTATCATGGTGAAGCGCTTATCGTGACTGGAACAGCTCGCGAAGCGAGAGAAATTTTCTCGAGATAAGCGCTTTTTGGTGAGAAATAATACCACTATGCCGTAGGATGGGCGTAACCCCGGGCACCCACGCAAAACGCGAAGCGTTTTGACGTGGGAACCCTCGCCCATGCGGTATCGCGCAGCGATTGTAGGCTGGGTTAGTCCGAAGGACGTAACCCAGCAAAGACTTCAAACATCGCGCTGGGTTACGTTGCTACGCAACTAACCCAGCCTACGCTTGATTGTGCGCTTTCCCCTGGGGTGTGTTTATATTCGCAATCTCCGCTGCCGCGCCGCGCCCCATTCCGAAAGACCAATCCCGCCGCCGACCAGCAGCAGCGCGACGATCACATGCGCGCTCAATTGTTCATCGGCGAAAAACGCCACCCCGAGCAGCGCGCCGAACACCGGTAGCAGATTCATGGTCAGCGCCGCGCGGCTCGCGCCGATGGCAATCACGCTCTCCATGTAAAACAACTTGGAGACAATCGCAATGAAAATGGACACATAGAGCAACAGCAGCCACGCCTGCCAACTTGGGGCGCGAAAGCCCTGGGCGATGACCTCGTAACCGTAAAACGGCACGCTGACAATCACCGCCGCCACGCACATCGCCCACAACAGGCTCGCCCAATGCACTTTGGGCGCGTGGCGCAGCGCCAGCGAATAAGCGGCGTAAATCGCCGAGGTAACAAAAGCGAGCGCGTCGCCGCGTGCAATGCCCTGATCCAAAATTGAAAACGGCTTGCCGCCGCTCACCACCCACACCACGCCCAAAAACGACAGCGCCACCCCCAGCCATTGCAGCGGATGGGCGCGCCCGCGCAGGAAAAACACGTCCACCAGCAACACCATCAGCGGAATCAGGGCGGTGATGAGGGAGACGTGGGTGACGCTCGCGCCGTGGCGAAAGGCGCTGTAAAGCACGATATTGAAAAGGGCAAAGCCGCTGCCGCCGACGATGAAGAGCCACCACAAACGCTTGCCCAGCACCGGCAAATCCTCGCGAATCACCGGCCAAAACACCGCCGTCATCACCACGGT
>JAUNKJ010000075.1 GCA_030532785.1 Cardiobacteriaceae bacterium
CACGATTTTTTCCTCGGAAAACGGCTACACAAGAAGACTATGAACAGGCTCTTAGAGATTCAACGAATCCAATCCCTTCAAATGCCCATATCCAGAAGCAACATACGGCCATTCACTGAAAATTCGCAAAGTAAACAAGGCTGGGGTAGGCGCATCGTGACTTAACCCAGCCCACAGTTTTCATTTTTCGCCGTGCTTATCCGCCCAGTTTCGCCGCGATAAACGCTTTCAGCGCGTCGATGTCGTTGTCCATCACTTGCACATGGCGCGGTTTGTCTTCGATGCCGTCGAAACGCGCGGGGCGCGGTGGTTCGCTGCCGAGCGCTTCCTGCATGGTGGCGGCGAATTTGGCGGGCAAAGCGGTTTCGAGGCACACCATGGGTACGCCCGCGCGCTGGTGTTTCGCGGCGACAAAGACGCCGTCGGCGGTGTGCGGGTCGATGAGGCGGCCGTATTCCGCGTGTGTCGCGCGGATGGTGGCGAGGCGATCGGCGTGGGTGGATTTGCCGGCGGCGAAGCCGCTTGCCTGCACCGCTTGCCAGGCGTCGCCGCTCAGGGCGAACACGCCTTTTTCCTCGAGTTCGCGCCACAGTGCAGCGGTTTTTGCTGCGTCAGAGCCGCCGATGCAGTGAATATAGCGCTCGAAGTTGCTGGCCTTGCCGATGTCCATCGACGGGCTGGAGGTTGCGCCGACGTCTTCCGCTTTGCGCACGCGGTAGCTGCCGGTGGTGAAGAATTCGTGCAGCACGTCGTTTTCGTTGGTAGCGACAATGAGTTGGCCGATGGGCAGGCCCATTTGTTTGGCGACGAAGCCGCTGAAAATATTGCCGAAGTTTCCGGAAGGCACGCAGACGTCCATCTCCGCGCCTTCTGCAAGCCCAAGTGCCAGATAGGCTTTGAAATAGTAGACGACTTGGGCGAGGATGCGCGCCCAGTTGATGGAATTGACCGCACCGATGCGGTAGCGCGTTTTGAACGCGGCGTCGGCGTTCACCGCTTTGACCAAATCCTGGCAGTCGTCGAAAACGCCGCGCACTGCGATATTGAAAATATTCGGTGCATCAAGACTGTACATCTGCGCTTGCTGGAAGGCGCTCATGCGGCCGAAGGGCGAGAGCATGAAGACGTTCACATTGTGCTTGCCGAGCATGGCGTATTCGGCGGCAGAGCCGGTGTCGCCCGAGGTCGCGCCGAGGATGTTGATGGTCTCGCCGCGTTTTTCCAGCACATATTCAAAGACCTGCCCCAGGAATTGCATCGCCATGTCCTTGAAGGCGAGCGACGGGCCGTTGGAGAGTTCGAGCAGACAGGTGTCGCTTGCGCCGAGACGCGTCAGCGGGGTGATGTCCTTGCTGTGAAAGGCATTTTCCGTGTAAGTGCGGCGCAGCAGCGCGCGCAGGTCGTCGGCGGGAATGTCGCTCACGAAAGGCTGCATCACGGCGAAGGCCAACTCGGCATAATCCAGCGCCTGCCACGATTGCAGCGTGGCGGCATCAACACGGGGAAAGCGCTCCGGCATGGCAAGGCCGCCATCGGGGGCAAGCCCGGTCAGCAACACATCGCAGAAGGTGCCGAGCGGCGCACCACGGGTGGAAAAATACTGCATTTTCAAACTCCTTTCATGAATTTTGGTTTTATGGTGGTTTTTTACCATGATTAAGCGCTTATCGTGAGAAATTTTATCATCGCAAGCGCTTAATTATGAGAAATTTTCTCATTTTGATGATTCTGGTGGTTTGGCGGATAGCGCCATCCTAAACGCATCACCTTCATGACATTTCTCCAGATAAAAGACCTTTTGAGGACTTAAACAAAAGCGGTTTTTGATGGCACCAGGAAAACAACTGCCATTCAAACACATTGATTCCATGATTTTTTCCAGAAAATCAGTATTTGTTTTCCAGCGGGAAAGAAAACAAACATCACGATGAGCCATCAAGGCATGAACGATATCGGGCAGAAAGCAAATAAATTTCAACATATTATTTTTAAATGTTTTTTCCCGTTTTTCTCAATTATTTTCCAGCGCTCCGGAAAGCAAATGCAGGTTTTGGCCATCCGTATCCGTATCAGGCTTGAAGTACTCCCGGTTACGGGTACCCGTGGTCTGGTTGCTGACCAGCAAGCCTTGCTCCACCCAGCGCTTGAGCTGTTTGGATGCTTTGAGCGTGTCCAGGTCTGCAATCTGGCACAGCTCCCGGTTGCTGATGGAGCCTTTTCGATCCACCCAGTCGCTGACCTGCTCCCAAATTGATGGACTTTCTTCATTCAGCAAGGTGACGGAAATCGCTTCCTGCACCTGCCCTCGCAGCTCGCGGTACTGCGGCGGGTAAAGATTCTGGGCGCGCATCAGGTTGAACATCATTTTCACCCCTTCGCCCGCATCCACATTGGGCGGGTCGGGAAATTCGCGCAAATTGCTGGCAATCAGACTGTTGCGGGCGAATGATCCCATGCGGTGCACGGTGCTCGTCGTGATGCGTCCTGGAAACAGGCCGGGACTGATCACTTCGATATGGTTGTCAAAGATACGCACCTGAATATCACGGTTGAGCCGGTAATCACGATGAATCACCGCGTTGGTGATGGCTTCTTTGATGACCCGCTCCGGGTAGCGATGTACCGTGCGAAAGCCCGATTTCGCCAGCGTCAAACCTTCTGCCAGCTCATCCAGCACGTATTGGTGTGCCTTTTCAATCAGTCGATACAAGGGGCCTGACAGGGTTTTCGGTGGTTTCCTCAGATTGGGAACCTCACCCGCTTCAATCTGTGTGCCTTTGTAGTGAAAGACGCGGATATCCGCCCGCGTACCACTGGCGGCCAACAATGCGCCCGGATGTTCGGCAAACAGCAGCACCGCCGCGCGCAACGGACGCAGTTCACCTCCGACTTTTTTCGCAAGGCCAATGCGGTAGAGCTGGTCTGCCATTCCGGTGGCCGACAATCCCCGGGCACGTAAGAACAACCGCCATATGTCGGTATCCAGCAAATCGAAATCCACATCCACCGGCTCAGACTCGGCGCTGCGCACGCCTCGCCGGTAACTCAGTTCGGTGATTTCCGTCGCTGTCATTTCGCGGTTGCTGGCTTGCCCTCGCGTCCAGGTACCGTCATCCAGAATCGAATGCACTTTGTCGCTGGCAGGCACATGCAGTGCCACCACCACACCGGGCGAACCGTCATGCAAAGGGGTATGCAGGCGAAACGCGCTTATCTTTTCAATGATGGGCAAATGATGCGTCCCCAGTTTGCGCAGTAGCTCATCTACGGCCTCCGGGTTTTCTTCCACTCCGAAAAGCCGCTTTTGCCCCTGCGCCTTGCCCGCGTCTTCCACCCCCAGCAATAACCAGCCACCTTGGGTATTGGCAAAGGCACAGACGGTTTCCAATGCCTTGCCCACCATTTTTCCGGAAACCCGTTTGGTTTCCAGATTGACGGTTTCCGCTTGAGATAAAGCCCAATTCAATATCAGCTCTTTCAATTCGATATCGGCATCTTGCAAGCTAATCATGGCTTCCCTTTGGTATTTTTTCTCACCACCAAGCGCTTATCATGAGAAATTTTCTCACAATAAGCGCTTATGTATGGTAAAAAATCACTATTTTTGCGATTTTTATGAAACGCTATATGGTTCAGCATGGCGGATGAGGAGGTCGAGGCGTTCGTCGCCGTGGAAGCGGTTGACCTGCATTTCGTAGACGATGCGCAGGGTGTCGCCGTAGCCGTAGTCGGCCTGGTGGAAGAACCATGAGGCGGTGAAGACGTTGCCGGAGTAGGGTTCGCGCAGGCGCAGGCGGCTGTGGGCATGGCCGAGGCGTTTGCATTCGATGACGTTGAAGACGTTGGCAAAGGAGGGCGCGGGCAGTGCCGCGCCCCAGGGTTCGAGTTGTTCAAAGTAGCGCGCCCATTCGACGTCGATGAGTTCGTGCGGGAGTTCGCCGTCGATGTAGACGGGCGCGGGCGGGAGTTTGCCGATGTGTTCGGCGAAGGCGCGGTTCATGGCTTGCACGAGGGTTGGCCAGGCATCACGCGGGATGGCGAGTCCGGCTGCCATGGCGTGGCCGCCGTATTGCAGGCCGGGGACGTGGGCGGCGGCGGCGTGCAAAAGGTCGTGGATGTTGACGCCTTCGACGGAGCGCAGCGAGGCTTTGATGTGGGTGTCGTTGTCGTGGTCGCAGGCAACTATTGCCGGGCGCGCGTAGTGGCTTTTGAGTCGTCCGGCGATGATGCCGAGGATGCCTTCGTGCCAATGCGGGGCATAGGCGCTGATGATGGGTTGCGCGCTGTCGGCCTGGGTGTGGGCTTCGCGCAGGGTGGCGTGTTCGAGGGCTTTGCGGTCGCGGTTCATGTCGTCGCAGAGCATGGCGAGTTCCTGCACGGTCGGCCAGTCGTCGGCGAGGAGGAGCAGGACGCCGTCGCTCATGTCGCCGAGGCGGCCAAGGGCGTTCAAGCGTGGGGCGAGGGCAAAGGCGATGTCGCTCGCGCCGATGACGGCGGGGTCGAGGTTGGCGATGTCGCAGAGCGCGCGGATGCCGGTGTTGCCGTTGCCGTCGCGCAGGCGTTTCAAGCCGCGATCGACGAGGATGCGGTTGTTGTAGTCGAGCGGGACGACGTCGGCGACGGTGCCGAGCGCGACGAGGTCGAGGTAGTCGGTGAGGTAGAGGTCTTCCGGCCAGGCGTTGCGCGCTTTGAGATGTTGCTGCAAGGCCATGAAAAGATAGAAGGTTACGCCGACGCCCGCGAGCATTTGCGGCGCTTCGCTGCTGTCTTTGCGGCGCGGGTTGATGACGGCTATGGCCTCCGGCAGCGTTTCCCCCGGGGTGTGGTGATCGCAGACGATGACGTCGATGCCGCGTTTTTTCGCGGCGAGAACCGCGTCATGGCTCGCGATGCCGTTGTCGACGGTGAGGATCAGCGCCGGTTGTTCTTCGAGGGCATCGAGGCCTGCGATGGAGAGGCCGTAGCCATGCGCCTGGCGTTGTGGCACGAACCAGCTCACGTTGCCGCGCAGGCGGCGCAGGATGCGCACGGCGAGCGCGGTGGAGGTCGCGCCGTCCACATCGTAATCGCCGTAGACGAGGATGCGTTCGCCGCTTTGAAGCGCGGCGGCAAGGCGCGCCACGGCCTTGTCTATGTCGGCAAAGCCTTGTGTGCCTTGCAGATATTTCAGGCGTTTGTCCACCTGGGCATCGCCATCGAGGCGCGCGGCGTAAATCGCGCGCACCACCGGATGCCACTCTGCGGGCAGAAGGGCGATGTCCATGCGCGGCGGACGCAGGCGGATCACGCTCATCAGGCGAGCGATTCCACATGGATGAGTTTGATTTCGCCGTGGACGCAATCGAGTTCTGCCAATTCCTTGACCGCGCGGCGGATATAGCGCGCTTCCACCGGCGCGGTGAGCACGATGAGCGGCACGATGTCCTTGCGGCGCAAGGCGTTTTTCTGCACCAGCGATTCGATGGAAATGCCATGGCGCGCGAAGATTTCCGTGACCTTGGCGAGCACGCCGACGCTGTCATCCACATTGAGCTGCACATAAAAAGCGCTCGTGAATTCCTGCACATCGAGCACCGGCAACGACTGCGCGCTGTGCAGCTCGGCAAAGCCGAATTCGGCGAGACGGTCTTCGGGGTCGAGGTCGAGTTCGCGCACCACGTCGATCAAATCGGCGACCACCGCCGAGGCCGTGGGCAAGCGCCCCGCGCCGGGGCCGTAATAAAGACTGTTGCCGATGGCGTTGCCGCGCACCTGCACCGCGTTCATCACCCCGTTGACGCTCGCGAGCACCGCATCCTTCGGAATCAGGGTGGGATGCACGCGGATTTCCACGCCCTTCTCGCGGCGTACGGCGAGGCCGAGATGTTTGATGACGTAACCGAGTTCCGCCGCGTTTTCAATATCCTGTGGGGTGATGCGCTCGATGCCTTCCATATAGATGCGGTCAAACTGCAAGGGAATGCCGAAGGCGATGGCGGCGAGAATCGTGATCTTGTGCGCGGCGTCAGTGCCGTTGATATCAAAGGCGGGATCGGCCTCGGCGTAGCCCAGCGCCTGCGCCTCGCGCAGCACATCGGCAAAATCGCGCCCCTCCTCGCTCATCGCGGAGAGAATGAAATTGCCGGTGCCGTTGATGATGCCGGCAACCGCCGTGACTTCGTTGCCGCTCATGCCCTCGCGCAGCACCTTGATGATGGGAATGCCGCCCGCCACCGAGGCCTCGTAAGCGAGTTCGAGATTGTTCTGCCGCGCCAGTTCAAACAGCGCCTGGCCGCGCGTGGCAATCAGCGCCTTGTTCGCGGTGATCACATGCTTGCCGTTCCTGAGCGCCTGCTCGATAAGCGCATAGGCAGGGTCATAACCGCCCATGAGCTCGATCACCACATCGATGGCGGGATCGTTCACGATCTCTTCGGGATTCGTGGTGGTGGCAAACGGCAGCAGGGAAACGTCAATCCCCGCCCAACTGCGTTTGGCGACCTTGCGCACCGTGAGCTGATAACCGCAACGCCGCTGAATCTCGCGCGCGTTTTTCTCCAGCACCTCGCAAACGCCTTGCCCCACCGTGCCATAGCCGATAATCCCGATTGCCACCGTTTTCATGTTCAAAACCTTGCCAAAAAGAAAGGCGCAAGTATAGCGCAAATCGCCAAAACGGCTGGGTTCTCGTGGGGAAAGCGGAGGATTGGGGGTGATGATAAATTTTCTCATCATGAAGCGCTTGTTGTGATTTATTTCTCACTATAAGCGCTTAATTATGGTAAAAAATAACTATTTTCGATGATTTCATAAAATATACGCCAGGCGCGGGTACGGAATATTGCAAACCGCGTGCGTGTCGCTTCGTGCCACACACCCTACCCAAGGTTCGAAACCGTCGTGTTTGGATGGCAGACGTTGCAGGAAACGTCCCTACGGTGGCCACCCTACACGCAAAAACAAAAACACGGCCGAAGCCGTGTTTTTGTTTTCCTGTCGGTTGCGGGATCAATACATCGGGGTGTAGGCCGCGTTGGGGTTGTTCTGGTCGATGGCTTTGATGAAGATGGCGACGCGGCGATCCTGCGGGTTGCGTTCGGCTGTTGCGAAGCGCTCGCCGTAGCCCTGGATGACGAAGCGGTTTTGCGCAACGCCCTGGCTCGCGAGATATTGTGCGGCGCTTTGCGCGCGGCGTTGCGAGAGGTTTTGGTTGTGTTGCGGGCTGCCGCTGCCGTCGGTGAAGCCGTAGACGTGGACGATGGTGTTCGGGTATTGCTGAAGCGTTTGCGCGATGGAGTTGAGCGCGGGGTAGAACGCGGGCTTGACCACGGCCTGATCGAGATCGAAGAGGATTTCGCTCTGGATGTTGAGCTGGATGGTGGCTTCGTCGACGCGTTGTACCTGGACGCCGCTGCCTGCCATTTGCTGCTGGAGCTGGCGTTGCTGGTTGTCCATGTAGTTGCCGATGGCAGCGCCTGCGAGCGCACCGGCAACCGCGCCGACGTAGCGGCCTTTGTCGTCATCGACCTGATGACCGAGCACGCCGCCTGCCAGTGCGCCGACGGCGGTGCCGATGGCGGCGCGCTGGTGGTCACTCATCTGGAAGCCGTTGGGGTCGGCACAACCGCCGAGGGCAAGGGCGGCAGTGGCGGTGATCATGGCAATTTTTTTCATGGCTTATCTCCAGTAATTGGGTTGTTGCTGATATTGGGGCTGCTGGTAGTAACCTTGTTGGTACTGCGGCTGCTGGTATTGGGGCTGCTGGTACTGCTGGCGTTGCTGGTTCTGGTTGCGGTAGTACTGGGTGGTGTTTTGGGTATTGTCCATTTGGTGTCCCAGTGCGGCTCCGGCGAGCGCGCCAACGGCAGCGCCAACGTAGCGGCCGCGGTCGTCATCCATTTGATGGCCGAGGACGCCGCCGACAACCGCGCCGGTGGTGGCAGCGATGACTTTGTGCTGGTTCGCGCCGTATGTCGTGTTCGGATCGGCGCATCCGGCGAGCAGGGCAGCGCCGAGTGCGGGAAGAATCCACATTTTTTTCATGATTGCTCCTAGCGGTGAAAGACCGGGCGCATCATAGCAAGTTCAAACGACTGTTCTACTCACCATTCATTCATCTTGCGCACCCATGTTGCGCGGGAGGAACATGGCGTCGCCGTAACTGTAAAAACGGTAGTTGGCGTGGATGGCATATTGATACGCGGCGCGGATGCGTTCAACACCGGCAAAGGCGCTCACCAGCATCAGGAGCGTCGATTCCGGCAGGTGGAAATTGGTGAAGAGCGCATCAACCACGCGGAAACGGTAGCCGGGGGTGATGAATAAATCCGTATCGCCTTCAAAGACCTGAAATTCTCCCGAGGCTGCCGCACTTTCCAGCGCCCGCAGGCTCGTGGTGCCCACGGCGACCACGCGTCCGCCGCGCGCGCGGCACGCCGAAACCGCATCGACCACGTCTTGCGAAACGCGCAGCCATTCCTCATGCATCACATGTTCGCCAAGATTTTCGTGGCGCACCGGCTGGAAAGTCCCGGCGCCGACGTGCAGCGTAACTTCCGTCGTGGCAATGCCTTTGTCGCGAATCGCGGCGAGCAGCGCGTCATCAAAGTGCAGCCCGGCGGTGGGCGCGGCGACCGCCCCTGGATGCTTGGCATAGACGGTTTGATAGCGCTCGTCATCGCTATCATCCGCCGCGCGCTCCAGATACGGCGGAATCGGCATTTCGCCTGCGGCTGCGAGCAATTGCGGCCACGGCGTCGCGCTTTCCAGGATAAAGAGCGCCTCGTGCCGCCCGGTCACGACCATGCGATGCGCGCCGACCACGATTTCGCCGCCCACCTTCGGCGCTTTCGACGCGCGCACATAAGCGCTCGCGCGATGCGCATCGTGCAGGCGCTCGATCAAAATCTCGACCTTGCCGCCGCTCGCCTTTTGCCCGAAAAGCCGCGCGGGCAGCACACGGGTATTGTTGAACACCAGCAAATCCGCGGGATGCAGCAGCTCGACAAAATCGCGCACCTCGCGGTCGGCAACACCGCCCTCCTCCACCAGCAACAAGCGCGACGCGCTGCGCTCTGCCAAGGGATGACGGGCGATGAGATTGTCCGGCAATTCGTAATGGAAGTCTGACTTGTTGTATTTCATGTTTTACTCAAAAATAGTGGTTTTTTATCATAATGAAGCGCTTATCGTGACTGGAACAGCTCGCGCAGCGAGAGAAAATTTTTCACGATAAGCGCTTCATGATGAGAAATTTTCTCAAACACTGCACAAGCGCACGGGATAAACGCGCTCACCGCGCGCCTCGCCGACGCCGAAGAATTGCCCGTCGTGGTAGAGGGCGACTTCGCCCGTGTGGCTGCTCACGCAGGCGATGTCGTTGCCGTTGCGGATAAAGCGGTATTTTTCGTCGGGGACGTCGAGGCGCGGCAGATGCGCCACGCAGGCGTCGAGCGGCAAGAGCAGGCTGTGCAGGGTGGCGAAGTCTTCCGCTTCACGCAGGGCGCGCAGCCGCTTGAGGGCGATCATGTCGCGCAATCCGGCGACTTCCACGCGGCGCAGGGCGCTGGCGTGCCCGGCGCTGCCAAGATACGCAGCGATGTCGCGCACCAGCGAACGGATATAAGTGCCCTTGCTGCAACGCACATAGAATTCCGTTGTGTTTTCATGAAGGTGAAGCAAACGCAGCTCGTGGATGACGATGTCGCGCGCCGCCATTTCCGGGGTTTCGCCGCGCCGCGCGAGTTCGTAGGCGCGTTGGCCGTCGATTTTGAGCGCGGAGTAGGCAGGCGGGGTTTGCGATTGCGCACCGCTGAAATGGGCGCAAACGTTTTGCCAGTCAATCTGTTGCAAATCGGGAACGGGGGCTTGACGCACAACTTCGCCGGTGAGGTCGCCGCTGTCGGTTTCCGTGCCGAAGGCGAGGGTCACGTGGTAGGCCTTGTCGCCGTCGAGGAAATAACGCCCGAATTTGGTGGCATCGCCAAAGAGGATGGGCAAAAGGCCGGTGGCAAAGGGGTCGAGCGTGCCGCCGTGCCCGGCTTTTTGTGCCTGATAGACCCAGCGCGTTTGTTGCAGGGCGTGGTTGCTGCTGATTGCGGCGGGTTTGTCGAGGAGGAGAACGGCGTGAAGCGGTTTTCGTTGTTTTTTCATGTTTCGTTTGAAAATAGGTGTTTTTTACCATTCATAAGCGCTTGTCGTGACTGGAACAGCTCGCGTAGCGAGAGAAAATTTTGCATGACATGATAAGCGCTTCATTGTGGGAAAGTTTCTCATTATGTTTTTGGGTGGGCGTAAAATCGCTTTGCGATACCGCATGGGCTTACGCCCATCCTACGGTTTTGATTTTGCATTTGGAGACGGACGTTGCAGGCAACGTCCCTACGTCAAGGTGGGCTGAAGCCCACCCTACCAAATGGTGGGTTGACACCCACCCTACGTTTGCAGGGTGATGCTGGTGCCGATGCTGCCGGGGTGGTCGAGGAGGCGGAGGAGGTTTTCCGGGTCGGTGCCGTCGATGATTGTGGCACGTGCTGCGCCTTGCAGGGCGGCGAGGGCGCATTGCACTTTGGGGAGCATGCCGCCGTGG
>JAUNKJ010000076.1 GCA_030532785.1 Cardiobacteriaceae bacterium
TTTCTTTGGCGACGCAAAGAAAGTAGGCGGCCGCGCGGCCGTGAAGCGCAATCTCAAAAAAAGAAAACATCCCGAAAACAATAACGACACAGCAACGAAGCGCTAACCCAGTCTACAATCGCTTCGCGATACAGCATGGGCGTGGGTGCCCGGGGTTACGCCCATCCTACGATTCGAGCCCCACCTACCATATTTTCAAAAAACCACCAAAAATCATCATTTTTTACCATCATAAAGCGCTTATCGTGAGAAAATTTCTCACACAAAGCGCTTCATCATGGGAAAATTTCTCACTATAATACCCACACCGCCCCACCGGAGATGCCCATGCGCACGCTCTACACCGTTCACCACGAAACCTCGCGCGCCGCCAGCCGCAAACTGACCCTGTGGTTTTGGAGCGGCGTATTGTTGAGCTTTTTCAGTTACTCGCTCATCGCGTGGATCTTCCTCGCCCTGCTCTTCTGGCTCTTCGACAACAGCATCGCCCACACCGCGCCCTACGCCCTCATCGTCGGCCTTGCCACCAGCCTCGTCGTCATCTACGGCTATTACACCGCGCGCAGCAACGCCCGCGACACCCCCGCGGCCGAACGCGCCGCAGCGCTTGGCGCAGAACCACTCGGCACACCGCAATACCCGGCGGAACGGCAATACCGCAACATCGTGGAAGAAATGGCCGTCGCTGCCGGCATCCGTCCCCCCGACATCCTGCTGCTGCGCCACGACGACTCCATCAACGCCTTCGTCATCGGCGGCGCGCGCGGCAGCATCGCCATCGCCGTTACCGCCGGCGCCCTGCGCTATCTGGAACGCGACGAACTGCAAGCGCTGGTCGCCCACGAATTCGGCCACATCGTCGATGACGACCTCGCCCTTTACGGCCGCCTCACCGCCATGATTCACGGCTACCGCAGCTTCGCCGACCTGCGCTACCGCCTCCTCGGCGACGAAGACGCAGCGCTCAGCATCCGCGAAAAAATGCTCATCGACACCGCCAAACCACAAAACGAAGCCGAAGCCCAGGCCATCCGCCAGCTCGCCTACGCCAGCGCCAGCCACCGCCGCGACCGCGAAGCAGATGCCGAGCAGACCCGCCTCATCAGCATCTTCGGCGGCACCGGCATCCTCTTCGGCCTGCTCCTCTTCATCCTCACCCTCTACAGCCTGCTGCTCACCGGCTACGCGCGCCTCATGCAAGCCGCCATCGCCCGCGAACGCGAATGGATGGCCGACGCCAAAGCCGTGCAATTCACCCGCAACGGCGACGCGCTCGCCCGCGTCTTCCAGAAAGTCCTCGCCCTCGGCCATCGCGGCAAACACCCCGCACCGCCGCGCGAAGAAAACCGCCATCTGCTGCTGATCGACTACCAGCACTTCCAGCGCGGCAACCGCCTCAACACCCACCCCGACACCATCGCCCGCCTCAAACGCTACGGCGACTACCACCCCGACGCCATCGCCAAACTCGGCTACGCCCTGCAACAACGCCCGCCCCACGACCAAACCGACACCAACCCCAAACGCAGCGCCACCCACTACGCCGACGCCCGCTTCCCCCTCGCCATGCTCCACCACCACGCCGCCCTCGCCCTGCCGCAATACGCCCCCGAAGCCATCATCCAGGTCGCCATGATGCGCCTTGCCAACGCCACCCCCAAAGGCCTCGCCCTCGCCCGCCACCTTGCGCCCGACACCCTGCGCCCCCTCATGCCCGTGTGGCGGGAAATGCTCCCCGCGCACCACGCGAGCTTCCTCCCCGTCTACCTCAACCACCTCAGACGCATCGACAACCCGCACACCCTCAAAACCCCGCTCAAAGCCATCGCCGCCGCCGACGGCCTCACCAGCCTCGCCGAATGGTGCGCCCTTGAAGCCCTCGAACTGACCAACACCCCCGACGCCACCCTCGACCACCACCAGGCACAACCCGCCATCATTACCCTCCTGCGCATGACCGCCCACCTCCTCGCCGACAACGAAACACAACGCGCCCAATACTTTGCGCAACTCCCCGCGCACACCCTCCCCGTCCCCACCACCCCGTGGCAACCCCTCGCCACCCGCAAAACCACCCCCGTCCCCTGCAAAGCCCCCGACGAAGAAGGCTGGCCCATCGAACCCCTCATCCTCCCCGACGACGCCGAACTCGCCCGCGCCCGCAACGCCCTCCACACCCTGCGTGAACTACGCCCCGTCTACCGCCAAACCCTCGTGGACGGCCTCGCCCGCCAATACGACGCACAAAAAACCGTCAGCGCCGACGCCTACGCCTGGCTGCGCTTTCTGCAATACGCCCTCAGCCCGGCAGCGTAAAAACCGCGCGCTTTCCATAGCGTGGGCTTCAGCCCACCATTGCCCGCAAGGCAAGGCGTATAACCGCTTCCCCAAAAAAATGGCATAGGATTTTTAGGGGCTGTTGACAATTCAGATTCTTATGCAATGAACTTCAAATAAAGCAACGAACTAAAGCCCCTCCCCCTTGAGGGGGAGGGGTTGGGGAGAGGGGGATAGAGAAATTAGCGCAGCGGCAAAACCTTCAAGGTTTCAAGCCTTCTTTCAAACACCCGTAAATTCCACTCACGAATTGTCAACACGCCCTAGTGGTGCCTGAAAAGTATGCTGGCTGAAAAACAGCAGCGCGTTATAAGAACGTAAATCCAGAAATATTAGTAGAAACAGTCCCCTCTCCCGCAAGCGGGGGAGGAAAAATGAAGACCCAGCATACTTTTCAGGACACCACTAAAATTTCGATAAATCATCCAAGAATGATTGTTCTCTTATCCCGAACTGAGGTTAAAAATAGTGATTTTTTACCATAAAAAAGCGTTTGCATGGAAAAATTTCTCATACAAAGCGCTTTACGATGAGAAATTTTCCCACCACACACCATCACAAAAAAAGAAACCGCACGAAAAACACCCACGCAATAAAAAAGCGCCATCAAAGGCGCTTTTTTATGTGATATTTTTCATTTCTTCAAAGAATTTGCATATACAATGCAGAAAGAGAATTTGGTCGGGGAGACAGGATTTGAACCTGCGACCCCTTGCACCCCATGCAAGTGCGCTACCAGGCTGCGCTACACCCCGAACCAGACGCGCCATTATACGGAGAGGAAAATTTCATGCAAGCGCATTCGCAAAATTTATGGCTGGCGGCGCAGTGGCCGCTGCAAGACAAGGTCATCGCCGGGGTATCGCTCACCCCGCATCCGCACAAACCGCACGGTTTCAACCTCGCCCTGCATGTCGATGATGATGCCGACGCGGTTCGCGCGCGCCGCGCCGCCCTGCTCGCTGCCCTGCCCACCACGGCCACGCCGATGTGGCTGTCGCAGGTGCATGGCGCTACTGTCGCTGACAGCACCAGTTACACGCCGGGGATGGCGGCCGATGCGGCACTGAGCCGTTCGCCGCAGTACATGCCGGTGGTGATGACCGCCGATTGCCTGCCCATTCTCCTGGCCGATGGCGCGGGCGACACCGTGGCCGCCATTCATGCGGGCTGGCCCGGCCTGCATCAGGGCATCATCGCCCGCACAATCGAGGCGATGCAGATTGCTGGCGAAGCGCTTTACGCCTGGATTGGCCCCGCCATTTCCGCGCCGAATTATGAGGTGGACGAGGCTTTTCGCGAACGTTTTCTTGCCCTTGACCGCCGCTACGCCGCGCATTTCCATGCCAACCGCCCCGGCCATTTCCTCGCCGATCTGCCCGCCATCGCCCAACGCCAGTTGCAGGATGCGGGGCTTTTGCAAACGCGCATTTTCACGAGCAATGTGTGCAGCTTTGCCGACAGGCGCTTTTTCTCGCACCGCCGCGACCGCGCGCTTGCCGGACGCATGGCAAGTTTCATCGTCAAAAAATAAGCGCCATCAAGGCACTGCGTATCTGGCATTCCGCCCACGCGTGCCATATAGCGCCCCCCGAAAAATGGCATAGACAGCCCTTTGAACAAAGCCCTTTGTTCAAAGGGTTACGAGAAAAATCCTGTGCCATTTTTTTGGGGAAGCGGCTATACTCCTGCCTTTTTGCAAGGAGAGATCATGGGCATCCGAGACTGCCGCGTGCTGCTGCTGGAAGGCATTCATCCCAACGCCGCCAAATTGTTCGCCGGCGAGGGTTTTCACCGCGTGCGCGTGGAAAACGCGGCACTGGATGGCGACGCGCTCGCGAGCGCCCTCGCTGAAGCGGACATCGTCGGCCTGCGCTCCCGCACCCAGCTCACTGCCGACGTCCTCGCCAGCGCCCCGCACCTGAAAACCATCGGCTGCTTCTGCATCGGCACCAATCAGGTCGACCTCAACGCCGCCGCGCAACACGGCATCCCCGTCTTCAACGCCCCCTTCTCCAACACCCGCTCCGTCGCCGAACTCGTCATCGCGCAAATCATCTCCCTGCTGCGCGGCATGACCGACAAAAGCCACTGCGTCCACACCGGCACCTGGCCGAAAAAAGCGCGCGGCTCCTTCGAAGCGCGCGGCAAAACCCTCGGCATCATCGGCTACGGCAACATCGGCGCGCAGCTCTCCGTCCTCGCCGAAGGCCTCGGCATGCGCGTCATCTATTATGACGTCCTCACCAAACTACCGCTTGGCAACGCCGAACCCATGCTCGCCATGAGCGACCTCCTCGCCCGTGCCGACGTCGTCAGCCTCCACGTCCCGCAACTGCCCTCCACCAAAAACCTCATCGGCGCGCGCGAACTCGCGCAAATGAAACCCGGCTCCGTCCTCATCAACGCCGCGCGCGGCCACTGCGTCGACATCCCCGCGCTTGCCGCCGCCCTGCGCAGCGGCCACCTCATCGGCGCCGCCCTCGACGTCTTCCCCGAAGAACCTGCCAACACCGACGAAGCGCTCGACTGCGAACTGCGCGGCATGGCCAACGTCATCCTCACCCCGCACATCGGCGGCTCCACCGAAGAAGCGCAAGCCAACATTGGCCTCGAAGTCGCGGAAAAAATGCTCGCCTACCTCCTGCGCGGCAGCACCAGCGGCGCGGTCAACTTCCCCGAAGTCAACCTGCCGCGCCAACCCGGCACCCACCGCCTCGTCCACATCCACCACAACCAGCCCGGCGTCCTCTCCGCCGTCAACCAAATGTTCGCCGACAAAGGCATCAACATCACCGCGCAAACCCTCATGACCCGTGGCGACACCGGCTACCTCCTCATGGACGTCGATGACAGCAACGCGCAAGTCGCCCTCGAAAACATCCGCCAGATCGACGGCACCATCCGCGTGCGCCTCCTCGGCTAAACCAACAAAAAATGGAATTTTGATTTTATGCTGCAACGCAGCATAACGACAAAAATCCACAAATACCCATTTAACAAACTAATAAACAAACAAAAAATAACATAAACAAAAAGACACAAAAAATCTTCCAAATTTCTTGACGCATCGCAGCATCCTCCCTATAATGCGCCCCAACATCATCGATGTTATCTCCTCTATATCCTCCTTTGGTGGTTGTTTGCCGGATCTTCGGATCCGGCTTTTTTTTTTGCCCAAAATCCGGGAAACCCCTCCCGCAACGCCTGCGCATCCTGGGGCGTGTCGATAATTCAGAATCTGATGAAATGAACTTCAAATAAAGCAACGATCTATGGGCTGTTGACAATTCAGACTCTTGGAATATGAACTTCAAACAAAGCAATGAATTAAAGCCCCTCCCCCTCGAGGGGGAGGGGTTGGGGAGAGGGGGATATAGTGAAATCATCATAAAAGCAGCCATACCGTAGGTTGGTGGTGAGTGCG
The DNA here is from genome assembly GCA_030532785.1 of Cardiobacteriaceae bacterium. Taxonomy (GTDB): domain Bacteria; phylum Pseudomonadota; class Gammaproteobacteria; order Cardiobacteriales; family Cardiobacteriaceae; genus JAUMXB01. Next base: position 5,765 of record JAUNKJ010000076.1, read on the forward strand.
TAGCACGAACCCCAACACTTTGAGATTCATCATGTTGGGGTTCGCCTGACGGCTCACCACCAACCTACATCCCTTTCCTGTTTTTTATTGATTTAACTATAGAAAAAATCGCGCAGCGGCAAAACCTTCAAGATTTCAAGCTGCCTTTCAAACGTCCGTAAGTTCCACTCACAAATTGTCAACACGCCCTAAAGCCCCTCTCCCGTGGGACTCTCGCTTGCGCGAGCTGTTCCAGTCGAAGAGCTCGCGCAGCGAGATTGGGGTTGGGGTGAGGGCAGAAACAAAGATTCTCACATCTTTTATAACCGTTAATCTTTTAAGATTTCAGTACCCTTTCCAACCCCTGTGAATTCCCCCCCACGAATTGTCAACAGCCCCTAAGCGACATCAAACCTTCCGCCATTTTCCCCAGCCAACGGGTAGATTATTTCCCGCAATTGGTATTAGATAGCGCCCTGCCGCGCGCCCCCACCGATGCGTTGGCAAACGCCTTGGGATGGACAGCATCTTGCCCGCCCGCCACCGGAAATCACTGCAAAATCAGCAACCCATAAAACAACATAAAATAGTTGTTTTTTACCACTCACAAGCGCTTATCGCGGTAAAAAATCACCATATCAAGCGCTTCATATCGTTATTTTTTACCATTCATACTTATGACTTACCATTGCGCCGTCATCGGCAACCCCATCTCCCACTCCAAATCCCCCGAGATTCACGCCCGCTTCGCCCGCGATTGCGGCATTGCCCTCGAATACACCCGCATCCTCGCCGAGGCTGACACTTTCGCAAGTATCGTCAAAGACTTCTTCGCGCGCGGTGGACGCGGCCTCAATATCACCCTGCCCTTCAAGGAAACCGCCTTTGCCCTTGCCACGCGCCACACCCCCTACGCGCAAACCGCGAAAGCCGCCAACACCTTGTGGATGGCAGAGGGCGAACTGTGGGCGGACAATACCGACGGCCGTGGCCTCGTCCGCGCATTGACGCACGACCACCACACCGCATTGCAAAACCAGCGCATTCTGCTGCTTGGCGCGGGCGGCGCAGCGCGCGGCGTGGTGCTGCCCCTCCTCGAAGCGCGCCCTGCCCTGCTCCACATCGCCAACCGCAGCGCGGCAAAAGCGCAAGCCATCGCCGCCGAACACCGCCATCCCGCGCTGCAAGCACTGGCGCTTGATGCGCTCTGCGACCCCTACGACCTCATCATCAATGCCACCTCCGCCGGTCTCTCCGGCGCGGCGCTCGCCCTGCCTGACAGCATTTATCACGCAAAAACCGTCGCCTACGACATGGTCTACGGCAAGGAAACGCCCTTCCTCGCCTGGGCGCAGGCGCGCCACCTCGCCGCACACGACGGTTACTCCATGCTCGTCAACCAGGCATGGTTCAGCTTTTGCCAATGGTTTCAAATCGAACCGGAATCTCGCCCATGAACGACCTCATCACCCGCATCCAACACTGGCACGACCCGGTACTTGATCTCCAGCCCTTCGCCAAACAAGAAATCACTTTTGAAAACGGCATCTTGACCCTTGCCACCGGCTTCCCCTGCACCCTCGAACACGACCGCCTCGAAACCGCCATCCGCGAACTCGCGGCAAGCCACGAAACGCCCGTGAAAAAAATCCGCTTTGCCGTCAACATCAAAGCCCACGCCGTCCAAGCCGGCCTCAAGCCGCTCCCCGGCGTGAAAAACATCATTGCGGTGGCCTCCGGCAAAGGCGGCGTCGGCAAATCGACGCTATCCGTCAACCTCGCCATCGCCCTCTCGCAACAGGGCGCAAGCGTCGGGCTGCTTGACGCCGACCTCTACGGCCCCAGCCAGTCCCACATGCTCGGCGGCGCCGAAGCCCCGCAAAGCCTCGACGGCAAAACCATCCAGCCCGTCCATCGCCACGGCCTGCAAACCCTCTCCATCGGCGACCTCGTGACGGAAGACACCGCCATGATCTGGCGCGGCCCCATGGTCACGCAAACCCTCATGCAACTCCTCTCCGAATGCCGCTGGGACAACCTCGACTACCTCGTCATCGACCTCCCCCCCGGCACCGGCGACACCCAACTCACACTCGCGCAGCAAATCCCCGTCGCCGGGGCCGTCATCGTCACCACCCCGCAGGAAATCGCCCTGCTCGACGCGAAAAAAGCGAAAACCATGTTCGACAAAGTCGCCATCCCCGTCCTCGGCCTCGTGGAAAACATGAGCCACTACCACTGCCCCAACTGCGGCTTTGATGCCCACATCTTCGGCCACGACGGCGGCAAAGCGCTCGCCGAACGCTACCAACTGCCGCTCCTCGGGCAAATCCCGCTCGATGCCAGCATCCGCAGCCACGCCGACCACGGCAACCCCACCGCTGCCGCCGACCCGCACGGCCACCTCGCCCGCCTCTACCAAACCATCGCCGCGCGCACCGCAGCCCTTCTCGCCGCCCGGCAAAAAAGCTTCACCCAAGCCTTCCCGAAAATCGTGGTAGAACGCAGATAATCATTTTTTGCTTGTTTATAGTGATTTTTTATCACCATTAAGCGCTTATCGTGAGAAATTTTCTCATGATAAGCGCTTAATGGTGGGAAAATTTCTCATTACATTCTTTTTTTTGCAACGAGAAAACAACTTTCGTTACAGAATAATCACCGCTTTCTCAACGTCGTATGCCAAGAGCGGGTTGCCATGATCTGCCTGGATCACGATGCTGTGATGATACATATCCGCGCCCTGCCCGCTTTGGTAATGCAGGGTTTGCGTGCCTTCGTCAAAGCGGGCATTGGTGATCTCGCGCTGGCCACCAAGCAGGAAAATCTTGTCCATCCCGGCGTGGAAATCGAGAATTTTGTCGGCGGTGAGCGACGCCTTTTCATCGGTAATAAAGACGAATGTATCCAGACCATCACCGCCACGCAGGGTGTCGGCACTGTTCAGGCTGATGAGGATGTCATTGCCCGCCTTGCCATCGAGCATAAGCGGCACGTCGTTTGCCGATTGGCCGAGGAGGAGTTCTGCCCGGGCATCGAGTTCCTGGTAGGCTTCATATCTCGGGGGGGCAAGCAATGTGGCGTAATCAGCGGGATCGACGTCAGGCGCGATGAGGATGTCGTCGCCGTCGGCGCCGGTTGTGCCGGAAATTATCTTGGGCGAGGGATTGTTTCCAGCCGTTGCCGTAATCGATTCTCCCGTTTTTGCACCATCGCTACTGCTGTGAAACGCCGTGACTACACTGCCGTCTTTCACTGCCTTCGCCGACAAAACCACATAACTATCATGTAACACCACATCTGTAGGCAATGGATTCTCTGCTTCCCAGAGATTTCTGGCTTTGTCTACATTGGCCAATACGATTGCCTGCTGCTGCCCTTGTTCATTCTCATACCGGATAGAGAGTTTCTCTGCACCCGCTTGCGCAGAAATCGATACTTCTCCCTGGTTTACCACTTGAACCAGCGGTTCGTAATAAGGCAACCGGTCAATGATTACAGTTTCCACAAACTCGTGTTTTTTATTGGCAGTCCAATTTGATGTAGTACTGGCTGAGCCAGCAAGCGAAGACAGTCCCTCAAAGGTCAATTCCATTTTGTAGTTCTCATCGCCTTCGTAGGGATCGGTCACTTTTTTGATGCTTCTGTCGAATCGCAACGAGGTATTCAGAGACACATCTTTTATACGCTCTCCCGCAGCAAACTTGAAGGCGGCACCTTCGACCTCAAAATCACTGGCATCGGCTGAACCAACGTATCTCACTTTGGCATTAATGCGCACTTCTTCCGTGGCCGGTTTATTCAGGATAACGTAATACTTGGCGCCCAACCCCTCTGTTACGGAATTATCGCCGATAATGCTCACCAGATACTTGCCATCAGGCGCTATATCGGCTGTTGCATTGTCTGTACTAGTCTCCGCACCACGGCTGTTCGAGGCCGTTACCTTTCCCCCACCCATTACGACGCCAGCCACCAAAGTCACAGCACCAGTTTCAGGATTCAGTACCAGCAATTTTTTATCAGTGCCAGCATCAAACTGCCAAGGTTCGTCCACACTATTTCTGAAAATTTTGAATGGCGAACTCAGCGTTGGTGTCTGTTGATAGCGACCCTCCATGGAAAGTGCTGTTTCATGCGGCGTGATTGTTACGCTGCCATGATCTGTTCCTTCACCTTTGGTGAACGTAGGAGGCGGCAGTTTGTCATCGACGGTAACCGTGAGCGTGGCATTGGCACTACCGCCTTTGCCGTCCGTAACGGTATAAGCAATGGCAACGTCGCCATTGACGCCTGCTGCCGGGGTAAAGCGGATCTGGTTGCCGACGATGTCCGCCCGTCCCTGTGCGGGATTGGCAAGGGTGGCGCTGGTGATCGTGAGGGTATCACCGTCCGCGTCGCTGTCATTTTTGAGAACATCTACCGTGACCGCTTCGCCTACTTTGGTAGTTGCATTGTCATTCACGGCTTTCGGCGGGGTGTTGGATGTTTGAGTGATGGTGAGTGCAAGGTTGCTTGCCGTGTCGTTGGCGTTGCCCGCTTCGTCCTGGAAGGCGGATGTGTCTACGCGCACGCTGGCGTTGCCAGGGTTGGCACCGGCGGTGAAGGTGGCGGTGTAGG
>JAUNKJ010000077.1 GCA_030532785.1 Cardiobacteriaceae bacterium
AGCCGCAGAAGAAGCGAAACGCGCTGCCGAACAGGCCGCTGCGGAAAAGGCGGCCGCGGAAAAAGCCAAGGCACAGGCGGAAAAAGAACAGAAAGCCAAGGAAGCGGCAGAGAAAAAAGCGCAAGAAGCCGCCAAACAGGCGGCGCAAAGCAAACTCGCCAAAGAAAAGGCGGAGAAACAGGCCGCCGCCGAAAAAGCCGCCAAAGAAAAAGCAGAAAAACAGGCGGCTGCGGAAAAAGCTGCCCAAGAAAAAGCCGCAAAGGAAAAGGCGGACGCGGAGAAAGCCGCCAAAGCCGCAGCTGACAAGGCCGCAAAAGAAAAAGCCGAAGCGGAAAAAGCGGCGAAAGCCGCTGCCGACAAAGCCGCCAGGGAAAAAGCCGACGCCGAAGCCAAAGCCGCGAAAGAAGCCAAGCGCAAGGCCGATGCCGATGCCGCCGCCAAAGCGCTTGCCGCCGAACTCGCCGCCGATGCAGCAGGGCGCGAAGCCGCCGCTGCCGCCGCCGGACAGGCTGCGGTCAATCAGGCGATTGGCGATTTTGGCGCGGCAATGCGCGAGAAAATGAACCGTCTCTGGGAATTGCCCGCCAATATCCCGCCCAATCTCGAAGCCCATCTTTATGTGCGCTTTGACAGCGCGGGCAACGTCAAGCAGGTTGAAGTGCGCAAGAGCAGCGGCTATCCGCTTTTTGACGACGCTGCCAAACAAACCGCGCTGCGCGCCTCGCCCCTGCCGATGCCGAAAAACGCGGAAGCGGCGAAGCTCGTGGCATCCGAAGGGCTGCTGGTGAAATTCCGTCCGTAAGGGTGTTTGATGGGAAATTTTCTTATCATGAAGCGCTTTCTGTGAGAAAATTTCTCACGACAAGCGCTTCATGATGGTAAAAATACATTATAAATCATAAAAAAATGATAAAATGCCGTTTTTCGTTGCGCCGGGCGTATTGTGAATTTTAATCCATGCTGCATCTATCGCCTTGAGCAAGATGACAGGGTGGATAGAATACGCGCTTTCCGCCGGGAAACTGCCGGGAATTTGTTTTATGACCAGAAAAGGAAAATCGTTATGTTGAAGGATTTTCGCCGCTTGTTGCTGGGGCTGCTGTTGCCGGTGATGACCGTGCAGGCGCAGATCGTGATCGATGTCAGCGGCGCGCAGCAACGCGGCCGTCCCATTGCCATCCTGCCGGTGCAGGGCGACCCCGGGGTGCGCATGGATTACATCATCGCGAGCGATTTGCACAAAACCGGCCTTTTCCAGCCGATTTCGCCCGACACCTTCGCGATGCGCCCGGATTCCCCGGCCGCCATTGATTTTGCCGCCTTTGCCGGCGTCGGTGCCGATTATGTGGTGCTGGGGCGCATGACCGGCGGCGCGAACGGCCAGTTCACCCTGTCGCAAGTGGGCGATCAGGCGCTGCTTGCCAACGAGCAAATCAGCGACCGCGATGCGCGCATGACGGCGCACAAGGCCGCAGACATGATTCTTGAAAAGCTCACCGGCCAGCGCGGTGCCTTTGCCACCCAGCTCGCCTATGTCCTCGAACAGGATCGCGGCGGCGCCCGCCATTACGCGCTCCTCATCTCCGACATCGACGGCGCGAACCGCCGCGAACTCTTCTCCAGCGCCCAGCCCATCCTCTCGCCCGCATGGTCGCCGGATGGCCGCAGCATCGCCTTCATGACCTATCAGGGCAACCATTCCCAGCTCGTCGTGCTTGATGTCGGCTCCGGCGCGCGCCGCGTGGTCGCGCAGAATGACGGCATCAGCTCCGCCCCCGCCTTTTCCCCGGATGGCAGAAGCCTCGCCTTCTCCCAGTCGAACAACAACAACTTCGACATCTACCTGCTCGACCTCGGCAGCGGCACCAAATCCCGTCTCACCGACCACGCCGCCATCGACACCGAACCGGCGTTCTCGCCCGACGGCAACTACATCTATTTCACCTCCGACCGCTCCGGCAGCCCGCAGATTTACCGCATGAGCCGCCGTGGCGGCGGTGCCGAACGCGCCGTGGTCGGCAGCGGCTACACCGCCGGTGGCGATCTTGCCCCGGATGGCCGCTCCATCGTGATGACGCGGCAAAGCGGCGGCGGCTACCAGATCGGCCTGCACGATCTTTCCAGCGGACGCTTCGAAGCGCTCACCAACGGCCGCCTCGACGAGGGCGCGAGCTTTGCCCCCAACGGCCAGCTCATCGTCTACGCCTCGCGCGAAGGCGGGCAATCGGTGTTGAAAATCATCAACCGCCTGGGTGGCGTGGCACAAACGCTCTCCGACCCCTCGGGACGCCTGCGCGACCCGGCGTGGGGCCCGGACACCCGCAACTGAACCGCAAGCCAGTGACATTATTTGAAGGATTGACTCTATGAAAATGAAAGTATTTTTTGGCATGAGTGCGCTGGCATTGCTGGCGGGCTGTTCCAGCCCCTACCAGGGCGAGCAGGCCGGACAAGACGGCTCGATGTACGGCAGCACCTACGACGCCGGCGCGACCTACGGCACGGACGGCAACCCCTACGGCATGGCCGGCGGCTATCGCGGCGCGAGCGACTACGCCTCCACCGCCGACTTCTACCAGGACCCGATGTACGGCGTGAACGTCGTCGGCGGGCCCGATGCCAGCGCCCGCGACCGCATCATCTACTTCTCCTATGACAGCTCCAGCATCGACTCGCGCTCGGAAGCCGTCATCCGCGAACACGCCAATTACCTGCGCGCCAACCCCGGCACCATGGTCGTCCTTGAAGGACACACCGACGAACGCGGCACCCGCGATTACAACATCGGCCTTGGCGAACGCCGCGCCTACTCGGTCAAGCAGGCCTTCCAGAACCACGGCGTCGGCATCCAGCAAATGCGCGTGCTGAGCTACGGCGAAGAACGTCCTGCCGTGTGGGGTTCGGACGAACTGAGCTACGCGAAAAACCGCCGCGTCGTCATCATCTACTAAGGAGACCCCATGCGTTCCCTCCCCCTTGGCATTGCCTGCGCCCTCGTTCTCGGCGGCTGTGCAAGCGGCGAAATGCAGCAGCAAATCGCGAGCCTGCAATCCACCAACCAGACCCTCACCCAGCGCCTTGCCCGCCTCGAAGAAGAGCAGGGTGCGCTGAAAGCGCAACTCTCGCAGGCGAGCAGCGTGCGCGTCCCCACCGGCATCTCTGCCGTACCCTCCGCTCGCCGGCAAAGCGGTGTGCTGCCGCAAACCACCGCGCCCGCGCAAAGCGGCAGCTATGAACAGGCCTACGCGCTCTTCCAGGCTGGCGACAGCGACGGCGCGATTGCCGCCTTCGAGCAATTCCTGCGCAGCGGCGGCAGCGGCGCGCAGGCCGACCTCGCCCAATACTGGCTTGGCGAAGCCTATTACAACAAACGCAATTACGACTTCGCGAGCCGCTACTACGCCACCTACCTCAAGGCCGCGCCGCACGGCGAACGCAGCGCCTCCGCCCTGCAAAAACTGGTGGAAAGCCTGAAAGCGATGGGGCGTGCGGAAGACGCGCGCATCCTTCAGCAACAGGGCATCAGCGCGATTGCCAACTGACCCCACGGAAAACCGGCGCTCTGCCGGTTTTTCCTTACCCGGAATTGCCGGAATGCAATGGTAAAAAATCACCATATGAAGCGCTTCATATGGTGATTTTTTACCATCATGAAGCGCTTGTTGCGGTAAAAAACCACTATAAAAGCGCAATCCATGAAAAACCATTATTGAAGAGAGAACATCGCATGAACATTTCCCCGAGCCGTCTTGCAGACATCATCACCCGCGCCCGTAGCCGCATCGACGGCGCGCCTCTCGACGCCCTCGCCGCGCTCTATTTTGCGCAACTGGGAGAAGAGGAAGCCGCGCGCCTTGGCAACGACATCCTTGCCGCCATGCTCGCGAGCCACGCCCGCCTCCTCCTCGCCCACGACGGCACCGCGCCGCAAATCCGCATTTTCAACCCCGACGACACCGATTACACCGTGGTCGAAACCGTCATCCGCGACCGTCCCTTTTTGATCGACACCCTCACCATGGGCATCGAATCGCACGATTTTGCCCTGCATTTCCTCCTGCACAGCATCGTTCACGCCGACCGCGACGCCGCAGGCCGCATCACCGCCGTGGGCGCAGTGGACGACAGCAACGAAAAGCATTTGTCGCTGATGTACGCGCAGATCGACCGCATCGACGACGCGCAAATTGCCGCGCTTGCCGCCACCCTCAGGGAAAAAATCGCCACCCTTGACCTCGTCGCCGGTGATTGGGCGGCGATGCGCGAAGCGCTCTTTGCCGTGCAGCGCGACATCGCCGCCGCCGCCATGCCCGAAACCAGCTACAGCAAGGAAGCGGTGCGCGATTTCCTCGGCTGGATACTCGATGACAACTTCACCTTCCTCGGCTACCGCGAATACCGTGTGGACGGCAAGGCGCTGGTTGCCGTCGGCGGCAGCGGCCTTGGTCTGTTGCGCAACGACGGCGAACCCGACCGCCCCTCGCAAAGTTTCCAGGAACTGCCGGAAGTGCTGCGTGACATGGTACTCGCGCCGCAAGCGGTGCTGCTCTCCAAATCGAGCCGCATTTCCCCGGTACACCGCAAGGCGCACATGGATTTCCTTGGCGTACAAGCCTTTGATGCAGAGGGCAATGTCATCGGCGAACACCGCTTCCTCGGCCTTTTCACCCGCGAAGCCTACCGCCTCGGCGTGGAAGACATCCCGCTTTTGCGCGACAAGGCGCAGCGCGTCGAAGCGCGGGTGCATCTGCCGCGCGGCGGCCATGCGTGGAAAAAACTGCGCCACATCCTCGACGATTTCCCGCGTGACGACCTCTTTCAGGGCGATGTCGACACCCTCGCGCCGATGATTGCCGGCATTCTCCGCCTGCACGACAAATCGCGCCTGCGCCTTTTCGCCCGTGTCGACGGCTACCAGCGCTTCGTCTCCTGTCTCGTCTATGTGCCGCGCGACCGCTTCAACACGCACCTGCGCGAAAAAATCCAGCACGCCCTGCAAAACGCCTTTGGCGGCTACGACTCGGAATTTTCCGTGCAATTCGAGGCCAACCACGTCCGCCTGCACGTCCATGTGCGCACCAAAGCTGGACAAATCCCCGATTTCCGTCTGGACAGCATCGAAGCGGAACTCGCCTCCCTCATGCGCGACTGGGTGGACGAATACCAGGAACACGCGCGCAACCAGTTGCCGCTCCTGCGCTTCAACCACCGCTTCCCCGCCGCCTACCGCGAAGCGCATACCCCGTGGCAGGGCAGAATGGATGCCGAAGTGCTGGCAAGCCTTGACGAGCGCTCGCCGCTCGATATCCGTCTCGATGCCGACCCGCGCGCCGCGCACAAGTCGCTTTATTTCAGCCTTTTTGGCTATCAGCGCGAAGAGCATTTCGTCGCCATCATGGACATCCTCGACCGCCTCGGCATGCCGGTGAAAAACGTGCGTTTTTATAACCTTGCCGACGGTTACTGGATTCAGCGCTATGAAATCGACCCCGAAAAAACCCGCTACCGCTTCTCTGACGACCTTGACTGGCAGGCGGAATACCATGCGCTGATCGGCGAAGCCTTCTGGCGTGTGTGGATGGGCGAAGTGGAAAACGACCGCCTGAACCAGCTTGTGCTCGAACTGGATCGCGAAGTGCGTGACGTGCTGGTCTTGCGTGCGCTTGGCAAATACATGGTGCAGGCGGGCGTGCCGTTTTCTTACGACTACATCCAGCAAACCCTGCTCGCCAATCCCGTCATCGCCGAGGCGCTGCTGAGTCTCTTCCATTATCGTATGCGTCCAGACGAGAGCCTGGACGCCGCCGCGCGCCATGACATGATCGCCACTTACGAACGCCGCGTTCTCGGCCTGTTGCAGGAGGTGAAAAGCCTCGATGAAGACCGCATCATCCGCTGGTATCTCGATCTCCTCAAAGCCATGCTGCGCACCAACTTCTACCAGCGCGACGCGGACGGTTACTTCAAAAACCGCCTGTCGTTCAAATTCGCGGCAAGCGAGATTCCCGAACTGCCCAAGCCCAAGCCGATGTTCGAGATTTACGTCTATTCGCCGAAAGTCGAAGCCGTGCATCTGCGCGGGGGCAAAGTCGCGCGCGGCGGCTTGCGCTGGTCGGACCGCATGGAAGATTTCCGCACCGAAGTGCTGGGGCTTGTCAAAGCGCAAATGGTGAAAAACGCCGTCATCGTGCCGCTCGGCTCCAAGGGCGGCTTCGTGGTCAAACAACCGCCGGCGGAGCGCGACGCCTTCCTCGAAGAAGGCAAGGAATGCTACCGCACCTTTATCCGTGGTCTTTTGGACGTTACCGACAACCTCGTTGACGGCAAAGTCGTGCCGCCAGCGGATACCGTGCGCCACGACGGCGATGATCCCTACCTCGTCGTTGCCGCCGACAAAGGCACGGCGAGCTTCTCCGACATTGCCAACGCCATCTCCGCCGAATACGGCTTCTGGCTCGGCGACGCCTTCGCCTCCGGCGGCAGCGCCGGTTACGACCACAAAGGCATGGGCATCACCGCGCGCGGCGCGTGGGAATCGGTCAAGCGCCATTTCCGCATGATGGGCAAAGACATTCAAAACAAAGATGAATTCTCCGTGGTCGGCATCGGCGACATGAGCGGCGACGTCTTCGGCAACGGCATGCTGCTCTCGAAAAACACCCTGCTCAAAGCCGCCTTCAACCATCTGCACATCTTCATCGACCCCAACCCAGACGCCGCCAAGAGCTTTGCCGAGCGCGAACGCCTCTTCAAGCTGCCGCGCTCCACCTGGGCGGACTACGACGCGAGCCTCATCAGCGCCGGGGGCGGCGTATTTTCGCGTGCCGACAAATCGGTTGCCATCACCCCGGAGATGAAAGAAGCCTTTGCCATTGAAGAAGATACGCTCACGCCGACTGACCTCATCAACCGCCTCCTCAAAGCACCGGTTGACCTCATCTGGAACGGCGGCATTGGCACCTACGTCAAGCACAGCGACGAAACGCACGCGCAAGTGGGCGACCGCGCCAACGATGTCCTGCGCGTCAACGGCAGCGACATCCGCGCCAAAGTCATCGGCGAGGGCGGCAACCTCGGCATGACCCAGCGCGGGCGCATCGAAGCGGCGCTCGCCGGCGTGCGCTTGAATACCGACGCCATCGACAACTCCGGCGGCGTCAACTGCTCGGATCATGAAGTCAACATCAAAATCCTCCTCAATCAAGCGATTGAAGCGGGACGCCTTGACACCGCCGCGCGCAACGCACTCTTGGCAGCCATGACCGACAGCGTCGCCGCACACGTCCTGCGCCAGAACTATATGCAGCCGCAAGTCATTGAAATCATGGCATCACGCCCGCAGGACATCGGCGAATACGCGCGCATCATGCGGCGTCTGGAAAGCGAAGGACGGCTTGACCGCGCCATCGAATACCTCCCGGACGACGCGCAAATCGCCGAACGTGCCGCCCAGGGCAAAGGCCTCACCAACCCCGAACTCGCCGTGCTCCTCGCCTACGCGAAAATGTGGGTCTACGACCAACTGCTCGCCTCCGATCTGCCGGACGACGCGCGCATCGCCCGTGACATCCGCCGCTACTTCCCGGCACAACTCGCGGAAAATCATGGCGATGACATGCAAAGCCACCGTCTCAAACGCGAAATCATCTCCACCTTCCTCACCAACGGCATGGTCAACCGCATGGGCGCCGCCTTCCTCTTCCGCGCCAGCGAAGAAAGCGGCGAAAGTGTCGCCAACCTCACCCGCGCCTACGTCCTCGCCCGCGACATCTTCGCCGCCGCCGACTACTGGCAGGCACTGGAAGCGCTCGACAACCACATTCCCGCCGAGCTGCAAATCGCCCTCGAAATCCGTCTGCGCACCCTGCTGGAAAACACCATCCGCTGGCTATTGCGCAACGTCAACCTGGCAGACGACCTCGATGCCACCATCGCCCGCCTGCAAAGCCACCTCGCGCCGCTCACCGGCGACGATGGCCTCCTCGGCAAACGCTTCGGCGAACGCTACGCAGCAGAAAAAGCGCAGTGGCAGGCGCAGGGACTGCCGCAAGCGCTCGCTGACGCCTTCGCCATCCTCCCGCTCTACGCCCAGGCGCTGGATGTCGCGCTCTTGGCCGAACAAAGCGGCAAAGACGCGGCACAAGTCGCCGACCTCTGGTTCGCGGTGCAGGAAACACTGCAAGGCCACCAGCTCCTTGCGCAAATCGCCGCCCTGCCTGCTGCCGACAGCTGGGAACGCCGCGCGCGCAACGCGCTTGCCGCCAGCCTGCAAAACACCCAGCGCAGCATCGTCCAGCAACTGCTCGCCAGCGGACAAAGCGCGGCGGAGTGGATGACGGAAAAAGCCGCCGCCCTCGACAAAGCCCAACAAACCCTCGGCGAACTGCAACAGCGCGACCCCAGCCTCGCGACGCTTTCCGTCGCGCTTGGCGAACTCGCGGCATTGGCGCAGGGGTAAAGCTCGCGCCATGATGAGTAGGCTGGGTTAGGCGCAGCCGTAACCCAGCAAAAGCTTCGGGCATCGCGCTGGGTTACGGTGCTGCGCACCTAACCCAGCCTACTTTAAGATTCATAAAATGATCTAAAACAGTCATTTTTTACCATCATGAAGCGCTTGTTGTGGTAAATTTTCTCACGACAAGCGCTTATGGGTGAGAAAAAATACCATCAAGCCGTGAGAGAAAACCGATGGTGTCCTGAAAAGTATGCTGGTCAAAAATCAGCGATAGGTCATAAGAGCGTCAGTGCCAAAATATTCGTAGAAACAGTCCCCTCTCCCGCTTGCGGGAGAGGGGCAGGGGTGAGGGGCGAAATGCGCAGAATTTCTTGATTTTTCTATGGAATGTAAATCTTTACACCCCCACCCTAACCCTCCCCCGCAAGCGGGGGAGGGAAAATGAAGACCCAGCATACTTTTTAGGACATCACCAGAAAACCATCCACAAGGACAAGGAGACCAAGGATGAAAAAAATCGTACAACCCCTCGCGCTCGCCATCGTCTGCGCATTCGCCGCTGCCGCACAGGCAGAAGAAAACCAGGCAAGCCGTCTGCGCGCGGCGGAAGCCGCCTACCAGCAGGGCGATTTCGCCCTCGCCTACGAAACGCTCTCCGCCCTTGCCGAAGAAGGCTACGGCGTTGCCATGCACTCGCTCGCCGAACTCTACGACGACGGCCTCGGCGTACCCCAGGACTACCAAAAAGCGCTCCACTGGTATGCGCGCGCCTTGCCCACCCTGGAAAAAGAAGCCGCAGCGGGCAATGGCAAGGCGCAGGCCAGCCTCGGCCTCATGTACTGGCGCGGCGAAGGCGTGCCCCAGGATTTGACGCTGGCGCGGCAATGGTTTGCCAAAGCCGCGCCCGCATTGCTCAACGCCGGCATCGGCGGAGACATCACCGCGCAGGCCTTTGTCGGCGAAATGTATGCCAAGGGCTGGGGATTGCCGCGCAACGAACAGCTTGCTGCCCTGTGGAAGGCGATGGCGGCGCGCAATGGCGACCCCGGTTCGCAATTTTCCCTCGGCTATGTGTATCGCGACGGCAAGGGCGTCCACCCCAATGCCGAACGCGCCTACGCCCTGCACGAACAGGCAGGACTGTGGTTTCGCGGCGCGGCGGATCAGGGCAGCGGCGAAGCGCAATTCGTCATCGCCCAGCTTTACGAAAACGGCCTCGGCGTGGACGCAGACAGCACGGAAGCGGAACGCTGGTTTGTCAAGGCGCGGGAAACCCTGGAACACGACGGGCAAAGCGACCCGGACAGCCAGTTCTTCCTCGCCCATATCCATGCGCAAGGGCTTGGCACGGAAAGGGACAGCGCCCGCGCCCTCGCGTGGATGACAAAGGCGGCAGAAAGCGGACACGCCCAGGCGCAGCAAAACCTCGGCATGATGTATTTCCAGGGACGCGGCGTGGACACGGATGAAGCCAAGGCAGCGCAATGGATGGAAAAAGCTGCCGCCCAGGACAACGAAGAAGCGCAATCACTCATCGGCTGGATGTACGAACACGGGCGCGGCGTCGAACAAAACAGCGTTACTGCGCGCCACTGGCTGGAAAAGGCAGCGGAAAAAGGCAACCAGAGCGCGAAAGACATGCTGGAAATCATGCCTTGAGGGTGGTTTCATAAAATCAGTAAAAATAGTCGTTTTTTATCATGATTAAGCGCTTATGGCGGGAAAATATCTCACCATAAGCGCTTTTTAATGGGAAAATTTCTCAAATAATCTCAGTTCGGGATAAGAGAACAATCATCCTTTGAATGATTTCTCGAGATTTTCTATGAAATGACAAAACATTACTTTCTCGTCCTTCGGACGAGCTGGCAGAGCCAGTCGCCCCGCTTGCGGG